>JBMNOA010000025.1:0-24513 GCA_050942825.1 Bacillota bacterium
GTGGTCAAACCCTACTTTTTGTCTTTCAAACCACTACGCTGCATCAGAATCACGCACTCAACGTGGCACGTTTGGGGAAACATATCTACTGGCTGGACTTTTTCTACCCTATAGCCGCAAAAAAGCCTTAAATCTCTAGACATAGTAGCCGGATCACAAGATATATAAATAATTCTTTCCGCATTCATAGCCAGTGCTGTGTCTATAACGGTTTTGTCACAACCAGATCTGGGAGGATCTAAAACTATAACATTAGCATGCAATCCTTCTTTCAACAGTTCAGGTAATACTTCTTCCGCTTTTCCTGTTATAAAACGTATATTGTTTATATCGTTAATGATTGCATTCATATTGGCTTGCTCGATTGCCGGGGCAAACTCCTCCACAGCAACCACTTGTTGGGCCTTGCGCGCCAACAATAGCGAGATAGTGCCTATACCACAATAAAGATCGATCACCGTTTGACTATTATTAATAGCGGCAAAGTCCAAAGCGACCGCATACAAATTTTCCGTTTGGCTGGGATTGATCTGCAAGAATGATCCTTGAGCATGAGAAAAAGATAATCCGCTAATTTTTTCCTCTATATATTTCACACCGGCCAAATGTATCCAATACGGTTTACCTTTTTTCACCTGAGCAGAAACGGATTTTATTGCAGTAAACCTCAACAATAAATCCTCTGCCATCTCTTTTAGCTGCTGTTCATCTTGTATCGATTCAAAAACAAGATTGACAAAAACTTGTGAAAAACTGTAATCAGTCCGTAAATCAATTTGTTTGAGCATAGATAGATTAGCAGCCCATTGTTGTAAATAACTTGGCAGATCAGCTAGAATATCATTTAAAACTGGAGCCAGTAATGAACAAGATTCTATCTCACACAAGCGATGACTTTTTGGTTCAAAAAATCCCAGCAAAAGTTGTCCATCCTGCCAAAGGCAATGCAGTTGGCAGCGATTACGATAATAAAGAGGCATGGGTGAAGGCAAAATCGGCAAGATTACTATATCATTAAAGTGGCCTATTTTCCTCAAAGCTGAGGCTACTAAACTCTCCTTTATTGCTAGTTGCGCTTTATAATCACTATGCATCAAATGGCAGCCTCCACAAGAGTCATAATATGGACAAAACGTCTCTACTCTTTCAGCACAAGGGCTTAGTATCTCTAATAAATCAGCTTTGGCATAATTCTTTTTTATGCTGCTGATACTGACCTTTACCTTTTCTTTCGGCAAAGCGCCTTGCACAAATACTGCAAAATTATGCAAACGGCCAATGCCATGGCCCTGATGACTAATGCCGTTAATTTCTATCTCCGCAATTTGTCCTATTGATAGCGGTTTTTTATCCATTTGCCTCCTCCTATCTTTCAAGAATATAATTTCTGCTCGATAATTACAAATACCTATCAATATAAGAAACTTTTTTTATTTATAAAGGTCTAGGCTTATAGAAGATGTTTTAAGTAAAAAGAGCTAATATAAAAAGGAGCTATCATGATGAAAAAAATATTTTTAATTGTAAGCCTGTCTATGATATTGATCCTGGGTACTTTCTCCGTCGGTGCTTTCGCATCTATTAACCAAGCATCATTCGATAATGAGGCATTAGATTTAAATAAAAATCAAAAACCTTATACAATCAATAATAAAAAATATTTCCCGTTGCGTAAAGTAATTGAAAGTTGCGGTTATCAAGTAAAATGGGAAAAGGAAAAACACATGATAACCATACCTGCATTAAGTATTACAATCAACCTTAATCCTACATATTACATTGATAAAGATTTTAACAGCTTCGAAATTAATAACGGTATTACCTTTTTATCTACGGACAATTTAAAAGAATTGCCTAATTATCAAATTATCTAAAACTAATACCTTTGCCAAAACAAAAAAGCGGCAAGCTAATAGCTTGCTGCTTTTTATCTTGCATCATATGAAAACTATTGTTTGAGTATGGTTTAAATCTTGATTACGGCATGTTTTTTGCCTTCTATATATTCTTTAATCATTTTGTAAACTTGAATAATTACAGTAGGCATAAAGGCCAGAATATAGATAATAAACAGATTTTCCCAACTGAGCTCGGCTACTAAAAAGAGATTTTGCAGAACTGGTATAAAAAGCACTGCATGAAGCAATAATACACCAGTGACAAAAGACCATACACTAGACATATTAGATTTGAAACCTAAACGAAAAATTGATTTTTCGCTTCTGCAATTGAAGCCATGGAACAGCCTGGCCAAAGTCAAAGTAGCAAACGCCATGGTGCTGGCCAATAATGCTCCTGATTGACTCAGTCCAAAATAAAAGGCCATCAAGGTAAAAAAGCCGATAATTACGCCTTGTACAATAATACGTCTTAGAAAAATTTTATTGAGAATTGGTTCCTTAGGATCTCTTGGTTTCTGCCTGAGTAAATGACCCGTAGGAGGCTCCATGCCTATAGCAATAGCAGGCAAACTATCGGTCACAAGATTAATGAAGAGCAGATGCACTGCGGCAAAAGGCACAGGTAATGCCGCTATAGCAGCATATAAAACAACCAAGATACCTGATGTATTGCCGGATAACAGGAATTGAATAGAATTCTTGATACAGGTATAGATATTACGCCCATTGGTCACGGCCTTCACAATAGTGGCAAAATTATCATCAGCCAGAATCATGGCCGAGGCATCTTTAGAAACCTCTGTACCTACCAGACCCATAGCCACGCCGATATCAGCTCGCTTCAAGGCCGGGGCATCGTTGACCCCGTCTCCGGTCATGGAGACGATATTGCCTCTTCTTTGCCAAGCATCAACAATTCTAATCTTATGCTCCGGAGATACTCTGGCATAAACAGCTATCTTTGACAACATATTATCCAACTCTTCATCAGAGAGAGAATCCAGCTCTAAACCTTCTATAGCAATATCATTATCATCCAAGATACCGATTTGGCGGGCGATCGCCGAAGCAGTGATCTTATGATCGCCTGTAATCATAATTGTTCTAATACCGGCTAATTTAGCATCGGCTACGGCTTTTATTGATTCTGGACGCGGCGGATCAATCATAGAAATTAGTCCGATAAAAACATAATGCCTTTCATCATCTAAAGTAAGCTCGCGGATTTTTTCAATATCTTTATAAGAAAAAGCCAATACTCTCAAGCCTTGCTTGGAAAGCTCCTCATTGGTAGAAAGGATTAAAGCCTTATCTTCCTCGCTTATCGGCCTTTTACCCTCAGAGGTCAAGATATGAGTACATAAAGGCAAAAGCACATCCAAGGCACCTTTAGTTAATACAGTAGCCTTACCATTGATATTATTCAATGTACTCATCAATTTACGGTCTGAATCAAAGGCCAACTCAGAAAGTCTGATATGGGTTTTTCTATGTTTAATTTCGTCCACATCTAATTTTTGGGCCAGATTAACCAAAGCTACCTCTGTGGGGTCGCCAATTTCCTGACCATTATTAGTTGTCGCATCATTTGCTAATATTGCGGCATTTAATAACTGCCTATGAATATCATTATTGATATCCAGAGCTTCTCCACCAATAAGTTTTCCATCAACAAATACTTTCTGCGTGGTCATCTTGTTTTGCGTTAAGGTACCTGTCTTATCAGAACAAATAACGGATACCGCACCCAGGCTTTCCACAGCTTTTAATTCTTTAATGATGGCATTTTCTTTAGCCATTTTTTGCGTTCCTAGAGCCAAAACAATGGTTACAATAGAACTCAATGCCTCCGGTATGGCCGCCACAGCCAGAGCTACCGCAAACATCAAAGCATCTATCATGGGCATTTGCCTATAAATACTCAGAGCAAAAACCACAGCACAGATTATAATAATGATTGTGGCCAACTTTTTACTAAAATTATCTAAACTGATTTGCAAAGGAGTCTTTTTTTCTTTTGTTTCATTCATCAAGGCTGCGATTTTACCCAACTCGGTATGCATGCCTGTGGCAGTGACCACCACGATAGCCCGGCCATAAGTTACCAAGGAACCTGAAAAAACCATATTTTTCTGGTCCCCTAAAGGAATCAAATCTTGGTTTATAATGTCAGCAGTCTTATAAACGCTTTCAGACTCTCCTGTCAAAGAGCTTTCATTAACTTGCAGAGAAAAATTTTTGATGATCCTGCCATCGGCAACTACTAGATCCCCTGCCTCCAGAATGATAATATCCCCCGGCACAACATCTTTAGAAGGTATTTCTACCTTCCGGTTATTTCTGATTACTTTGGCCAAGGGTGATGAGAGCGCTTTTAGGCTATCCAGTGATTTTTCTGCCTTAAAATGCTGCACCGTACCGAGAATAGCATTTAATATAATAACAGCAAAAATAACTATAGTGCTCTCACCGCTATGAGTAATCAGAGATATAATAGCGGCAACAATCAGGATAGCAACTAGTAAATCCTTAAACTGCCTGGCAAAAACCTGCAATACTGTTAGCTTTTTACCTTCCTGTAAAACATTAGGGCCATAAGCGGTAAGATTTTCCTCTACTCTTTTATCAGTTAACCCTTGCGTATCCACCTTAAAATATTTCAAAGTTTCTTCTGGGGACTTTTTAAAAAATTGGTTCATACAACAAACTCCTTCTTTTTGTTAGCAAAGTTATTATTATTGTGCCTAAAAAAAGACTTTTAATATGGCCTTTTTTTATCTTAAAGCCATATTAAAAGTCTTGTTACCAATTATTGGTACATATCACCAGATTATAACTAATCGGGTATGTTGACGATATGTTTTAACTACTCCCTTTTAATAAATATACTATTAAATTGTTATTTATAATCATATAATGTGATTATATTTTTGTCAATATTTTTGCCATATTTTTATTAGGACTTTAGATTTTACAAAATTAATCAAATAATGGTGTGCTGAAATATCTTTCACCTGTATCAGGCAGGATAGTAACAACCCTTTTACTGCGGCCTAATTTTTTTGCCATTTTCAAGGCCACGGCTACATTAGAACCACTGGAAATTCCACAGATGATCCCTTCCTCACGGGCTAAGCGGCGAGCCGTTTCCAAAGCTTCCTCATCTGTTACTAAAGAGATTTTGCTATAAATCCTGGTGTTAAGATTATCAGGAATCAGTCCATCACCAATACCCATTTGCAAATGTGTTCCGATATTACCGCCCGCTAATATCGCCGCATGTTCCGGCTCTACAGCCCAAATCATAATGTCAGGATATAAAGCTTTTAAAACCTCACCGATACCGGAAATAGTGCCACCTGTTCCTACGCCGGAACAAAATCCATGTATAGGACCTGCCACCTGTTCCAATATCTCCAGCCCTGTATGATGTTTATGCACCCTTGGATTGTCAGGATTGCAAAATTGCTGCGGAATATAGACATTGGGATTTTCTTTGGCCATGGTTAATGCAGTTTGCAAACATCTTTCAATACAGTCACCTATATTACCATTGTCAGGGATCTCAATGACTTCAGCTCCATATTGTTTAACGAGTTTTAGGCGTTCAGCGCTAACGGAATCTGGCATAATAATAACTACTTTATATCCACGCACCGCACCGACAAGAGCTAGCCCAATACCTTGATTACCACTGGTAGGCTCCACAATAATTGTATCGGGTCCGATCAAACCTCTTTTTTCTGCACCTAAAATCATATTATAAGCCGTACGGGTTTTAATAGAACCACCTATATTTACTCCTTCATACTTAACCAATACTTCGGCATCATCTGGGCCGGTCATACGATTGAGCCTAATTATTGGTGTATGCCCTATGGCATCAAGTATATTATTACAAATCAAAAAAACTCCTCCTTAATACATACTCAAATTGACACTGACTGAAAAAACAGTGTAAATTAGGGAGTTAATGTATGTCGATCTTTAGAGGATCTTTCTACATAATTCTTGGTAATAATCTCAAATAATATAAAAAGGCCCTTTTAACCACTGTTTTTAATATTACTACATCTATTTTATTTAGTCAATTGTCAAATTTCGAAGTATTTTGCAAATCTGATGTTTTTATGACTATGAATATAACGGTATCAAGTTATCTTTATTACTGACGAAGATTTTTTGCGTCTTTGGTGCAGTTTTACAATTTCATACCAGAATACGGCAGCAGCTGCAAAAACCACACTCAATAACAATTGTCCCGCTGAGAGCGGAACCAGTTTTAAGAACTCTGCCAGCGGTGTATATAATATTATTCCCAGCCCTACAACCGTACCTATGTTAACTGCCCACATCACTTTATCTTTAAGTAAACGTTTAGCAGATTTTACTACAAAATCATTATCTGAACTATTAACTTGAACCAAAAAGAGATTGGCCAGTATAATCACGGCCAGACCCATAGTACGTGCAAGTTCTGCATTATCAGGGCCTTGGTGGAGAAACATCAAATATACTCCAAAAGAAGCTGTAAAAACTACCAATCCTTGTACAATGCTTTTTATCATTACGCCACAACTCAGCAGCTTTTCCCGGGGGTTGCGTGGTTGGCGTTGCATAATATCAGGCTCAGCAGGCTGACGTTCCAGCACAATAGAACAAGTTGGGTCAATAATCAATTCCAATAGCACTACATGGAGCGGCAAAAGTAGCAGATTAGCCGGACTGATATGCAAAAGAGGCGCCAAAAGTGAGGCCAAGGCAATGGGAATATGGATAACAAATACATATCCCACAGCTTTGCGAATATTATCATAGATTCTGCGCCCATCTTTGATGGTATCTACAATAGTAGAAAAATTATCATCCAGCAAAATCAAGTCTGATGCCTCGCGGCAAACTTCCGAGCCTCGTTTACCCATAGCTATCCCGATATCTGCATATTTTAAGGCCGGCGCATCGTTTACCCCATCTCCGGTCATAGCAACTACTTCTCCATTATCCTTAAAAGCCTTTACGATACGCATTTTATGCTCCGGCACCACACGAGAAAAAATACTTACATCCTTTACCTTCTGTCGCAGTTCCTCATCGCTCATACTATTCAGCTCATCACCAGTGATAATATGATCACTGTTAGGCATTCCAATCTGTTTGGCAATACTGCTGGCAGTGATGCCATTATCACCTGTTATCATGACCACACGCACTCCCGCTTTAGTGCAGCGCTTAATATCTACTTTAACAGAGTCTCGGGGCGGATCGGCAAGCCCGATCAAACCGCATAGCGTAAGAGTGCAGTCGGTAATTTGGGAGGGTATAGGCATACCTTCTTGCAAATGAACCTCACCAATAGCAATTACGCGCAAACCCTGTTGCGACATTTCATTAACCTTATTTTCTGCCAACTCACGTTCTTTTTCTGACATGCGACTAATATTCAAAATCTTTTCTGGAGAACCCTTGGCGGCAATAATAATTTCTCCATCATGCTTCCATACATGTCCCATCATCTTAAGCTCGTTGGTAAAAGCATACTCTGTGAGTAGTTTTCCGCCAAACAAATGATCCTTTGTAATACCTAAGCCCTCACAATAAGCCAGCATAGCTTGTTCCATGGGATCATAGGTATTCGTCTCACAACCCAATCCCATGGTTTCGCAAAGGTGTGCCATATCCTCTGTTGCTGCCCACACATCACGCACAGCCATTTGATTCATAGTGACAGTACCGGTTTTATCTACACAAAGCACAGAAATCGCACCCAGTGTTTCCACGGCAGCCAGCTTACGGACTAGCGATTGTTTTTTAGCTAGCCGCCAGGCTCCCAAAGAAAGAAAAACTGTCAGAATAACGGGGATCTCCTCCGGGATCATGGCCATTGCCAAAGTAATCCCCGACAAAATGCTGGCAATAACCCGATCAGCAAAAACTTGATCGGGAATATTGAAATAAGTAATGAGACTGACTAATGCAAAAAGTAGAGCGGCAATACCAGCACAGAGTTTTACCAAATGCCCAGTTTGCTTTTGCAGCGGAGTCAAACTTTTTGGAACAGAAGCCAATTCCATGCCAATTTTACCATATTCGGTTGATGCGCCGATTTTATCTACCAAGACATATGCCATGCCTTGTATTACCAAAGTTCCGGCATAGCAATAATCCTTACGCCAATAATCAGATGTAGGGTTCACATCTGCTCTTAATACTTTCCAAACGCCTTCCGCTTCTCCCGTAAGAGTTGATTCATCCACACATAAATCACTTGCTTTAATAATTTTTCCATCAGCGGGAATCTTCACACCTTCAGAAATCACCATTAAATCACCGGGAACCAGATCTACACTGGGAATAATAGTTTCTTTGCCATCTCTGATCACAATAATATGAGGTGCAGACAAATCTTTCAGAGCATTTAAAGTTTTATCGGTTTTCCATTCCTGAATAACATCAATAGTAATAATGCCAATTACAAAAATCAGCATAATCATGCCATCACGTGGCTCACCTAAAATAAAATAGATTACGGCAGCGACCAGCAACAAGAGAAACATCGGCTCACCAATAACATGAAAAATTTTATTTAATAAGCTTTGCTTTTTCTCAGTAATCAGCTCATTTTTACCATATTTTTGTTGCCTTCTCTGGGCTTCGGGGGTAGTTAATCCTTGCATACCAGTAGACTCATGTATTTTTGCCTGAGGCTCTGTCATAAAAGTGACCTCCGTTTTACTTTTTTACGGTATAAAATGCTTATTTTATAATAATATATTTTGCCCTTATAACAAGTATATTCCCGCAACAAACAAAAAACACATCCAGGAACATACTACTGTCCCGCAAATGTGTATGATTCATTCGCTGCCGCATTTGCCGCCCGGCATCATAAACAAGATATTGTCCATTGCCTGCTCAGTTTCGACTATTTATTATTAATTTCAGGAAGAGTGATTCTATGTATAATAATATATGCAGAAGGTTTTGTCAAGGTGCAAGTATTACTACTATTATCTGTTTTTTACAATGCTTTTAGCTCCTTTAACATAAGTTTAATATTAATAGAAATAATTTTTAATAAAGATTTTTTGTCCTTAAATAGCATTCGATGGGATAAGCAGAACTATTTATACAAACATATGATATTAGTATAAATATTTTGAGGAGGATTATTATGTACAAGAAGAAAGATGCTAATTCCGTTTTTTGTTATTCACCTGATCAGGTAAATTTAATGGATACCTTAAGAAAACTTTGGGAACAGCATGTCATGTGGACCAGGTCATTTATTATCAGCACGGTAGCCAACTTAGGTGATCTAGATTTGGTAACAAAAAGACTCCTTCGCAATCCGACAGATATGGCAAATCAAATAAAGATATTTTATGGCAATCAAATAGCAAACCAATTTAGAAAACTATTTGAAGAACACTTGCTGATTGCCGCCCAATTATTAAACGCAGCAAAAGCGGGTAATACCAGAGAAACAGATGCGGCGCGAAGAAAATGGTATGCCAATGCCGATGAAATTGCGGCTTTTTTGGCAAGTATTAATCACTATTGGAGTAGAAGAGAATGGCAATCTATGCTCTACGAACACTTGGCGATGACCGAGGATGAAGCTGTAAAAAGACTTATGGGTCAATATGCCCAAGATATTGCATTATTTGATGAAATTGAGGAACAGGCTTTAAGAATGGCGGATGTTATGGCGGCAGGGATTATTAAACAATTTGACGTTTAACTGTTACATAAAAGAAATATAGATTTTTCCTTTAAGCCCGATTAGCAATAATAATCGGGCTTTTTGCATTGCTAAAAAAAGCAGCCCTCTTGATAAAAAACAAAAGGGCTGCTATCTGGCGGAGAGAAAAGGATTCGAACCCTTGGTTAGTTTCCCCAAACAGTCCGCATTTCGGAGTCGAAGCTCTCACAAAGACTGTTTCTCGGCGGGTTGCCCGGCTCCATTAATGTAGCAATACTGTAATAAGATCAGCATTTTACCAGTTTCACGTCATGGATGCCTGGCACTCGCACTTATACTTGTTAATAATATTCAAAAAACGTGTCTTTCCGTTTTATAGAGAATAGTTTGAAGCGGTAGGGATTTATTCTCTCCCGAGGGCGTAGACCACTTCGCCATCTACGATTGTCATCACAATTGGGATATCAATAATTGTGGATGGATTGATCTTAAAAATGTCCTCACCGAGAATAACGAAGTCCGCCAGTTTGCCAGCTTTAATGAATCCCTTAATGTCTTCTTCCTTCAGCAATTTTGCCGAATTTATCGTATAAGCCATGATGGCTTTTTCTACGGACACCTTATTGTGCGCGCCATAAACCGTGCCGGATATACCTTCGCGCAGAACCGAGCCTTGTACGCCCAACCGCCAGTCAATAGGCGTTACGGGTCCGTCAGAGCCGTTGGTCACATTTACACCCGCATCCCACAGCCTATCCAAAGGCCATTGTTCTCCTGCACGGGTTGCGTTGAAAAGAACAGCCATTTGATCGCCGATCAAAGAGAGAATACTTGGGTTTGCGGAAACAGAAATTCCTGCTTGCGCCATCACGTCTTCAAAGCCTGGATTTACAAAGTCTGCGTGAACCAGGAAATGCCGCAAGTCTAAGGGGTTATTTTCCTCGGCCAATAGGTCGGCGTATATTTCAATAATCGTCTGATTAGTCATGTCACCGCAGGCATGTATGCCCATTTGATACCCTGCCTCATGTATCGCTGTAAGTATGTCACGCAGCTCAGCTACCTTCTCTTCGTTAGTGTTACCTGCTACACGCTCCATGGTGCCATATCTACCCAGATTATCAGGAACCGAATTCCAGGCGGTGCCGCCGGTCGGCGTTCCGTCAGCGAATAATTTAATGCCGCCGACGCGCAGCCAATTTTCATAGCCGGGCACATCACCCGGTTCATCTAAAGTTGGGAGGGTCTCCTCTATCATTTCCGTGTCCATTTGCCCGGCCATAGCGCTGCCAATGCTAAGGTTGCAACTAGCTCTGGTATGGAGAAGGCCAGGATAAAAATATACCATCGCACAAATAGATAATGGATCTAAAATCTATAAAAAGAACCGCCAAATAAGGCGGTTTTTCTTTATCAAAAACTTTTGATGTAATTTTGATGTAATTTTCCAAGGGAAAGAAAAAAGCAGCCCTCTTGCTATTTAACAAAAGGGCTGCTATCTGGCGGAGAGAAAGGGATTCGAACCCTTGGTACAGTTTCCCGTACACATGATTTCCAGTCATGCACCTTCGACCAGCTCGGCCATCTCTCCATAAAGATTATAATAAATAGTGAAAAACTCACGCCCATATATTATATAGGGAAAATACCATAAAGGCAAGTTTTTTTTAAAAAATAAATACATTGACCGCATAAATTATGCCCTGATCAAATGCTAATTATGCTGCTTGCCTATTGTAATATAAAAACCTGTGTTACAATAAGCTATCGAAAAAACACACAATTAATTTTTTAAGAGAGCTTTTACATAAAATTATCTGTTATAAATTCTATAAACCCCTGCCTCCATGAATGGCCACCACACTCCGCAACATGCGCAGATTGGTCGGTGTATCAACGCCATGCCTTTCACCGATATTGATAATACTGCCGTTTATGGCTTGTATCTCCGTAATACGGCCTGCTTCCACATCGGCCAACATTGAGGCTTTATTCTCCGCTGTTCGGCGGCAAGTCTCTAATAAACTAGCCCAAATTTCCCCGTAATCCAGGGGTATGCCCACTTTCTGTGCCACAGCAACACCTTCCACCACTAGTGCTGCCATATCACGTACAGCTTCTGGATTTTTGGGTAGCTTACCATTTTCCACACCGTAGAGAGCTGCCAGAGGATTGATAGCGCTGTTAATGATGAGCTTTTTCCAGGATATAGCTTCCAGGCCACTGGTAGCACCGGCCGTTATTGAGCAATTATTGAATAATCGCGCCTGTTCCATGGCTATAGGCATGCTTTCTTTAAGCAAAGGCGCCACGATCGTCAAACCACTGCCAGTATGATAAATTTTTCCCGGTGCTAGCTCGGTAGCGCTTTGATATGTTACACCGGCAAAAACCTGTTTTGAAGGCAAATATTTGCAGATCTCTTCTACATTGCCAAACCCATTCTGCAGAGTCAAAACAGAGGTCTTTTCATTGCTGATCAAGGATATTTCTCTGGCTGCTCTTTCAGTTTGATAAGATTTGACAAGCAGAATAAATAAGTTTTGTGGATCCACACTATCAAGAGAATCCACTGCTTTTACCATGATTTTTCGCGGTTCTTCACCTTTTTTTATTATAGTGATCCCGTTTTGGTTTATTTTATCTACTTTAGTGCTGTCGACATCATACAAAAGGACTTCTTCTCCGGCTGCAGCTATTAGAGAGCCAAACAGACAGCCCATAGCTCCTGCACCTACTATTACTATTTGCATACATAGCTCCTAAATTTAAGTGAGTTTGCGCGCTTCATCCTCATCCATAACAAAAGATTGCTTGAGATCAGGAAATCGGGAATTTTTTACATCATCGATAAAAGAAACAAAAGCCTTGCGGATATCAGTACCTATATCAGCATATTTCTTCACAAAATGAGGAATATGACCTTGTGTAAAACCCAAAATATCATGGCTTACCAGAACCTGGCCATCACAAAAGGCCCCTGCTCCAATACCTATAGTGGGTATATCAGTTTTTTCGGTTATTACTTTAGCAGCTTCCGCTGTAACACATTCCAAAACAATAGAAAAGGCTCCAGCTTCTTGGATTGCTATTGCAATATCTACCAAGGCCATAGCCGCTGCTTCATCTTTACCCTGAACTTTGTAACCACCCCAAAGAGCGGCCGTTTGCGGTAACAAACCAATATGACCCATCACAGGTATACCAACATTAGTCAATTTTTTTACAGTTGGCAGCGTTTCCCAGGTGCATTCCAGCTTGACAGCATCGGCGCCCCCCTCTTTAACTAAGAGCACTGCATTTTCCACAGCTTGCTCAGTACTGATATGATAAGAACCATAGGGCATATCAGCCACAACAATAGCCTCATTGGCGGCACGCACAACTGCTTTAGTATGATAAATAATATCCTGTAAAGTAACAGGTATAGTCGACTGATACCCGTCGAAAACCATACCCAAAGAATCTCCGACCAAAAGAATATCTGCTCCAGCTTGATCAGCCAAAAAGGCCATCGGATAATCATAAGCAGTAAGCACAACTATTTTTTCTCCGGCAATTTTTTTATTAATAATCTGATGAATAGCCAGCCCTTTATTTGCCATGATAAACCTCCAAGTTATATAACATAAGCAATAAAAATAAGTAAATATATAACATATACATTTGATAAAAAAGCCCCCTCCTTTGAAGGGGGCTTAGTAAATTATTTTGCAGGAGCAAATAATCCGTCAATAATTTTCATGGCATCAGCATTTTGTCCACCTATCCAGCCGGTATCCTCATTAATAAAACGAAAATAGGTTTCTCCCGTTTTAGTGCTAAAAATATTTTCTAATTTATTGTCCTTATAATTAATATCTAACATGTATTTAGGATTGCTCAATTGTGTATCGGCAATACCAGTATCAGATGTTTTGGTCTTGGTAGCCGCTAAAGCATTAACCAACGCAGACATTTGTTCGTTATCTTTGTTTAATGTAACAGAATTCCCCGTACTTTGATCATAAACGACAATACTTTCAACATTATCAGCGCTTTGGGTCAAAAGCGGATCACCTTTACTTTCCCCACCGGACAATTCTGAATCAGCTCCACCACAAGCAGCCAAGGCAATCACTGCTATAGCCAAGCACATTATTAAGGCTAACTTTTTCATTTTATCTCTCCTTTACTTAAGTAGATTTTTTGATTATTTTGTTAGACACATGCTATATCATTATTGTTCCCCAAGTCGAAAAATCTCTAATATTGCCGACTATATTCATCCTGACAATCGACACAAACAATTTTGCCATCCTGTAAGCCGGCTCTATTTTCAGCTAATTTTTCTCCGCAAATTTCACAGGCAACGGACTTGAAGATTCTTGCTTTTGGCGGGATCTTTTGATGGACCTTGGTTATCTGGCAATATTCTCTAGGGTCAAGCGCCAATATTTTAGCTGTTTTTTCTTCTTTATCAATAGCATCTATCAAGTGCGAAGAAGCAACAATCCTGATGGAACGGCCGCTTTTGCGGCAAAAAATACTGAAAGCGTTTTTCCCTGTATTATGATAAATCAAGTTGCCTTTGCCCAATGTACATCCTAACACAAACTGCAAGGCATCAACAGAACAAGCATCTGTCTCAAAAATGGCGACAAGCTCTTCATCGGCATCCCTTTTTACCCCCAGCTCATCCATAGCCAAACGCACCATGCCATAACCTAAAGCCAATCCGGGGCAGCTATGGCCATGAAACTTAACTAGATTATGCCAATTAATATCCATAACAGCCCTCCTTGTTTTTATTTTATATTAATGACTCAAGCTCATCAAGTCTTTTTTCAAACATTTCTAGCGCTATCACAATAGGTTTAGCGCTTTTCATATCAACTCCTGCCATAGCCAATAAATCTAAAGGATCAGCACTGTCACCTCCAGCCAGAAAATCTAGATATTTTTGGCGGTTTTCTTGTACCTTAAGAACATCTTTACACAAAAGGCCGGATGAGAGGGCAGAAGCAGCGGAAAAGCCTGTGGCATACTTATACACATAAAAGGCTCTATAAAAATGGGGGATACGTGACCATTCAAAGGCAATCTTATCATCAAGGATGACCTCATCGCCAAAGTAGTCCCGATTTAGCTGATAATATATTTCTGATAGACTGTCGGCATTCAAGCTTTGCCCAGACTCTACCATTTGGTGAGTAATCTTCTCAAATTCAGCAAACATAGTTTGCCTAAAAACAGTACCTCGAAAATCCTCTAGATAATTATTAAGGATGATTTTCTTCTCTTCTGGATCCGTAGCATGAGTTAAAAGATAATCGGTCAAAAGATTTTCATTAACCGTACTGGCTACTTCAGCAACAAATATTCTGTAATAGGCATACATATAACATTGCTTTTGACAGCTGAAATAGGAATGCATGGAATGTCCCGCCTCATGGGCCAAAGTAAATACACTATTAAGGTTCCCTTGATAATTAAGCAAAATATAAGGCTTGCTGTCATAAACACCGGAAGAGTAGGCGCCTGAGCTTTTGCCTTTGTTTTCATATACATCGACCCAACCGTCATGGAGTCCCCGATCTAAGATTTGTACATACTCTTGGCCTAAAGGAGACAAGGCTTCTTTAATTAAATCACAGGCTTGCTCATAGGTATATTTTTTATGAGATTGCCCAAAAAGAGGCGCATAAATATCGTACATGTGCAGCTCTTTCAATGCTAAAAGTTTCTTGCGCAAAGCCAGATAACGTTTAAAAAGAGGCAATCCCGCCCTAACCGTACGGATCAAATTATCATAGACATCGGTGGATACATTGTCGGCAAACAAGCTCCCGGCTAAAGAGCTTTCATAATTGCGCACTCTGGCATAAAAAACATCTTTTTTAACTGACGAAGCATATAAGCTGGCTAAAGTATTTTTGTTTTTTTCATAAGCACTATAAAGGGTCTCAAAAGCCTCTTTACGTACTTTTTGCTGATGGCTTTCCATAAAGCGCAAAAAGTTGCCATGGCTCAATTGCTCTTTCTGGCCCTCATCATTGACTATCATACCAAATTGTAAATCTACATTATTGAGCATAGAAAAAATATGCTTATAAGAATGGGCTATTTCCCCTGATAAAGCCAAGAGTTCTTCTTCTTTTTGGCTCAAAGTATGATTTCTCATTCTGGTAATATTATCGAGATATCTTTTATAGACTGCCAATTGAGGGTCTTGCAGATATTCATCGATGCAACTTTGCGGCATGGCCAGGATTTCCGGCTCAACAAAGGCCAAAGCATTACTCAATTCTACAGCCAAACCCTGTGCTTTATCCTGCATAGCTTGATAGCGGCTTTGTCCGTTATCTTCGTTAAGCTTCATCGAAGCGTAAAGATATACTTTATCTAAAAGACGGCTGATATCTTCCTGATATTGTAAAAAATCCCCAAAAACCTGCGGAGAGTCTGCTAAATGACCTTTAAAACCAGCGGCTAAAGGCAACATATGCTCTATTTTTCGGCAATCCTCATACCAAAGATTTTCCTTGGCATAAAGATCTTCCACTCGCCATTTATATTGCTGAGGTATTTCAGATCTCAAAGGTATTTTTTTACTTTCGCTGTTATCTTTGGACAATTATTCCACTCCTTTTCATAGCGTATAGTTATTATAAACAAATATATCAATAATATGAGCTTTGGGACTGTACAATAAAACTTCCGTCAGAGGCTAGCTGAACCAATACAAGTACTTTGGCATTATATCCTCTTTCATAATAGCCCAAAATAACTTTTTCCTGGGGCTTTGCTTTTTTGTCTTGCCAAAGCAGCCTGACTTCACTTTCTCCTACTGTATCATTTGTTAGTAAGGTGGTACGGAATTTTTTATTAGGTGCTAAATCAAGAACAGGTGTATTTTTATTACCATCATATACTATATTCCATCCCAAGAGAGGCTCATCACTGCAATTTTTTATCTCTATATCGATACCCTGCCTTGCCACATAATCGCTCATACCCCAGAAAAGCCCACCTTCCTGAGATGCATCATAAGCTATCAGGGCAATAATTACCGCTAGAGCCGCAAGTAAAGCAACACGCCTCTTTTTGGTTTTGTCCTTAAGCCAAGAACGTGGATAATCGTTTTTTATAGCCTTTTCTGCCTGCCTTGGCCTTCCGGCTTGCCCTGTCCTACCTTCTGCATCGTCTTTTTTAGGACTATGCTCGGTCATGGCCTTCTCCTTTCAACCCTCATTAATCAGAGATTTCATTCAAAAACTCTTCTGATATATTTTTTCTTCGGGGGCTTCACCATTGGCTGCCAAAAATTTTTCCATATAATACTCTAATATAGCACGGCGACGCACTATGCCAATAAAAACTCCAAAATCGTCTACTACGGGAATAAAATTTTGCTCCATTGCAGCATGAAACATATCAGTTATTTTTGCATCTATAGCAACAGATTGATTGTCATGCCGTCTGGGCACATCCTTAAGAGGCATTTTACCCGCTGAGGCCAAACTCATATCATGGATGTCCTTAATATACCAAAGAAAATCCGCGACAGTAATACTCCCTACATAACGGCCATCTTCATCTAATACAGGAACAGCTGTATAACCATAATGTTGCATTTTTTCCAAACCTTGTCTTACCGTATTATTCTCTAAAAGATATGCCGTTTCACTTTTAGGCAAAAGGAAAAAAGGCACTTGCAATATTATCAACTCCTGAAAATCATTATTTAGTATATAGAAATTATAATATTTTTTTTCGCTCTTTATTACTCTAAGACCATTATAATATAAATGCTAATTCGCTGTCTTTTTTAGCTTTCCCTGCCAAAATTTCATTTTAACCAGAACAAAGAAAGAGAGGCTCAACGCCTCCTATTATTTCTATCTCTTATCATTTCAAGTATTTTCTGTCAATAATTTCTTTTCGACTAAATCACGTATTTCCTGTCGGCTTTTTTCAATTACCTCCATCTGTTCTTTAAACAGCCTGTCTAAGCGAGCGATTTTTTCTTCATAACTTTCTGCACCATAGGTTTGGCTAGCTATTTCTTGATCTTGATGATGCTGGCTTTTTATCATAGTAGGATCATCCTGCTCAATCTCCGACTGTTCTTGTTTATTTCTCAGATCTTGCTTGGGGAAGGACTCTCGGGCAGAAAACTCATCATCTTGGTCCAGATCATCTTGGTTAGGACTATTGACAAAAAGATATTCTTCTATTTCCTGGCTATCTTCTAATTCCGGAGTATAGCCAAAAGCTTCTGGCCCTTCTTGCTCAGATAACTCTTTTTCCAAAACGTAATAATCATATAATATCGAGTCTGTTGCCTGTTGATTATAAGCACTTTTATCATACTCTGGATTTATATTACAGCCAAGTGACATATTTTCTTCATCAATTTCATCCGCTACCGCAGTTTCGGCATAACTTGGCGCAGCATCGCTAAAATCAACAGCCGCTGCTTGTAACATATTCTCTTGGGCAAAACGGATTATTTGCTGCCTCTCTTCTTCCGTTTTAGCCTGGCGTAAAATATCTGTTAAGACTTCATCAGAAAAATCATCGGCAGCATAAGGGGCCCTTACTCTCGGTACCGCCGCTTCAGCCTGGAGCTGAGCCTCTTCTTGACCCATCATGACGAATATCCGGAAAAGCAATATAAATATAGCTACCCCCACGCCTAAGGATATCAAAACGTGCAGCATACTTTGTCTCCTTTATCATACTTTGCCCTGATTTTTGGCTATTTTATAAGATTATATATGGTCTGTGAATATATTTTGCTTAAAAACAACAAATCTCCTGTACTTATATATTCATTAGCTTGGTGCGATAATTGTTCCTGATGCGGGAAAATGGGGCCATAGCCCACAAAGTTTTTGAAAACACGAGCATAAGTGCCTCCACCTATGACCATCGGTTCACTCATATCGCCTGTCATCTCCCGGTATGTTGATAGGATCTTTTGTAAAAACGGCTGATCAGGCGGCACATAAAGCGGCTCTTTGCATTTCCAGGAACTTATCTTCATATCATGCTTAGCTGCCATTTCTGATATCTTATCATAAAAATATTGGCCCTTAAATTTTATAGGGAAGCGGAAATCTATATGCACAGATCCTTTAAGCTTATCAGTAAAAATCAGTGTAGGCGCCATACTGGTTTTGCCATACTCATCTTGGGCAAAAGCTCCTAAAGCCGTGCCGTCGAGATCTCTTGCCAATAATTTGTAACAATTAGTGATAAATGAGTCCTCAGAACTCTTTACGGGAAGCTGATACAAAAAATCCAATAAAAGTACAATAGCATTACGGCCTTTTTCGGGCAAAGATCCATGTGCAGTCTTGCCCTTGGCTATTATCTTACATGTTAGTCCTTCATAAAATAAGAGTAAGTCCTCTTTTTGTGGATATTGTTCAAAAAAATCATGCAAGATTTGTCGGCCCTTCTCGCTAACTTTTAAAACAGCTTGGGCATTATCGGGTATCACATTACCCCCCACGCCACCTTCAATATTCATAATAACAATATCGCCATTCAGCGGATACAAATCAGAAGTCAATTCCAAATGAACAATGCCCTTTTCTCCATAAATCAAAGGAAATTGTGCGTCAGGAGTAAAACCAAAATCGGGAGGAGTACAATTTTGCAAAAAATAATTCATACAGCCAAAACCCGACTCTTCATCTGTACCAAGAATCTGCCGCAGGCTGTGGCGGCAGGGCAAGCCGCTTTCTTTAATAGCACGAGAAGCATAAAGGCAAGCTATCATAGGGCCCTTGTTATCAATGGCCCCTCTGCCATAAATTTTGTTATTGATTATCTGTCCGCCAAAGGGATCAACAGTCCAACCGTCACCTACAGGAACGGTATCAATATGGCTAAGAACACCCATTTGTTTTTCTCCTTGGCCAAAATCTATGAGCCCTACATAGCCATTAAGATTTTGACTAATAAAACCCCACTCCTTGGCCTTAGATAAAACAAACTTCAAAGCATCGGCTATTCCTTGACCAAAAGGAGCCTGATCTTTTGGCGTATCTTTAGTGGTATCATAAGTTAACAGATGGCTCAAATCTTCTTGCATATCAATATAATACTGATCTAAAATATTGTTTAAAATAGTTTCCATTGATTTTTACCTTTATAAAATAAAAAATTACTATCATAAAGTGAATCTTATGAATTTATTCGCCTTTTTGCATTCTTTTCCTGTTTCCATAAGGGTTTTTATTTTTTAGATTATATTTTATCATCCTTTTATTAGGTAAAAAAAGGATTTTATAAGCTGTAGCAAGAAGTTATTAATTTTAAAAATATCTAAAAGAATATTTATTTTTACAAAGTCTTTCGATCATCAATATTTATTCATAACCAGCTTTGTTTTAAAAATATCGTTTTAAACAAGGAGGGGTAATAAATGAAAAAGGTTTATATCGTTTTAATTATAGTAGCATTGATATTTACCATAACTCTTAGTGCTTGTTCAAATCAGGGAAATGATAAAGATAATACTCGCGATCAACGCAAAGATTTTTTGCAAGAACAAGCCTCTGATATAGCTGTTGTATACTATCTGACCAATGATAATAATTGGCTGATACCTATAACCATGCCAATCAACTCCACAAGGCAGGTTGCTGAAACCTCGGTAGAAAAACTGCTGGCAGGAGCACCTAATCAATTTATGTCTTCTCCTATTCCCGAAAACACCAAATTAATTTCTATTTATAGCATTGATGGTATAATATTTTTAGATCTAACTAGGGAAATTTTGAATATAGAGCCTGCTTTAGCACAAAAAGCTCTCGATTGCTTGACAAATACCGTGTTATTTTTAGATAACAAGGCGCAACTGCAAATATTGGTAGAAGGCCAAACGGTAAAGGACCTGGGCGGTATAGATATCAGCCAACCAATCAGCCTGAAACTAATTAACAGTAATAGTGATACAGCAGCAGATGAAAATCATATAACTTGTTACTTTAGCGACAATATGGCCATGTATCTGGTACCAAAAAGTTATCCGGTCTCCCTTGAAAATGTTCCTGAGGATAAAGCTACCCTCTATCTAGCTCAACAAACAGTGAAAAGACTGATCAAAGGACCCGATACTCAAAAAGGACTTACAAGAACGATTTGGCCCAATACCAAACTTTTAGATTGTTCTTTGAACAAAAAAAATCTCACCCTCAACTTCTCCCCAGAGTTACTGGATTATTCCGGGGGAACGACGGCTGAATCCATGCTTGTCAATTCTTTGCTCTATTCTCTCACCAGCATCCAAGGGATTAATTCCATCAATATCCTTATTGATGGGGAAATAATAGATTATTTGCCAGAAGGTACTGATATTAGTCAAGCACTTACTGTATCATCTCCTTTGAACTATCTCGACTAAAAGAGCCTTTACGGCTCTTTTTATTAAAAACATTATATTGGGAAAAGATTATGAAGGCTTTTACCGAAAAAAAAGACTTGTTAAAAAAATGGTTACAAGAAAATAATGAGTTCATCTTGGCATTTTCCGGAGGGGTAGATAGCGGTCTAATGGCAGCTTTAGCGCAAGAAGAAGGGTGCAGGGTTTTATCAGTGACCATTGAATCCGGCCTCTTGACACAAGAAGATTTGGAAAATGTTCGTTCTCTGTCACAATACCTAAACTTAAATTGGTTGTCGTTAAAGGTGGATCTACTCAAAATAACTGAAGTTTATCATAACCATGCCGACCGTTGCTATTTTTGCAAAAAGCACATATATGAGCATCTATGGCAGATAGCCCGCAACACAGGCTTTAATCTCATAGCCGACGGTAGTAATGCCGATGATTTAATCAGCCATCGTCCCGGCAATCGAGCATCAGCAGAGGCTAATATAGCCCATCCACTGGCAGCAGCCCAACTGACAAAAGCAGAAATACGAGCATGGGCCAAAGAAATAGCTTTGCCGGTTCACAATCGGCCCTCCAAACCCTGCCTGGCCAGCCGCTTGCCATATAATACAGAATTAAAGCCTGTCATTTTGAACCATATAGAAAAAGGGGAGCATCTATTGCATTCCTTAGGCTTTGAGGACTGTCGCCTGCGCTTGCACGGCGATATTTGCCGTATAGAAATAACACCCCAACAAATGCCCCACGCTTTGGATCAGCGGCTGGAACTGATTCAAGCCTTGAAAAATTTGGGCTTTCGCTATATTACTTTGGATTTAGAGGGATTACGCAGCGGTAGTATGGATATATGATACTGCCTCAGAAAGGAGCCTTTTGTGTCAAAAATTATATACTTTGATTGTCCTACAGGCATTAGCGGCGATATGGCTTTAGCAGCATTGATCGACTGCGGCGCAGATCTAACATATTTGAGACAACAACTCAACCGTTTGCCTTTGCCTGCCTGGAACATGGAGTGCAAAATAGTGCATAAAAACGGCTTAGCTGCCTCACAAATGGACATAAGCTATGAACCTGCACATAAATGTCATCACTTGCATCATATAGAAGAAATCATTTCCTCTGCCCAATTTCCTGCCAGGGCAGAGGAACTCGCACTTAAAACATTCAGACATTTAGCCGCGGCTGAAGCTAAAGCACATGGTTGCACAATAGAAAAAGTTCACTTTCATGAAGTGGGCGCAACTGATACCATCTTAGATATTTGTGGAGCGACTTTGGCTCTGGATTACTTGGGCATAGATAATGTCTATGCTTCTCCGTTGCCTCTTAGCCACGGCTTTGCCGATTGCGCTCATGGCCGTATACCTATACCGGCTCCTGCAGTTTTAGAATTATTAAATAATGCTAAAATTTGCACCAGCACGTTGCAGGGGGAATTAATCACACCCACAGGCGCCGCTATTTTGATGACAGCCTTAGCCCCGGATGGATTTGAGGCTCCACAATTTGCATTACAAAAAACAGGCTTGGGAGCAGGACAAAAGGATTTGCCTATCCCTAATATACTAAGGGCTATGTTGGGTATAACCGAGTATAAAGACAGCTGCGATATTATAACTTGCTGGATAGATGATTGCCAACCAGAAATCTTGGGTTATTTATGGCAAAAAATATTGACAAAAGACGGTGCGTTAGATATGGCTTATAGCCCCATTTTTATGAAAAAGGGCCGACCCGCCTGGCAAATCTCACTGATTGCCACTGGTGGCCAGGGGCAAAAATTGGCATCAATAATTTTACAGGAAACATCCGCTATTGGCCTGCGCATCCACAGAGAACAACGCCTGGTCCTGCCAAGAAAAAATGTGCAAATAGACACACCTTATGGTAAAATAGAGGTGAAAGTAAGCGGTACAGGACCAGAGCAAAATATTGCTCCCGAATACGAAAGTTGTGCCCAAGCCGCCGCAAAATATCATCAACCACTAAAAACCATCTATCAAGCTGCTATAGCAGCCTTTTTGAAACATAAACAAGAGGAGTATTAAATTGCCCGCTATATTATTCGATTTAGATGGCACCATTGCCAATTCCTTACCTTGTATAATAGATTGTTCCCGCCTGGCCTGTCAGGATCTCAATATCCCTTGGGACGAGCATCAGGTGAATTCTCTTATCGGTATGCCTCTTTTATCCACGGGAGAAGTATTGCTTGGTCCGGGACGCGGACAAGAATATTATGACGCTTATCATAAACATTTCATGCAGTATCCGGAACCTAAAATGACAGTCTATGAAGGCATGCCGGAGCTTTTGACAAAACTAAAGGCTACTGATACACCTTTAGCCATAGTAACCTCTAAAGTTAGAAAAGGCTGCATACGAACCTTGCAAACTCTAGATTTGCTGGATAAATTTTCACTACTAGTTACAGCCAGTGATAATTGCGGATTTAAGCCTGCTCCCGGTCCGGTTCTTTTTGCTTGTCAAAAATTGGGACAAAAAAAAGAGGAAGTCATCTTTGTAGGAGACAGCTATTTTGATATTAGTTGCGGTAATGCTGCCAATATCTCTACTTGCGGAGTGTGTTGGGGAGCTGCCAATAAAGAGACTCTGGCCTCATACAATCCTACCTTTTTGGCTGAAAACTTGCATGAATTGGAGCAAATACTATTTACCTGGCTAAAAAATTTCTATAAATAAAAAAAAGGAAGTATAAAATAATGCTCAAAGAATTCAAGCAATTTATCTCTCGAGGCAATGTCATGGATTTGGCTATAGCAGTAATTATTGGCGGTGCCTTCGGAAAAATCGTCACCTCACTGGTAAATGATATTTTAATGCCTGTTATTGGCCTTATTACGGCAGGAAAAGATGTTAGCGACTTAGGGGTAGTCTTAAAACCGGCTGTTATAGAAGGAGACACTATAATTTCCCCGGAAGTAGTATTTGCTTATGGCAGTTTTATACAGAGCGTTATCGACTTCTTAATTATAGGTTTTTGTATATTTATTATTATTAAATTTGTTAATAAAACTAAATCCGCTTTCGAAAAAAATAAAAAAACAGAGACTCCGGCCCCTGTCGAACCCAGTAAAGAGGAATTATTACTGACGGAAATCCGCGATATACTTAAAAAGAGCGCTAACAGTTAATCATGGTGCCGATCCTTAAAGAGGTAGTGTAAATGTTCCACGGTTTTAATACTAAGATACCTAAACATATATTTATTTTGCAAATATTATTAATCATATTTGCATTGCTTTATATAGGCTATCCATATCTGTTTATATGGTCTTTTATAAAAATCGCTCTGGCCGCTATAGCAATAGGGTGTGGTTTGGCGGCTATCATTTTTAATGTCAGGGCTCGTCTCATTTTTTTAGTGGTTATTGATATTATTCTTATCATAGCCGTCTTTTTGCACCTATACAGTTTGAAGTTATAATATCTTTATATCTGAGGGGAATATAAATAAAGACGCCAACTTGGCGTCTTTATTTTTTGCTTTTCCA
>JBMNOA010000048.1:0-9743 GCA_050942825.1 Bacillota bacterium
ACATCACAACTTTATTAATTATCGATAAGAAAAATTCATCGTTACATATATATCAGTATTAGTTGTACCGGGCTTCTTATGTAACCCTATACCAACATATTTAAAGGATGACGACAGTAAATTAGCTCTATGAGAAGGGCTGTTCATAAAGCCGGTCACTACACTATGGGCTGAGGGATATCCATAAGCAATGTTTTCCCCAATATTGCGGATACCGTATTTTTGCGCTCTTGCCTGAGGATCACCATATGTAGGAGATGTATGGGAAAAGAAATTATTCTCAGCCATATCTATACTATGAGCTTTAGCCATATTGTTTAAGGAAGTATCAAATTTATATGCACTTAAACCTTTTTTGCTTCGCTCAATATTAACCAATTTAAATATTTCTTGTTGCATAGTAGTTAATTCTGTAGGATCAGTATTGCCGGTAGACTTGCCTATTCTAACAACCTTGTTGATATTGTCCCAGTTAATATTAGTACCCAAACTTTCGCCAACAAAGCGTATAGGTAACAAAGTACGACCGGATATTGCTTTGGCAGGCACATCCATTGTGACAGTTTTGCCATTAACAAGAGCATTTTTTTGATCAAGATAGATCTTTATGACATCAGACCCTTTATAAATATCAACACATTTGGTTTGTGCAATATAATTAACTTTAGCACCCAGAGACTCAGATATGGCGCGTATGGGAAGTAAAACGCGATTTTTTTCTATGACTGGAGCAACATCCAATTGCAAAGTAGTACCATTCACTATTACTGAAATCGGCTTAGCAGCAGCTCCTGGCAAAGTAAACAAACCTAAAAAAACTGCAACGACTGTCATTACCAACAAAAGTTTTTTAAATTTATTCATCAAATCTCCCCTTATAAAATATATTTATTAAAGACTTCTCGTTTAAATTTGAAGTTCCTTTTTCCAAAAATTTCATCAAATATAATTCAAGCAATACTACTTGCATTATATACTCCGTTATGTTATCATTTTATATATAAAATTAAATAATTATCCGAAGCCTTCTTTCCTAAATCATTAAGATATGGAAACAGGCCACTGGGTATCAATGGAAACGTTGGTATCTCCCGCATTTGGAAAGGATACATATCAAGGTACTGTTTTTAACAGGCTGTTTTCTAATGCGGACAAACAGCCTGTTTTTGATTTTTAAGCCTTATTTTTTAATTTGCCAGAATAACAGCATAGTCTATATCCTGTCGAAAAGTCAGGAACACTGCTTTTTAGCAGGGAGCAGTGTTCCTAGCTTTTCCACATAAATACCTGACTTTGCTGCAATAATAAAAGTTTTACTCAAATATCTTCGGTTAATAAATACATTTTTTTCCCTCAAAGAAGAGAGCTTTTAATGCTTGCTTCTTTTTTCTTTTTTATAAAAAACTTGTAGATAGTAAGAAATTTGGCTAAAATATATTTATTATAAAGAAATTAATAAAGGAGTATATTATGTTTGATTATACCAGCAATCTCTGTGATAACCGCTTTAAAATCCTGGCAAAAAATCTGGTGCATTATTCTTGTGAGATAAAAAAGGGTGACCATGTACTTTTGGATCTTCCGGCCGGAGAAGAGGTTTTTGCCAAAGAACTCATCCGAGCAGTTTATACTGCAGGGGGATTGCCGTATTTAGAGTATTCTAATGATGTGCTTTTTAAAGAATGGTTAGAAAATATCAGTGAAGAACAGCTAATTTTAGAAGCCGGGTGGCAAAAAATGCGTATGGAGCAGATGCAGGCTTATATAGGCGTACGGGCCAAAGAAAATCTTTATGAATTGGCCAATATTGCTAATGAAAAAAAACAGCTGCATTGTCTTTTACTTTCTCACCCCGTACACCATGACATTCGTGTCAAAAAAACCAAGTGGGTAATTTTACGCTACCCCAACCCCTCCATGGCACAAGAGGCCCACATGCCAACCGAGGACTTTCGAAATTTTTATTTTGATGTCTGCAATCTGGATTATGCCCGTCTTTCTGCAGCCATGACACCTTTGGTAGAATTGATGAACAAGACAGATAAGGTCACTATCATAGCACCAGGAACCCATTTACAATTCTCTATTAAGGGCATATCTGCGGTAAAATGCGATGGCAAACGTAATATACCCGATGGTGAAGTATATACAGCCCCTGTAAAAAATTCCGTGGAAGGTTACATTACCTATAATGTTCCCTCCCCTCACGAGGGTTTGGTTTATTCCAATATTCGCCTGGAATTTTCTCAAGGAAAAATTATTAAAGCCGAGAGCAGTCCTTTTACGGAATCACTTAACAAAGCCTTTGATACTGATGAAGGTGCCCGCTATATCGGAGAATTTGCTCTGGGCCTGAACCCATATATCAAAAATCCCGCCCATGATATTTTATTCGATGAAAAAATCTGCGGTAGCTTTCACTTTACCCCCGGCTGCTGCTATGATGAGGCTGATAACGGAAACAGGAGCGCTTTGCACTGGGATTTAGTAAAAATATTGCGGGAGGATTTCGGCGGTGGAGAAATATATTTTGATGGAAAACTAATCCAGAAAAACGGCCTCTTTTGCCTGCCGGAACTAGAATGTCTTAATCCTGATCAATTGATATAAAAAAGGACCTGCATTAGCAGGTCCTTTTTTATAAAATTACAGATTATATTTTTTCTTAAATTTATCTACTCTACCGCCTTGTTCCACCAATAAGCGTTTGGAACCGGTATAGAAAGGATGACATTGAGAACAAAGCTCTATTTTTATTTCTGATTTGGTAGAACCGCTTTTGAAGCGATTACCGCAAGAACAAATAACATCAACCTCTTGATATTTAGGATGAATACCCTCTTTCATGGTGGTCACCTCTTTCCTTTCACAAACTACTGCGGACAAAACCGCCGACTTAGGAATTATATCATACAAAAGCCAGCCTGTAAAGATGCTCAAAAATTATTTTTTATTATCCAATCGCCTAGAGTAATTACCAATGTATAAATCAGGAGCGGCTTTCTTGATATAATCGAGCATATATAAAATGCCCAGACCGGGTAAATCATCACAAAATTGCTCATTCATTATACGTGGATCAATATTTAAATTACGCAATTGAATTTGCCTGACAGAATATTTATCTACCAAATCCATCAGGGCCTCAAGTCTTGTGCGGCGGTCTGTAAAGCCAGGATAGGTTAAAAGATTCAATGATACAGATACATTATATCTCTTGGCTACGGCCAAGGATCGGCAAACATCAGAGAATTGATAATGAGGGCGATGATATTGCTGGTATTCTTTATCAATGGGAGAGAATAGCGATATGCGCAGGCTATCAACTCCGGCAGCACAAATTTTTTCTATAGCTCGACTGTCACCAGCATTGGTATTAATATTGATCATACTCTGATTCGTCAGCTGACGGATTTCTTTGATGGCGGCAGCTAGTAAATCAGCTTGTTGGGTCGGCTCCCCTTCACAGCCTTGTCCAAAGCTGATTATAGTATCCTTTTTTTGTAGATGCGGTACGGCTATTTCTACTACTTCCCGCACAGTGGGCACAAAATCAATCCTTTGTTGCGGAGAAGGGCAACATTGACTAGGCTGGGAAGATATACAGCCGATACAATCGGCATTACAGACAGGAGAAACGGGAATCCCACCCTCTTTACGTCTGTAAAAAATATTTTGCGCTGTAAAACAGCCATAATTTTCCGCGCAAAAAGCCAATTGCCTAATAATGCGGTTTTGGGGGAATTGCTTTTGCCTTAAAGTCACTAAATTAGGCAAATCCGCTGTATTATATTTTTGGGGATGCCAATCTTCATGCGCATCCGTCTGCACAGCCGCAACTACCAGGCGGTTTTTTTCTATACCCACGGCCGTATAACCCAACAAAGGCAAAGGATTGGCAGAAGGCAACGCAGCCGGTAGTAAGGTGCGGGTAAAACCCTGCGGCAAAAGAGCAGCCATAGCCCACACAGGCTGGTCTTTTTTTTCATAGGGGTTATACTCTAGTGCCTTAAACTGACCTGTTTGTCTATCAAAACCCCAAGGCTTGGCCATGGGCATCATGGTCAAGGTAGCACCTTCGGGCAAAGTTATCATTTCCTTTCTGCCGGCCCGCAGCATCATATTACCACTCATGGCAGCCAATTCCAATCCGGGAAAATCAAACCATTGTCCATCGGATTGAGCAAAAATCATATTGGCCATAATTTGCTCCTTTTTGTAATGTATTTTATAGCTTAATTAATTAAAGATTAAGCGGCTTTTTCCTGTTTATAGTTGCATTATATTTCACAAAGGTATATTATAAACAGCTTTTGGGAAAAGTATTAGATATAAAATACCTTAGGAAAGGATCTTTTGAGATGAAAAAATTTTTGCTGCTGACTATTGTATCGTTATTAGTCCTAACAATACCCGTCAATGCAGCAGCCCAAGAATATGACGGACGTATCCCTTACACTGTAAAAGCCAACCAAAGTATCAGCAATATCGCTCAAAAATATGGTGTAGATACCGAACTTTTGGCCGTTATGAATAATATGGACCCAAAAGCAATACCTACAAAAGGTACTAATATCTGGATACCTCAAGAACCTCAGCAAAAAATTTCTGTAAAGGCAGGGGATACGCTCTGGGAATTGGCTAAAAAATATAATACCAGTATAAGCACTATTGTACGGCAAAATAATATTGCTAACCCCAGCTATTTAAAAATTGGCCAACAATTATTATTGCCAGCCGATACCTCCTTCGAATATCAAACGATAACCCGCACCATAACCACGGCTAATCGCTCTAACACAGAATCAAGGGTACAGAATATGACCTTTACTTGGCCTTTACAAGGTAGTATCACCTCGGTATTCGGCAGTAGAAAAAGGGGCTTCCATCATGGTTTGGACATAGCAGCAGAAGCAGGAACAGAAATAGAATCAGCAAAAAGCGGAACAATTATTGAAGCCGGCTGGATTTCCGGAATTTATGGACGAGGCGTGATGATTGATCATGGTAATGGTTATAGTACTCTCTATGCACATGCTCAAGATATTTTAGTTTCTATTGGGGATGATGTCAGACAAGGGCAAGCTATAGCAACAGTCGGTATGACCGGCCGCACTACCGGGCCGCATCTGCATTTTGAGATAAGAATAAATGATACAGCTGTAAATCCTTATAATTATTTACGCTAACTCCGAACAGAAAAATTTATTATTGGAATTTCAATAATAAGATAAAATGTGACAGAAAAAGAACCTACTAAAAGGTTCTTTTTCGTATGGGCAGGAAAAAGATATTAATATCTCGAATAACTAGATATTTATGACAGTAATAAAAGCCTCATATATTGGCAAAATATATTATCAATCATTATCGAGGAGGACAGCAATGCGTTGGCGTTTAATGGGGGAAGAAGAAAAAGAGCTTTTTGATCAATTTATGGCGACACATCCCAAAGGACATATATTACAAACTTGGCAATGGGGAGAAGTGAAAGCTGATAGCTCATGGCTCCCTTTACGTCTGATAGTAGAAGATGAAGGGGGGCAAATTATTGCCGCCTGCTCTCTTTTAAAAAGAAATCTGCCCGCCGGATTGGGGACACTTTTTTATGCTCCCAGAGGGCCGGTACTTGATATAAATGATAAAGATTGTTGGGATTTTCTTTGGCAAAGTATCAAAGAACTGGCCAAAGAACATAATGCTATCTTTTGCAAAATCGATCCCGATATTCCCTCCTCTGATGAAGTGTGGGCACAAAGATTAAAAGCAAGCGGCTTTCGTTCTGCGGAAAAAGGAGAAGGATTCGAAGGCGTACAGCCACGACATGTATTCCGCTTAGATATTTCACCTGACGAAGAAACACTTTTGGCCAATATGCATCAAAAAACCCGCTATAATTTGCGTCTGGCCCAAAAAAAAGGTGTCAGAGCCGAGATTTCTAACCGTGAAGGTATGAAGATTTTTTATCCCCTTTTACAAGAAACAGCCCAAAGAGACAAATTTCTTATTCGTTCCGAAGCTTATTTCAACTCATTTTATGACCAACTAAAGCCTCATGGCTTAGCTGAGCTCTTTCTGGTACATTACAATGATAAGGTGATCTCGGGTTCCCTAGCCTTTAAATTGGGCAAGAAAGCCTGGTATATCTATGGGGCATCAGCCAATCAATATCGTAATGTTATGCCTAATTATCTTATGCAATGGGAAATGATTCGCTGGGCCAAAGCTAATGGCTGTACTTTATATGATTTTCGCGGTGTACCGGGCGATGTGCCGCCTCAACATCCCCTTTATGGCCTAGTCAAATTTAAAAAGGGTTTCGGCGGTGATTATGTACATTTTATCGGTGAATATGATTTGGTCTTTAAACCAGCTGCTTATAAATTCTATAATTTTGTCGAACCTCTTTATCAAAAAAACATCCGCCGCTTGATCCGTTTGAAAAAAAGGCTTAAAGGCGAAAATAAACAAATTAACACTACCGCTTGAACCCCACTATAAGGAGAATCGTATGCTGCTGACTGAGCAAAAACAAGAACGTTGGATAGAAATAAATCTTGACGCTATTATAGCCAATATCAAGGAGATTCGCTCTCATATAGAGTCTTCCTGCCGCCTTTTAGCAGTAGTAAAAGCTGATGCTTATGGACTGGGATCTGTGCAAATTGCCAAAGCATTAGTGGATGAAGTGGATATGTTGGCTGTCAGCACCTGTGAGGAAGGCATAGAATTAAGACAAAACGGTATAGAAACTCCCATTTTAGTTTTTATTCCTCCCTCTCCTTATACAGCTGAACTAATGTTACGTTATCATCTTACTGCCAGCATAGACAGTACTGAAAGCTTGGATTTGCTGATAGCTTGCGGCGCCAATAATCATCCTTGCCACCTTAAGATCAACAGTGGCATGAATCGTTTGGGAATTTCCCTAGCCCAGGCGGCCTATTTGGCCCAAAAGATTACAGCAACCTCTGCCCTTTGTTTGACAGGAATTTATTCACATCTGGCCTTAGCTGCCGATAGAATTTCAGCTAATCGTCAAATAGGGAACTTTAAAAAGGCTTTATCCTCAATTGAAGATTTGGGAATTGATTATGGGGTAGCTCATATTGCCAATTCCACTGCTATTATTAAATTACCGGAAAGCCATTTGGATATGGTCAGAGCCGGCACCATAATATACGGACAAAGCCCTGTAGCTTTGCCTAATGGTTGGCATTTGGAAAATCCTTGGCAGGCCAATTGCCGCATCATTGCCGTACGCGAGCTGAAAAAAGGAGATGCGGTCGGTTACGGCGGTGATTTTATTGCTCATAAAGATATGCAAATAGCTATTATACCTTTTGGATATGCCGATGGGTTTGCCCTAGAGACCAATACTAGGAGTGGCAGTATAGGGGCAATTTTCAGACAAAGCCTCAAAAATGTTGCCCGCATAGTTTCGCAAAGACCGCTGCATTATGCTTTTTATGATAATGATAATACCCACCTAAAACTACCTATTGTAGGCAGGGTGGGCATGCAATTGAGTGCTGTTGATATTACAGGTTATCCGATAAAAAAAGATGATATTTTACAACTTTCTTTGCGTCGTACTTGCACTAACAGCCGCATCAGTCGCATTTATTATAAAGACCAGCAAATAATTCACCAAAGAAATATGCTAAATTTAGAAACGGATATCACAACTTAAAGCAGGTTTTTGCTATTTAATAGAGAAATTTTTTAACAATTAAATTTTTGAAAAAGGAGGGTATGTAATGATTATCAATCCAAACTTTTTTCTTGCTATGAGTTGTCCTTTTTGTCAGGACAGAATGTTGTTCAGAAGAATTTCCCCTTTTTCTTTCAATAGCAATAAAGAATACGAAATTACTTGTGCCTGCGGCGCAAAAACCCTCTCTTTTAAAACCTCAGGGAAAAAACATCTATATGTAAATATTTTTTGTCCTGCCTGTTTGGAAGAACATGCCTATATCTATAACACAGAGGAACTAAGAAAAAAACAGCCTCTTATCCCCTCTTGCAATGAAACAGGTATTAATCTGGCTTTTATAGGTATGAGAAAACCAATAATAGAAAAGCTTAATCACGAAGGAGATATCATAATCGAATATCAGGACGAGTTAAGCGGCTTTTTTTCTCATCCGGTCTTAATGGCCAAATTGTTACATCGCTTTAATACTATGATGTCAGAGGATAGAATTGCCTGCTCTTGCGGTAGTCCTGACTTTAATTTGCAGGTGCGCGCTGATAAACTACTTTTGTCTTGTAGTAATTGTAATTGTTCTGCTACTATCCTAGCTTCGCGCCCCTCTGATTTGCAATTATTGAAAAGGGCCGAATATATCGTACTTGATCCTCAGGGTCCCAAAATTAACTTCAACCGCGGTTTTAAGATATTAACACATGAAAAATAAACTAATAAGGAGGAATTACCATGCCTCTCGTTCCGATGAAACAACTTTTAGAAAAAGCTGATAAGGGCCGTTATGCAGTAGGAGCTTTTAATTGCAATAATATGGAGATCGTCCAGGCGATTATTACCGCAGCCACCGAAGAAAATTCCCCTGTTATCGTGCAGGCTAGCCAAGGTGCTTTAAAATACGCCGGCATCGATTACATAGTAGCTATGACTAAAATTGCGGCTGAGAATTCTCATGTTCCCGTAGCATTGCATTTGGATCATGGCACGGACTTTATACAAATCATGCAATGTATAGCCAAAGGATTTACTTCCGTAATGATCGATGGTTCTAAACACTCTCTGGATCAAAATATTGCCATTACTAATAAAGTATCAGAAGTAGCCCGAGCCTGTAAAGTTAGTGTGGAAGCCGAATTGGGAAAAATCGGCGGTACCGAAGACCATATCACTGTCAGTGAAAAAGAGGCTATCTATACCGACCCGCAAGAAGCATTATACTTTGTAAAAAATACCGATATTGATGCCTTGGCTATTGCCATAGGCACTGCTCATGGCCAATATAAAGGCGAACCTAAACTTGATTTGAAACGTTTGGAAAAAATCCGTTCCCTAATCGATGTTCCCATAGTTTTACATGGTTCATCAGGAGTGCCGGATCAAGCTATCCGTGCAGCTATAGAACGAGGCGTGAGCAAAATAAATATCGATACTAATGTTCGCGAAGCTTTTATGGCAGGACTAAAAGATGCATTAGCTAAAAATCCTCAGCAAATTGACCCTCGTAAAGTATTAGGACCGGCCAAAGAATCCATGATTAGTATTATTAAAGAAAAAATGAGGGTTTTTGGCAGCTCCGGTAAAGCCTAATTTATTAATCTCAAGAAAAGATCTATCCCGCAAGGAAAATAATGTTCATATACTATATAATAAAAAAAGAACCTCTTTTTGGAGCGGTCAGATAGGGATTATTAATTCCTGAAAAATTCGGCATAGTCGTAGATTTTCGGCTATGCCGTTTTTTCGTTTATTTTGGGAAGTCGATAGCGCCAATGCAGTTGTAAAAAATTTGAATCCGCTGAGTTCTGCGGCCATCTACCTTTTCAGCCTTAAATACTATAATTTTGTCAATGAAATCTCGGATAATCTCTGCATCCAATTCTGTAATTTCTGTGTACTTTTTAACCAGTACCAAAAAGCGGTCGGTATTGAGGGACTGTTCATTTGCTGTATCAATGGTATGCTTTAATTTGGTTATCCTTTCTTCCAGTGTCTTCTGCTCGGCTTCATATTCAGCCGACATCTTGTAAAAACGCTC
>JBMNOA010000060.1:0-7361 GCA_050942825.1 Bacillota bacterium
AAAGATTGCTTATGCGCAACCGTATCATGCATACGATCGACCCAATTTTGATGCTTCTTCTCATTGAAAGCACGCAAACCTTCAAAATAATCATCCATGAAACTACGGAATTCAGCCCAGATCTTGTTTTCTTTATCACGACCACAAGAACCAATATCCTTCCATTCTACACTGAGATTCTTCATCGTTTCCGTATTCTCACGCGTATACGACTCGGTCTCCGCAATCAATTGGGCCTGTTTGACCAATTGCTCTTTCTTTTCATAATTCTCATTTTGTTTTTCGTGCAACTCATCAAAATACGTATTCCGACGATCATAGAAAACTTGACGCGCATCACAGAAAGCCGTCCATAAAGCATCTTCATATTCACGACCCGCACTACCAGCCGCTTTCCATTCATCCATCAAATCACGATAGGCCTGCGAAGTTTTCTTCCATTCTTCCGAATTTTGTAAAGCCTTCGCCTTTTCGATCAAAGACTCTTTGACTTGACGAACCTGTTCAAAAGACTGATTCATCTCTTCCCAATGCTCATGTTTACGATCATAGAATTTCTGACGCGCATCATGAAATTGCTCCCACAATTCATCGTCTTGACGACCGGCATTACCAGCCGCTTTCCACTCATCCATCAATGTTTTCATGGACTCTGTCGTTTGTTTCCATTGATCCGAATTCGCCAATTCTTTAGCACGCGCAATCAATTCTTCCTTTAAAGCAACACTCTTTTGAATTTGTTCATCCCGTTTGGCATAAATCTTATCCAAAACGGCTTCAAACTGATCATGAAGTTGTTCTTCATAGACCGATTGTGAAAAATGAATACGACGGAAACGACGACGCAGATCCTCTGCGCGATCCATCTTTTCATTTTCCGTCAACTCTTCATTTTCTTCCACATCCTTGGCCTCTTGGATCAAAGCCTCTTTCGCTTCAATATCCGCATCCATATCATCGACTTCTTCATTATAGTTCTTGTACTCTTCTGCCATCTCTAAACACCCCAAATCTCTATTAGCATTATTCATATATGTTATATTTTACAACATATCCCAAAAATCACCAAATGAAACCGTACACAATCATTTCAGTTCCTTTAGAGAATTTATGATCTTCTATCCAAAAATACATACGATTGGATATGCTTCTTATTGTCTATTATTAAAATAAATGTTCTAGAAATGAATACTTTAAGGGGATGACTGCAATTCGAAAGTATATCCCACCGAAATCGACTTTGTCGCAAAAAGAGGAAAGATATCCCTATAGCCAGTTTATTGGATGCATCAACCTTCGAAAGCGAAATACGATCATTATATGTTGCATCGATGATCACTACACAAAAAATGCCAGATAGACTTTCTGGCATTTCTTTACTTCTTTAGAAGAATTTGATCATTTTCCTTAAAAACACGAATTGGAAAGGTCAAATCATAATCATGACCTGCATCGGCTGGCCAACAAGCAATGACAGATAAAGCTTCCTTTCCCGTATTGATACAACGATGCGCCCATTGCCCATAGATATGATGTAACGAGCCTGGCTTCATCTTCTCGCACCAACATTTTCCTTGCGCATCCATCAACATCAATAAACCTTCGCCTTTTTGGCACCAATAATATTCATCCAAATCCCTTCGTTGATGAAAGTGGCCTCGCGTCATGTTGCATTCTCCATGGACCAAAACCGGTTCCAAAATGGTCTGTCCCCAAAGCAAAGATCCCGAAGTTGTGCTATAGACCGTATACATCAACGTATCTTTTGAAAGGCCATCGACCCGTTCATAAATCGATTGAATATCGGCAAAATGCGTTTGTTTGCTGATGACACCTTCGCCTTTGGGAATGGATCCCCACTCTTGCATAAATTTTGCTTCTTCGATCATCGTTTCCTCCCCATTAAAAATGATAATTCTTCCATACGTCTTTAGCGATGTCAGGATGAGTGATGAACGCAAAGCGATTTGGATCTTGTTCATATTGTGTATAAATGGGAACTTGTCCTTGTAAACCCAATTCCGGATAGGCCCTTGTCTTGACCACTTGAATAGGTTGGGCATGATACATAGGATTGGCTACAAAATCGATGCCATCCTTTTGAACTTGGGGATAGTAAGCCACACCTTGATGGGCCCGAACCCCCGTATAATCAAACCCATAGTCACCAACACACCAAGCGCCAAACAACATGGCCTGACTAGGATCGGCATTGATCGTACAATGCGCCCAATGCGGTGGAACAATGATGACATCGCCTGGCAAACCATAGACCGCATAACACCGACCCGGATCATCTTCGGTTGTTTCTTGCATATAAATATAGGCTGCGCCTTGCCAAATTTCATAGACTTCACACGTCGAATCGTTACAAGAAGGCGAAATCGCATGCACATGCCCTTGTGAACGAACCGATTCTTTTCCTACTCTCCCTTTTTCAAAGATCATGGCTCCATACAACAAGTTTCGCTCGATTAGATCTTGACGATCCTTTTCTTTTCCTATATCCATTGCTACCGCATACACAATATCGGGTCCATCCACATGCGGATCCGATAAGCTTCTACGAATATCATCCAAATGTCGTTTTTCCGTCTTGGGTCCGAATACATCCTTTCCATATTCAAATTCCAATGTGGAAAGATTGGCCTGCAGGGGAAATCCTACATCGATCATTTTCATCTATCCTTTTTATTCGCCATACGATACCGAATATACATACTTATCCGGTCGATAAAAAACAACCACATATTCAATGATCCGTCCGGTTTGATCATACGATGTCCGCACCCGTTTCAAAACAGGCGCATCCAGATCCAATCCCAATTCCGAAGCCAGCCGATCATCCGCATACGCAATCGAAATTTGTTCATCCACTTTCTTGATAGAAATGCCCTTTTGTTCCAAGATCGCATATAACGAACCTTTATAACGTTCACTATCCATCGATAAATCAACGGATCTAGGCAGAAAACTGGTCATCGAAAGAAAAGGAATCCGTGAAATTTCACACACACGATGCAGTTCATAAACCTTTGTATCTACCGGTACTTGTAGATGTTGGGCCATCCAATCATTGGCTGACACAAATTTGATCATCGAGGACTTCACTCGATAATCCACATTATTTCGTTCCATTTCTTGATGAAAACTCGTAACCTGATTCAACTTTTCAACGATTCGCGGCCCTAAGACCCGGGTTCCTTTGGGACGTTCTTTGACGACCAAACCATCACGCACCAAAGAATCCACCGCCAACCGGATCGTCATGCGACTGACCCCAAACATTTCTTCCAATTCTTTTTCCGTTGGAATAAAATCACCCGGTGCATATTCTTGATCCACAATTTTTTGATACAAGATATCCCGAACTTGTCCATATAAGGGTTTGGCACCCGCACTTTGATCTAATGTATACGTTTTCATCACATTCATCTTCCTACTATTTTATGATTTAATATTAGCACGAATAACTTTCACAGGTCCATGGGTCGCCACCAATTGATACGTTTGCACCGATGCCGGCACAATAAACGTTTCCGCATAATGAATGGTATACGGTTCAAAAGCTTGGGTTGGCGATACCACTTGAACGGCTTTTCCTTCGATCAAATTCAACATATCCACGCTATCGTGCATTTCGATGGTGACTTGGTCATCAAAGGAATAACGCAACGTATCGATAAATTCCAATTCATGCAGACCGGTACGCTCCAAAGTATATGCATCCGTTTTTTCCAATATTCGATCGCGATGAATCAAATTTTCTTCAATCCATTTTGTCCTCCGATCGGTCTGAATGTTTTCTTTGCCCCGATCAATATTGACTGGACGCGGCTTGCCATCCAGACCAACACGACCCCAATCGTATAATTTAAACGTAAAGATATAAGGCGTTGCACTAATTTCCAACACCATGGTTCCCGCTCCGGAACAATGGATCGTTCCCGCTGGGATCAAAACATGATCATGTTTTTTAACCGGGATCGCATTGATATATTTTTCATCCGGGAATCGACAACCAGTTTCTTGGGCCTTGTAAAGATCATCAATGAACGCATCAAAATCCGCCCCTTCCTTCAAACCCAAATACACATGGGCTCCTGGTTGGGCATCCAAAATATAATAACTTTCATCTTGCGTATAATGCATACCAAAATGATCTTGAATATATTCCGTCAACGGATGGACTTGCAACGATAAGTTACCGCCATGGATCGTATCCAAGAAATCAAAACGAATTGGAAATTCTTTCCCAAATCGGGCATGGACACGACGGCCTAATAGCGCATTGGGTTGAGCATGAACCAAATTGATAGCGGGAATATCCACCAGTGTTTTGCCGATTTGCAGACAAATGCTGTTTTCTTCCGGCACCCCATCAAAGCACCAGGCATAATTGTTTTTCTTTTGGGGCAAATCAAAGTGTTCCTGCATCCATGTACCACCCCAAATGCCTTCATCAAAATAAGGCACCAAACGGAATGGGTTGGTCGCAAAGAGTTCCATGCCTTGATCATAGGTTTGTCTATCGATCATCTTGGGATGACCGAGAGTCGATGCATCGACATAAAAGTCACAATCCGGCAATACTTTGAATTTATAGCGATCAAAGATGCGCCATTCCACAAAATAACCACGCTTATACTTTCTTAGGATGTCTTCGTCATAGTTGCCAACACCCCAGTTATCCAATGCGCCCGAACGATAGCGCAATTGGATCTCCCAACGCGTGATATCAAAATACACATGGATATCGCCGGGATGGATCAAAGAAGCACCGACCCCATAGATGATGGTCAACCCATCGGAAATATGCGACCGCAATTCTTCGATTTTTCCGGAATCCATTAATGAATCTAAGACTTCGGTAGTCAACACCCCAAACACACGATCATCGGTAATTTGTCGCCCTAAAATAGCTTGGATCTCTGCTTCGGATCGTTTCGCTGAATCCGCAAACAAGATCGTATTGGGATCTAAGGCATCGATCAATTCCGTCAATACATTTTCATTGGATACGCCATGATAAAAATCCAGTGTCAATACAACTTGGCCCGCATACGCCGACAAAGCTTCTTTTAACTTTTCTACGATAGCTGGATACCCATCATAGACGGTTCCCTTTAATGGTTTACTTGGATGTAAATCGTACATATGAATCTCCTTTTTTCACATTTTATCGTTATAACCTTATAATGTAAAGAAAAATTCATGATCACTGAATCAGTTATGCTATAATATCAACCATGAATAAAACCGAAATCACCCACATTGGCATCTTATTGCTTACTTCCTTGATCTGGGGCATGGCCTTTGTTGCCCAAAGTGTCGGCTCCCACTTGGTCGGCCCCTTTACGTTCATGGCCCTTCGCAGCTGGCTTGGTTTTTTTGTGCTGGCACCTTTATTGCTTCACACTCTTCGCAAAGTCGGTGTAAACCGCAATCTAGTCATTGGATCCATTTGTTGTGGCATGGGCCTTTTTGTAGGCTCCATCCTCCAACAATTTGGCATTGCCTATACAACCACGGCCAAAGCCGGCTTTATCACCGCCCTCTATATGATCTTTGTCCCCATCTGCTCTTGGTTTTTGCATAAGCCCATCCATAAACAAATCTGGATCTCCGTTTTGATGAGCGTGATGGGCCTCTATCTCCTTTGTTTCCATGGCTCCATCGCCGCCTTCAATCAAGGCGATCTCTTGATGCTTTTGGCCGCATTGGGCTTTACCTTTCAGATCCTGGCAGTCAATCACTTTGTCACCCAATGCCATCCCATTTTATTATCGGGCGGTCAATTCTTGTTTTGCGCCATCCTTTCCACCTTGTTGATGACAACCGAAACCATAACTTTACCAACATTAAAACAAGCCATGATCCCCATCCTATATACCGGCATCTTTTCAACCGGAGTGGCCTATACCTTACAAATGATTGGTCAAAAAGGCCTAAACCCGACCATTTCTTCTTTGGTGATGTGCTTAGAAAGTGTCTTTTCCGCTTTGGGAGGTTGGTTATTGCTCGGTCAATCCCTCAGCATCCAAGAACTCACCGGCTGTTCCCTGATGTTTTTGGCCATCATCTTTTCCCAAGTATCCCCACGAAAAAAAGGAGTTGTTTCAAGATAACAGGAACAACCCCTTTTTCTATTCAATATCTTTATTTGCGATTTTCATCTAAAATTATAAGGCAAAAGCATGGCTAGATTTGAAGAAACATCGAAATGATATCCTTCAAATGGCTTCAGAAAAAAACCGTCAGCTACACATAGAGAAATACTTATCATTCTTTCCATGTCTATTTCATCTAAAAAAGCCAATGGCAATTAAATCCATTGGCTTTTTAACGATTACTCGTTATCTCCTCTTGTATAGGTAACGATAATACGATCGAATCCTTTTCAATCGTAATTTGGGTCTTGGTGTACGGCAATTGCGTTTGATCTACATCCATACCATATACGATCAAACACAAGGTATGATTCGGTACGATGCGATAATCATTCGAAACAAATTCCATCTCATACGTATAGAACGTATTGGGATCAATGGCTTCTTTACGATAATTGCACGTCCGATTTTGTGCATTCATCCATGCGCGGCTGATCACAAAATAATCCGAAGGCTCACTTTCTTGTTGAAAGGTAAAATGGACATTTTCATCCCCATCCAACGTATCCAACAAACGACATTGTTTACCAACATCGACCAACATGGCACTCAAGATAGCCGTTGGCTGATTGATCTTGGCTCGAAACCGAATCTTGGCTCGACCCGAAAAATGCGATTCCTTTTCGATTGATCGTAGATCCAAACGATACGAAAAAGCATTTTTTTCCTTTACCAATTGATCCAACCATGCCTGGGTATTCTTTTCTTGACGATCATAGACACTCAAAGAAAGATCATCGATAAATGTGGCTTCGGGATGCTGCACATTCCATGATTGATTTGGCATTGGCGGCCAAGCACAATACGTATCCCAACGCTTTTGATCCAAGTTATTTTCCACATAGATCCGGGGTCCTTTTTCAATGCCATTGTCGATGCCTTTCAAATAATGATCCAACCAACGATCAATCAGATCCAAAGTGGGGGCACCCTCTAAATGATAGGTATAAATATGTTGTCCGCGATGCAAAAGCATCATACATTCTTTGCCTCGCGCTTGCATCGCTTCAAACAAACGAATGCCTTGATCCGGTTTCACATTCCAATCATTCAATCCCTGGATCACAAAGATCGATCCCTGGATGTTGTCAACGTGTTTTAAATAATTGCGCTCATCCCAGAATCGATTGTAGTTGGCACTTTCACGATCTTCTTGTTCCTGCAATTGTTTTTGACTCTTTTCAAAACGGG
>JBMNOA010000073.1:0-6108 GCA_050942825.1 Bacillota bacterium
TACAAATCTCAACTATTGTCATCAAATATGTATTTGCTAATATCTAGAAAAAAGACAATTATTATAGACCCTCATATTTCAAAAGATGCTTTAACGTATATTGATAACAACTTATTAAAGGTTGACTATATTATATTGACCCACGAACATTACGACCATATAAGCGGAGTAAGCTTTTTTAAAAAACGATATGGATGCGAGGTAATCTGTAATAAAGCGTGCGCTGAGGCAATTCATTATCCCAACCTTAATTTCTCTAAGTATTTTAAGGTTTTGATGGAGATAATGCCCAGAAACAAAGGACAAGCATCATATGTAAATATTGAGCCTTATTCTTGTTTTGCAGATATATATTTTGAGCAAAAGTTTGAATTTAAATGGGAAAGCCATGATTTTTATTTAATATCAACTCCCGGCCATTCAAAAGGAAGCATATGTATACTGCTTGATAATAAATATTTATTTTCTGGAGATTCGTTAATACGTGACTACCCCACTATAACTAGATTAAAAGGTGGCAGCTCAAAGGATTATCATAATATAACATTAAAATTTTTGAAATCCATATCGTCTGAGATTATAGTATTTCCAGGTCATTATGAATCATTTACATTGGGGGAAAAGACAATAAAACTATGACAGTATTATGTAAGAGTGAATTTACACAAATGGTTGAAACCATGGAGGTGTCCAATTATGGCTAAAGCACGAATAAGAAACATAGCAGTTAAGGGAATTTCATGTGCATTACCAACAACGAGAGTGGATTCTATTAGACGTTATAAAGACTTTGGCAAAGAGGCAGTAGATAAAATTATTGATAAAACAGGTGTACAATCTATCTATAAATCACATGAAAAGCAGACAGCTTCAGATTTAGCTTATGTGGCTGCTAAGAATCTTTTAAAAGAAAAAGATATAGATCCAAACAGCATCGAAGCTTTGATTTTAGTAACTCAAACTCCAGATTACAGGCTACCTGCGACTGCCTGTGTACTGCAATACAGGCTAGGTCTGCCAGAAGAGTGTATTTGTTTTGATATTAATTTAGGATGCTCTGGGTACGTTTATGGATTGTATTCTATTTCATCTATTATGAATAACAGTAATGTAAAACGAGCATTGCTTTTAGTAGCTGAAACACCAACAAAAAGAATTTCACCGTTGGATCGGTCTTTATCGATGTTATTTGGAGATTGTGGGACAGCTACTCTTTTAGAAAAAAATGATTTAGCAAAACCCATATTTTTTGAATTCAAAACTCTTGGAGATAGATTTAAGAAGATTATTGTACCTGCAGGGGGCTATCGAAATTTTAACGCTCCTGTAGAGAGAACCGTTTGGGCAGATGGGAATATCAGATCTGACTACGATACATATATGAATGGTCAAGATGTATTCTCATTTAGTATATCTGAGGTTCCTCAGTTTATAAAAGAGTTTATGAGTGACCTCAACACAGATGAAAGTGACTATGATTATATAGTTCTTCATCAGGCTAATCAATATATTTTAAAACAAATAGGGAGGAAATTAAAAGCAGATATCTCTAAAATACCTATTTCTATGATCCATTATGGAAATACAAGTAATACTTCGATACCTCTCACTTTAGCATATTTGAAATCACAAGATAGAGTTATGGAAGAGAAAAAGATTTTGATGAGTGGTTTTGGAGTAGGACTATCTTGGGCTGCTGCTCAAGTATCGATTAATTTTGATGATATTTTGCCTATAGTTCATACCGATGATTATTTTAAAGATGGAGCAGTATCGCACGATTAAAGTATAACCGATTAGGAGGATTATTAGATGGCAAAAGGCCAATTCAATAATATTGCTATAAAAGGAATATCGTGTGCAGTACCAAATCAAATAAGAGAAGCAAATTATTGGTATAGTAAATTTGGTAAAGAAGCTGTAGATAAATTTGTAAATATGACGGGAGTTTATCGAGTATGTCAAGCTAGAGAAAATCAAACAGCTTCTGATTTGGCCTATGTTGCAGCAACAAATTTATTCAAACATAAAAATATAGACCCTAAAAGTATAGGGGCACTAGTATTTATTAGTCAGGGTCCGGATTATAGGTTACCGGCTACAGCATGTGTCTTACAATACCGTTTAGGGCTTCCACAAGAATGTATATGTTTTGATGTTAATTTAGGATGTTCAGGATATGTATTTGGCTTGAATATAATTGCATCTCTTATGAATGATTCTAATATAGATAGAGCATTACTTCTAGTTGGTGATACATCAACAAAGGGAATATCACCTGAAGACAAATCTTCATCCATGTTATTTGGAGATAGTGGCTCTGCTACTTTGTTAGAAAAGACAAACAATCAAGAAGATGTCATAAAGTTTCATTTGAAAACAGATGGTAGTAGATTCAAGGCTATAATTAAACCTGCAGGTGCTTATAGAAATTTAAATGCCTCAAAAGAAAGAGTATTGTGGAAGGTAGATGGCAATGTTAGATCTGATTATGATACATATATGAATGGAACAGAAGTTTTCATCTTTTCTATAAGCGATGTGCCCAAGCTAATAAAAGAATTCATGATAGAAACTAACACGACAATAGAGGACTACGATTGTTTTATAATGCATCAAGCCAACCTCTATATATTAAAACAAATAGCGAAAAAGTTAAAATTGCCTTTAGAAAAAATGCCAGTTTCAATTGATAGTTTTGGTAACACTAGCGTTACATCTATACCATTAACTTTAGCAAATTGCTATGGTGAAATCAAATCAGGCAAAATAAATGTGTTAATGTGTGGCTTCGGGGTAGGCCTTTCATGGGGAGTTGTAACTTCAAAAATGGATTTAAATGATATTATGCCTATCGTATATACTGGCGATTATTTTAAGGAAGGGGGTATATCACATGATTAATCCCTTGGACTTGCACGGTAAAACAGTTCTAATTACTGGGGCATCAGACGGAATAGGGAAAGCTACAGCTTTGCTTGTAAGTAAGCTTGGAGCGAAAGTTATTATGGTGGCCAGAAATGAAGAAAAGTTAAAAAATGTATTTGAAATGCTTGAAGGTCGTGATCATAGATGGTATAATTATGATTTAAAAAAAATAGATGGTATAGAGAAATTTATAAAAAAATTGGTTGATGAAAATGGTCCTTTTGATGGATTCGTTCACAGTGCAGGAATAGGGCAGATGAGGCCATTAAAAATGACCACTTATGATTTCTTACATGGCATAATGTTAATTAATTTTTATAGTTTCATAGAAATAACAAGAGTCATAAGTAAAAAAGGTAATTATAATGAAGGTATGAGCATTGTGGGTATGTCTTCTATATCGAGTATAGAGGGATATAAAGCCAAAACTGCTTATTGTGCTTCAAAAGCAGCATTAGATGGAGCCATTCGTGCTATGGCCAAGGAATTAGGCGAAAGAAAAATACGAATAAATAGCATTGTAGCGGGGTTTATAAAAACTGATATGTTTAAACGTTATAAAGAGAGAACCGGTAAAGATGAAAGCGATGTTGAATTTGATAAGTACTGTCTCGGCCTTGGTGAGCCCATTGATGTGGCTAATGCTATCGCATTTTTATTAAGTGACAGTTCTAGGATTATTACAGGAACAGGCCTTGTTGTAGATAGTGGTGCAACAGCATAAAATTTGTAACAAACATACGGTTACACTTTTTATATTTAGACAATATGTTAACCATTTTTGGGGAAGTGATTACATGGGCAAGGTAGCATTTTTATTCCCAGGCCAAGGTGCTCAATATGTTGGCATGGGAAAGGTTTTTTATAAGAGCTATTCTATAGCAAGACAAACATATGAAGAAGCAAATGAAAAACTTGGATTTGATATAGCAAAAATTTGCTTTGAAGGCCCCGAAGATGAATTATTACTTACAGAGAATACACAACCAGCAATCTTGACAACATCCATTGCGATATTAAGAGTACTACAACAAAAAGGACTTACTTGTGACTTTACAGCGGGTCTTAGCTTGGGGGAATATGCTGCACTGGTAAATGCAGGAGCACTGGATTTTTCAGATGCAGTTAAATTAGTTCGGAATCGCGGGATATATATGCAGCAAGCTGTGCCTAACGGCATGGGGAAAATGGGAGCAATTGTGGGATTAACCCCTGACAAAATAGAAAAAGTATTGGAGCAAGCAAGAGAAGAAGGTATAATAGAGGTGGCAAACTTTAATACTCCTGAACAAATAGTTGTCTCAGGAGAAAAAAGAGCTGTAAAGAGAGCCTTGAAAAAAGCAAAGGAATTGGGCGCGAGAAAGGCTTTGCCGTTGCTAGTAAGTGCTCCTTTTCATTGCAGTTTATTAAAACCTGCTGGTGAGTTATTAAAAAAAGATTTGGATGAGATAGACCTGCATGATCCAAAGATTCCAGTTGTGAGCAATGTTGATGCCAAAGTAGTTACAGATAAAAAGGAAGTATATGCATCATTGATAAGGCAAGTGAGTAATTCGGTGTTATGGCAGCAGTCGGTAGAATTACTTCTAAAAGAGGGTGTTGCAAAATTTATCGAAATAGGACCAGGCACTACATTAAGCAATTTTGTTAAGGCCATTGCCGAAAATATGAAAATGGAAGTCGAAAGTGAATCTATTGGAGATTTAGAAATGCTGTAATATGCATTAAATTAGTTAATGATAAAAATGATAAAAAATGATAAATAAGGAGAGGTTGAGAATGACAAGAAATGAAAAAATAGCTTTACTTGAGGAAACATTTGAGTTAGAAGAAGGGGAATTGAAGGAAGATATGAAACTTGACGAATTAGAAGCTTGGGATTCTATGGCTAAATTATCGCTTATTGTATTAATGGATGATGAATTTGATAAAAAACTTACAGGAGAACAGATTAAAAGCTTTAAGACGGTTAAAGATATATTAGACTTTATGGAGTGATTGGCCTAATAAAGGTGAATAGGAGTTTTATACTGATATGCGATGTTGAAAATATATTTTACTGAATTAGAAAATGCAAAAACACATTCGGAAGAGTTTGCTAGATGTGTTTTAGGCAAAAACTTAAATGTGGATGGAGAAAGCATTTTAATATATAGGAATGAGTTTGGAAAACCCTTTTTAAAAGATCATCCCTATATACACTTTAATATATCCCATACTAAAGGGGCAATAGTATGTGCTGTTTCAGACGAACCAGTAGGAGTGGACATTGAGAGAGTGAAAAGATTTAATAAATGTATTGTAGAGAGATTTTTCACTCAAAATGAGCAAAATTACATTTTTGCTAGTAATGAAAATGTAGCTGAAAGGTTTATAGAAATATGGACCAAGAAAGAGGCCTATGTGAAATGGGTAGGCAAAGGGATGCAAGAAATACCGTTTGCATCTTTTGATGTATTACAAATGTCAATACCGAAACTAAGGGTTATTAAAAAAAGGGAATATTTAATTTCGGTGTGTACATATATACCGGATAGTAATGTTCACCAAATACAAATGAAGGAAATTTGCTGGGAATAAAAATAGAAGAACTTTTGGCTGTTTACTTGCTTTGCTATAAAAAAATTCATTGATTTTCAGGAAAGTCAGTAAAAAGAGGATTTACTTAATTATTATATTTAGTTCTACTAAAAGATTATTTTTTTAACTCACAAAATTAGGTTTGTAAAAACACAGGTTTATACATGATTCTTTAAAGACATACCTATCAAGGTGATCTATATATGAAAAAGGTGAGCCTAATTTCTGGCTTTCAGTCATGACTATTGAAAAAGACTGCAAAACAAGTCCTGAAGATATCATCATTGCTTTAGAAAACGAAAACATAGAATCAAGGCCCGTATGGAAACCCATGCACATGCAGCCTGTATTTAAAGGATATAATTTCTTTTCACATATAGATAAAAATGAAAGCATTTCAGAGAGCATCTTTGCGAGAGGCATTTGCTTTCCTTCGGGTTCTGCAATGACAGAAGAAGAACAGACAAGGGTTATAGATGTAGTAAAAAGCTTCTTTTAGATATTTCAAACTGGAGAATGTATTATGAAAAAGGTTCTGATTTTGGCAAATAATGCGGTTGGTTTATATAATTTTAGGTTTGAATTAATTTGTGAACTCAT
>JBMNOA010000063.1:0-6919 GCA_050942825.1 Bacillota bacterium
AGTCAAAAGGCCCTTTTGGATCCCTTGCAGGTAGCTATATCTTACATAAAAAACGATTTGGGGCAGTATCAGGTATCGCGTGATCAATTGGTAGCACAATATGGGGCTACGGTTGAGGATTTCGCCAACACTCCCGTGAGTCATTTTATCGGCTATATTTCAGAATTCAATCCCCAAAATTCACTATTCCATCTCGACAAGATCGAGTGGTTGACAGAGAAGGACGTAAAAAGACTTAAGGAATTAAAGATCGATCCCCAAAAGCTTGATAACGGATATTATATTTATAATAAAGATACTTATCCCCTGACATTTGAGGTGGGGGAGAAAACTCAGTATTATCTCCTTGATTGGGGTAAGGAAATTACGCATAAAGCTGTTACGCAAAAAGAGTTTATCAGCTATCTTGAGCAACACAAAGGTTCTTTACCGCCTTTTCATGTCACTACCAAGGATGGCTATGTGCAACAAATCAGAGAGCAATATCTGCCATAATAATACTCCGGACAGCCTTGTCCATTATTGATGCAGGGCAGGAAGCAGACGAATCCTTAATGCAGGCTTTGACAGTTTTGGATGATAAAAATCAATTTTCTGCGCCTTATAATCAATATTTATTGGCGCCTAGTCAATACTTATAGCTCTATAGGGACTTAATATGGCTGAATCTTCCGGCCCTCATAATAACAAAAGCACAATCAGATCAGGTAAGCAATAATGGCATCACAAAAGAGCTTAATAGTTACCTATTACCCGAATGTGAATAGAAAAAAAGAAAGGAAACTGTTTATGAACAACAAAAGGAAACTTATCCTAGTTGGTCTGCTGGCTTTTGTGCTGCTGCTTGTGGTGGCCTGTGAGCCTCAGCAGGGGGAACCGGACCGCATAGGTTCGTGGGGTCAGATCAACCAAGTTGTAGCCAGAGGGGAAGACTGGCAGCAAATCGTACAAAACAGCCCATTTCAGCTGGGGGAAAGATCAGTAAGAGGCAGTTGGAATGTCTCGGAAGGCCAGGAGGACTATTATGAGATCAAATTCGGCACTTATCCCAGTTTAGACGGCTCCACAGTGGCTGTGCCGATGGCAGTAGAATTTGCCCGCCAACATTTGGGCTTTTCCGACCAAGATGCCAATGACTTCTCTGTTTTTTCTACGACTCATTATGCCTATGAGAACCTCATTTATGCCAAGCCCAACAGTGCCGGCATGATCCGCTCCACTACGACCTTTTTGGAGGAAAATCATGCTGTAGACCTAATCATCGCCACCGAGCCCTCTGATGAAGAGCTGGCCTTAGCTAAGCAAAACAACGTCCAGCTGGTTAAAAAGCCTGTTTGTTATGATGCCTTCGTATTCATCACGCATAAAGACAATCCCGTAAACAGCCTGACCGTGGAGCAAATCAGAGATATTTATACCGGTAAGATCACCAACTGGAAAGAGGTCGGTGGTGAGGACAGAGAGATCGCAGCTTATCAGCGGGAGGAAAACTCCGGCAGCCAGACTGCCATGGAGAAGCTGGTCATGAAAGGCCAAGCGATGCTGCCGCCTCCTAAGGTTGAGGTGGTAGCCGGTATGGGCGAGCTGATAGAAGTTGTAGGCGAGTATCAGAATGATAAATCCAGTATTGGCTATACCTATCAATATTATATAGATACGCTGTACAAAAATGATAATATCAAAGTCTTGCAAGTGGAAGGCATTTCTTCTGCACCGCAAAATCTGCGCAACAATACCTATCCTTTCACCACGTGCTATTACGGTGTGATTCGCGGCGGGGAAGAAGAAGCCACCGGCGGCAAATTCCTTGACTGGATGATCTCCGATGAAGGACAGCGCTGCATCGAGCAAGCAGGGTATATCCCTTTGCGTTAAAACAAAGACAAAGCAGATTACAGCATATAATATTAATGAATCAGAAAAAGAAAAAAGGAGCTTCCCTTGGATGGGAGCTCCTTTTATTTATACAGATTTTTAATCTTATATATAAAAGCCTTTCTAATGCCTGAATCACAGCAATCCGAAAGGCTTTTTTATTTGGAGGAGATAAATAGGATCCAAAAATTACACAGTTTTTTTAATTAAATTTTCTTTGTATTGGGAAGGAGTTGCCGAGGCGAAACTCTTGAACTCTCTGGTAAAATGTGCTTGGTCATAAAACCCGCTTTCATAAACAACATCGAGGAGTTCGTTATTGTCTTTATCGAGCATTTTTTGCAAAGAGTTTTGGAATCTGATAATTCTGCTAAAATGCTTAGGTGCTATACCATAGAATTGTTTAAATTTTTTTCGTATGTAGCGCTCTGAATATCCTGTGTAATCTATAATATCTTCCATGCTGATATTACCCCTGGAGATACAAATAGCTCTGTATATATAATTAGTGAAATCAATGATCTTTTCTTCTTGGATAATATGTTTTCTGGCAAATTCCTCGAAAATATCTATTCTTTCATCAAAAGATTTGCCACAATAGATTTTTTCTACGATATCATTATCTTTGATTACTTCTTGCAAGGGTGCCTCGCAATTGCATAAATCGATGATTGTTTTATTGAGAGATTTAATACCGCGTTCACTATACGGGCGAAAGCCAAAATAATCATAACCGGGTTCCAGTTCAATTGTTTTGCTTTCCAAGCGTTTCCCATAAAATGTGGCTCTGGGATTTTTGGGATCACAATAAAACAGGATATCCATGCATGCGTCAGGAACTATTTTAATCGAAGAAGAAGACTTTTCATCGAGTTTGAATTGATAAAAGACAGCATCTGTTTTAGTTATAGGATTGCATTCACGGATTTTTTCCACATAATAGGATTTATTGTAGGCAATGCCGGGTTGTGAAGGAATTAATCCTCCGTCAGGTGAAACATTAAAATATTTCATAAAAGACCAATCCTCCTTTAGTCTTATATAACCAAGCAGATTGAATCTCCGATTTTCCTAATAAATACAAAAATTCTGAATTTACTATGTTAATTATAACATTTTTTTAATTAAATTGAAATAAGGAGTTTTCGTGAAATAACTACAAGAAATTCCGAGATATTATATCTTGACTATATTATACTATGCTTTTACCAAAGGTGTTTGTATAAAACGGCTATCAGATTTTATTTTCATACATTATAATAGCACCATTACGGTGCTATTATAACGTATATTTAAGGTGGTAGGATATGAATATGTATGGAAAACAAATTTAATTAATTAGGCAGCAGCTTTGCTCTTTTTGGCTGCTTTTTTAGCCAGTACATAGGGATTCGTTTCTTTAACAAATAAGCTTACGATGAAGCATAGAGCAAAGAATCCTGCACCTGCAGCCATAGTTACTGGTAAGCCATGCAAGTCTGCCAAGCGGCCGGTGGCAATCGGCATCAAGGAACCGCCGAAGAACTCACCAACGCCGTTAACTGTACCTTGGGCTGTAGCACGCATATTGTCGGCCACGGTTTCCATAGGCATGAGAACTGCAAAGACCGGAGTCATAGCACCTGGTACTCCACCAAAAAGCATGTAGGCCCAAACAGATGCACCGGTTCCCGGAGACAGTGCCATAATTAGCGGAGCAAGGATACAAAGAGCATAGAAGAAAATCAAAGCAGGTTTTCTGCCGAAATTGTCGGACAATTTGGGAACCAAGAACGAATAGAGCATATAAAGAGCACCCATAGCAGAGGTAACAAAGCCCATTTGTTGTACGCTGAGTCCAGCAATATTGGTCAAATAGAGAGGAGCGTACAAGGCCAATGCCCAGTAGCCGGCCATACTACCGAAAGAAATTATGACACACAGCAGAATATTTCTTTGGGAGAGAATAGCACCGATGCCACCTTTTTTGGCTTTTACTTCTTGCAAATCTTTGTTGTCAGCATCTTCGCCGGATAATACTTTCAGTTCTCTAACGAAGATCATGAGCAAGAAGGCGATAACAACTGAGGGAAGAGCGGTCAGAAGGAAGGTTACATTCCAGGTGAAATGACCTACAAGTTGTGTTACCATGATGGGGCCGAGTGTTACAGCGATTAAACCAACGCCGACGTTTACGATACCGGCATTACGTCCAAAGGCATTTTCGCCGGAATTACGAGCTAAGATAGACATCATCAAGGCAAACAGAGGACCTTCACCAACACCAACGATAGTGCGCAAAATCAGCAAGTGAGTGTAGTTTTGAGCCAAGGCACAGGCGCCTGTTGAAGCAGCTGTAATGAATACGAATAGTACTAACCAGCGTTTTCTTAAGCCCGACTTATCCGAAACAGCTCCGAAGAAAATTGCTGAGATTGCATAGGCTGCGGTGGTAACAAACCCTAATATACCAACCTGCATATTGGTTATGCCCATTTCCGGTTGTATTACCGGCAGCAAAAAGGAAATAGATAATCTGTCGAGAAATACGAAGCCCCAGGTTAGAAAAAATAAAAGTACTATGGTAAATTCATATTTTCTATCGTGGGTTTTGTTTTTAATAGAGGCTTCCATATGAACCCTTCTTTCTTCATTAGATTACATTATTTATAAATGCGGGATAAAAACAGGGAGGTGATGAGATTTCTATAAGCTTAAAAATGGCCTATAGAAATCTCATCTGAATTTTTTAAAAGTGTGCTATTAACAGTATAGTCAGGCTATATGTAAGATAGCTCCTTTTAGGAGAGATGTAAAAAAAGGTAAGGTATATTTAGCTAGTTTTTAAAGTTTTTCAAATTTATTGGGATAAAAGCCTTGTCCGAGTTTTTCAATTAAAGCGCCTGCTTTTTCAATTCTTGCTGTACCATCTTCGTTAGCATACATAAATGTGCCTGTTTCACGATTATCGCCAAAGGAGCCGTCAAAGCAAATAAACCAAACAGGAGAGCAGGGGATAATCATTTCGGTCCAACCAAAGACATATTGGTTATCATCGAATTTCCAGTATTCGGCCGGTTCGATAGCGGCGTCATGTTTTTGTGCGCCACTGAGGCCTTTCCAGCAGAAATATCTAGAAGTGATATAATAATGTTCATAATCATGATCATCTGAATAGGAGTAGATAGCTCTTAAACCGGTCAATTCTTTGGTTCTGTGAGGAGCTTTGCCTGTAGGAGTGCCGCCGGCCAATGTTCCGCCAGAGAAATCTTGTCCGATACGCGGTTCGCCAGGTTTAGCTGTTGCTTTAACATATTGATAAACATGAACAGCACGATAGGTTTCTACGTTGAAGACAACTGTTTGAACATCTGTAGGTTTGCTGCTGACTTTCCAAGTTACGATATAGACTTTTGGAGCAACATTGATTGCTTCATATTCGTCTTGGCCACTGGCGCCGTCGATGGTCCAGTCGAGAACTTTTTTGTCGAATTTCAGTTTCATGGTGCAGTCGTCAAAAGTAAAGTCCATTTCTTTTCCGGCCAATTCTTCGGTGGATGGAAGACGGTAGGTGTTCATATCAGCTACAAAGGTATCAAAATCTTTCCAATCTTCCGGTGGTGCAGTGGTATACATATCTGTTTGTGTTACCATAATAAAACCCTCCTATTTTGTTATTATAAATAATTAAGATTTGCATCTGTGACAGCGATATTAGCCAAACTTAATTTTTCATTGCCTCAAGAAGTGTTGCGCTATCCATAAATTGCTCGAATTTAATGATTTGATCTCCTGACAATTGCCAAACATGTGCTACTCTAGTTTTAAACTCTTTTTTTGTCTGCAAATTGATTCCTTTGTACCATCCAGTCATAATTACAGTGTTTCCAGCATCATAAAAATCTTCAGGTATGCAAATAAATGTTTCCCAATCATTTTTAATGCGTCCAAATACATCCTTTAAAATCGAATCTTTGCCTACATAAGTGCCTCCATAAGGACCGCCTGCGGTTTCTATCCAAATGCCTTCCTCAGCCAAATCCTTTAACATTCCCAGTATGTCATTATTGGCACCTGCAGCATAAGACTCTTTGATAATAGCTAAATTTTTACTCATAATAATAAATACCTCACATTATCATTCATTATATCCCTCCTAGTAATTTTTGCTATTGATTTGAAAACGATTTGCACTACCTGATTTGATTTTAAAAGATTGTGAAAATTATACATTGTATAAATCGGTCCGTATAAAAAAGAAACAAGTGAATTTTGTTGTTATCGCAAAAGACCACTAATAAACTATTTATGATTGATTATAATATTTAATTGTAGAAATTTTGATGAAACTATATACATTTTCGGTTAAGGAATATAAATCTGGTTTATGGAAAATTATAGTGGGCCGAAAATTACAAAGTAAAGATTTTGTTTCATGTTATAACTATAAGTGAAAGGCCTTGTTGTGTTTAAGTGTTGTAAAATTTATGACAATATAAAGGGGGTTTTATTGTGGTTGAAACGACAATGAAAAACGCACCAAAGGAATGGAAAAATATGGAGGATTTCTCAGCCGGTATTGATGGGAACAGATTACCAGCTACTAAGGAATTAGCTGGGAAGAGCTTCGTATTTAACAGCGATGACGGTAGTGAAAAAGTAACTTTGGATCTGGAAGCAGATGAATGCTCCTGGAGCTTTAAAGGAGAAAGCGGAAAAGCTCCTTATGAAGCAATCAAAGTTCAACAGGACACTTATTTTATTGATTTTGTGGTCAATAGCGCACAAGGCAGAACACTGACTTTGATTGTTAACACAAAAACTTACAGAGCAGTTGTAGTTCATGTTTATATGTTGCTAAAAGATATCAAACCTGGTCAAACTATGGTGCAATGGGATCATTATGTGGGTACGATCGAGGGTGGACAAGCAACCGGTATGGTTCCCCATTTTTCCCGTGATCTGATTGGTGAACATGCTGTTTATCAGTACAGCCCCAACCATTTTTATGAACATTTCTATATCAACAGTGAAAGATTTTTGTGGCACTGCTTACACGGCGAAC
>JBMNOA010000017.1:0-33126 GCA_050942825.1 Bacillota bacterium
AATAACCAGGATTTATCTGACAAAAAATGGCCAAGATATACTGCAGGAAATATATCTTTTAAAAAAACAAATAGAAAAGGAATTTTCTCACAATTTCTCATTAGAAGAACAAATACTTTTAAAACGTTTTCTAAAACAGATCAAGGAAAATTTGTTAAATGCCGAAAATGAATGCTTAACTAAGAAAATATAAACTATATTAACAAAGGAAAATCTATGCTTAAGCTGCTTAAATACCTAAAAAAATCAACCATGTCTATTATTCTGATCATCCTCTTGCTATTGGGTCAAGCAATGTGTGACTTAGCTTTACCATCTTACACATCTGATTTGGTCAATATAGGCATACAACAAGGCGGCATCAAAGATGCTACATTACAAGTTATCCGTCAAAGCGAGCTACATAAGCTGCTTTTATTGATGAACAAAGAAGATGCCGGTATCGTATTATCTTCTTACTCATTGCTTAATAGCAAGTCTTTGAGCAAAGCTGACCTCTCCTCATACAGGGAAAAATATCCCCAACTGGTCAATGAGCCCCTCTATATATTAAATGAACAGGCTGATCAAAGACAGCTGAATATAATTTGGGGTAAGGCGATTATGTCATTAGAGATAATTACAGGAAAATCCGAGATGGCAAAAGATTTGCAGTACCAGCTTTCCAGCCGGTTGTCGGTGCCACCGGAGGCCGATCTCCTGCAAGTAATAGCCGCTATGCCTGAAGCAAGCCGCTATCAATTGATAGATAGCATCAACGAAAATTTCGCCAATATGCCAGAATCGATGATCATACAAAGCTCGGTAGCTTATGTCAAAGCAGAATACAATGCTATCGGTATTGATACTGCCAGTAAGCAAATACAATATGTATTAATAACCGGACTCAAAATGATAATTATCACGCTTTTAAGCATGGGAGCTACCGTGCTGGTGATCTTATTATCCTCCAAAGTAGGTGCTTTTACCAGTCAGGATTTGCGGATCAAGGTCTTTAAAAAGGTCTTAAGTTTCTCTCATGCTGAGATGAATCGCTTTTCTACAGCCAGCCTCATCACCCGTTCCACCAATGATATACAACAAATCCAGCTCATGTTGATTATGCTAATGCGTATCTTTTTCTACGCACCGATCATAGGTGTAGGCGCTTTTATCAAAGCTACAGCCAGTACCCCCTCCATGTCATGGATTATCGGTATCTCGGTATTAGCACTTTTATCTTTGGTAATGATACTTTTCGTTGCCCTGATACCAAAATTTAAAATCATGCAAAAGCTTATCGATAAATTGAATATGATCAGCCGAGAGATACTAACCGGGTTACCAGTGATCAGGGCTTTCAGTAATCAAAAACATGAAGAAAAACGTTTTGATAAAGCTAATCGAGATTTAATGCGAGTAAATCTTTTTGTCAACCGTACTATGGCGCTAATGATGCCTTTGATCTTTTTGGTCATGGACGCTACCAGTGTTCTAATTGTTTGGAAAGGCGCCTATGGCATAGAACAGGGCTTGTTACAGGTTGGTGATATGATGGCTTTCATTCAATACACTATGATGATCATCATCTCTTTTCTCATGATTTCTATGGTTTCAGTGATGATGCCCCGAGCCACTGTAGCTGCAGGACGTATCAATGAAATCCTCAATACCTCAATAAGCATTCAAGATCCTGAGCAGATACAGCCTTTTGATGAACAAAAAAAAGGTTATGTGGAGTTTAGAGATGTCTGTTTCCGCTATCCTCAGGCCGAAGAAGATGCCTTAAGCCATATCACCTTTACTGCCTTACCCGGGCAGATAACAGCTTTTATCGGCGGTACCGGCAGCGGTAAATCCACCTTGGTTAATCTCATACCTCGATTTTTTGATGTTACCAGCGGACAGATATTAGTAGATGGACAAGATGTAAAGCAGGTCACCCTGCATGATTTACGGGCCAAAATAGGCTACGTGCCCCAAAAAAGCACTTTGTTTTCCGGCACCATCGAATCCAATATTAAATATGGTAAGCGGCAGATCACAGACCACATGATGGAGGAAGCAGCACAAATAGCCCAAGCCAATGATTTCATCAGCCAAAAAGAAGATGGTTTTCAATCATCCATTTCTCACAGCGGCCTCAATATTTCCGGCGGGCAAAAACAAAGACTTTCCATTGCCAGAGCTATTGCCGGTCAGCCGGAAATATATATTTTTGATGACAGCTTTTCTGCTCTTGATTATAAAACAGACAGAGCATTGCGCCGGGCATTAAAAGAAAAAATATCCGACAGCACCGTCTTGATTGTAGCACAAAGAATCAGTACTATCATGAATGCCGATCAGATTATAGTTATAGATAAGGGTAAAATAGTCGCCCAAGGTACACATCGGGAACTGTTACAAAGTTGTGAAATATACCGACAACTGGCATATTCACAACTCTCGGAGGAGGAGTTGGCACATGGCTAAGGGTCACAAAAATAATTTGCTCAGCAATATGGGCCAAAAACCTAAAGACTTCAAAGGCACAGCTAAACAGCTCATTTCATACATGAGTAAGTATAAAATATCCTTGATCCTGATTCTTGTTTTTGCTATCATCAGCACCATCTTTTTCATCGTTGGACCGAAAATACTAGGTGATGCAACGACAGAAATATTCAACGGTATCATAAGTAAGATTTCCGGCGGCAGCGGCATAAATTTTGAGCGCATTACCGAGATTTTAATCTTTCTGATGATTTTATATATTATCAGCACCGTCTTTCATTTTCTGCAAGGCTACCTGACAAGCAATGTCTCGCAAAAAACTGTCTATAATCTGCGGGATCAAATCTCCAAAAAGATCAACCGTATGCCTATGCGCTATTTCGATCGTCAAACCCATGGTGAGGTGCTTTCCCGCATCACTAATGATATTGATCTATTGGGCCAAAGTCTTAATCAGAGCCTTTCCCAAATGATTAGTTCTCTCATTTTGGTTATAGGTATTGTGATCGTGATGTTCACCATCAATTGGGTAATGACATTATCCGTAATCGGTATCCTGCCTTTAACAATGCTCCTGATGAGGATATTGATGAAGAAATCACAAAAACATTTCACTGAACAACAGGAATATCTAGGCCATACTAATAGCCATATAGAAGAAATTTTCAGCGGACAAACTATTGTCAAAGCTTTTAATAACGAAGAAGAAGTAACAGATAAATTTGAGCATCTTAATAAAACACTTTACAAATCGGCCTGGAAATCTCAATTCCTCTCCGGTATTATGATGCCTCTAACTATGCTTATCAGTAATTTAGGTTATGTAATAGTGGCCATCCTGGGAGTTTGGCTGACTATTCAGGGAGCTATTACCGTAGGTAACATTCAATCCTTTATTCAGTATGTCAGAACTTTAAGCCAGCCTTTGTCGCAGATAGCCCAAGGCTTTGCGCAACTACAATCCACAGCGGCAGCAGCTGAACGGGTATTCGAATTTATCAATGAAGATGAGGAAGAGCAAACCGTAAAAAATCCTTTATCTACCAAATATTTACAAGGTAGTGTGGAATTTAAGCAAGTAAATTTCGGCTACACAGAGGATAAAATTATTATCAGAGATTTCAACGCTGTAATCAAGCCAGGACAAAAAGTGGCAATTGTCGGCCCTACAGGAGCTGGCAAAACCACTATTGTCAAACTGTTGATGCGTTTTTATGATATTAATAATGGTCATATTTATATTGATGGTCATGACATAAAAGAATTCAACCGCAGTGATTTGCGCAACATCTTTGGTATGGTTCTGCAAGACACCTGGCTTTTCCACGGCTCAATTATGGAAAATATCCGCTACGGTAATTTGAATGCTAGTGACCAACAAGTAATTGAGGCAGCTAGAGCAGCCTATGTTGACCAATTCGTCAGGACATTACCTGATGGATATAATATGGTGATCAGTGAAGAAGCCGACAATATCTCCCAAGGTCAAAAACAGCTTCTGACCATTGCCCGAGCTATCTTAGCCAATCCCAAAATATTGATACTGGATGAAGCCACCAGCTCAGTTGATACCAGAACAGAAATCCGTATCCAAAAAGCCATGGATAATCTGATGCATGGTAGAACAAGTTTCATCATCGCACACAGACTATCCACTATCAAAGATGCCGATTTGATCTTGGTCATGGATAAGGGAGATATCATAGAACAGGGAAATCATCAAGAGCTGTTAGCCAAAGGAGGCTTTTATGCCACTTTATATAACTCTCAGTTTGAGAGTCTAGCCGTTTAGGAGCAAAGCATGAACAAGACTAATAAACAAGTTCAGACCATCGTCCACCCTTGGACGCCTGTCTTTAATGAGCATTCCCGCATCCTCATACTTGGCACTATACCTTCACCAAAATCCCGGGAAAACGGCTTTTATTACGGGCATCCGCAGAATCTATTCTGGAAAATATTGGCCGAGGTGCTAAAAAAGCCATCCATTCCTGCTGATATAGAGTCGAAAAAAAAGTTTTTACTCGATAATCATATTGCTCTCTGGGATGTTTTATATAGCTGTGATATAGTCGGTGCCAGCGATAATAGTATCAAAAATGCCATAGCTAATGATTTTGTTCCTTTATTGACCCAAGCGCCAATTAAAGCTATTTTTACAACCGGCAAGACTGCTAGTAAGCTGTATGATGAGTTTTGTTTGCCCTATACCGGCTTTCCCTCTCAATATCTGCCATCTACCAGTCCAGCCAATAAAGCCCATTATCCCTATGATAAATTGCTGAAACATTGGCAAATCATTACCAATTTCCTCTAAAGAGATAACAAAAAGAGGCAGACAAAAGTCTGCCTCTTTTTGTTATCTCTATTATTCACCGATTTTAGCGATTAATTCTCCAGCTTTTAACTGTTGACCTTCTGTAACATATATTTTTTCTATTTTACCACCAACAGAAGCCAATACATTAGTTTCCATTTTCATAGCTTCTATAACAGCTATCGGTTTATTTAATTCCACGTATTCCCCTTCTTCGATTAATATTTTAATAATAGTACCAGGTATATTGGCACCTATTTCTCTGGGGTCATCAGGGTCTGCAAGGGTCAGTGTTTCTTTGGTAGATTTTATATTTGCCGCATTATCTTTGATACTTACCACACGACGATTACCATTTACTTCAAAGACTACGTCTCTATTACCGTTTTCATCGACTTCACGTACTTCTATCAGTTTAACTACCAGAACTTTACCTTCATCAAGTTTGATTTCACCGGTTTCCCCTTCTGCTAAGCCATAAAAGAAAATATCACTGCTCATATATTTAAAGTTGCCGTTTTTTTCCAAATCATTTAAATAATCCTCAAATACTTTAGGATAAAGAGCATAACTCAAGATATCTTGTTCTGTTGCATCTATTTGATAAGTTTCATCAAGATATTTTTTTATTTTATCAAAGTCTTCGGGCGGTAATAATTCTCCGGGACGACAGCAGATAGGCTTTTTATCTTTTAGGATCAATTTTTGCAATTTTTCCGGAAAGCCTCCCACCGGCTGTCCCATCATACCCTCAAAATAGGATACTATTGAATCAGGGAAGTCGATATCTTTACCTTTTTCATAAATATTTTCCGGCGTAAGGTTATTTTGTACCATAAAGATGGCCATATCTCCAACAGCTTTGGAAGAAGGTGTTACTTTTACGATATCACCCAACATTTCATTAACGGTTTTGAACATATCTTTTACTTCTTGGAATTTATGACCTAAACCGAAACTTTCCACTTGCGGTTTGAGGTTCGAATATTGCCCGCCGGGGATCTCATATTTGTAAATCTCAGTAGTACCAGCCTTAAGGTCGGATTCAAATTGCTGATATATAGGACGGACATCATCCCAATAATTGGAAATAACTTGCAGGTCATCTAAGGAAATATTGGTAGCCCTATCGGTGTTTTCTAAAGCAGCAACCACAGAATTGAGTGCAGGTTGGCTAGTCAGGCCAGCCATACTATTGATAGCTGTATCACAAATATCCACTCCGGCCATAGCAGCCATCAAAATGGTTGCTACACCGTTGCCGCTGGTATCATGAGTATGCAAATGAATTGGTACGCTTATTTCGTTTTTCAATTCTGTAATCAATTTATGTGCGGCCACAGGTTTCAAAAGTCCAGACATATCTTTTATACCAAGGATATGAGTACCGCGTTTTTCCAATTCTTTAGCCATATTGATATAGTATTTAAGGTTATATTTCTCTCTGCTTTCATCAAGTATGTCACCGGTATAGCAAATACAGGCTTCTACAACTTTACCTTGTTTTTGCACTTCATCCATGGCAACTTCCATACCTTGGATCCAGTTCAAGGAGTCAAATATTCTAAACACATCAATACCAGCTTTGGCTGATTCCTGGATGCATTTTCTTACAACATTATCAGGATAGTTTTTATACCCTACACCATTGGCACCTCTAATCAGCATTTGGAAAAGGATATTGGGGATTCTTTCTCTCAATAGAGCCAGTCTTTCCCACGGATCTTCTTTTAAGAAGCGATAAGCCACATCAAAGGTAGCTCCACCCCACATTTCTAATGAAAAGAGATCTTTGGCATATTCAGCAATTGCCGGTGCAATTTTGACCATATCAACAGTTCTTGCTCTGGTGGCCATCAAAGATTGTTGCGCATCACGCATAGAAGTTTCGGTCAATAGTAAAGATTTTTGTTCTAAGACCCATTTAACCAAATTCTCGGGCCCTTGTTGATCTAAAAGCTGTTTAGTACCGTCTAAGTAGTTGTGGCTGACCTTCGGTATGATGGGCGTATTAAAGGCAGGCTTATCACCATGTGTCTCATTGACGATTTTATTACCTAAAAATCTCAATAATTTTAATTCCCTGTTTTTGCTGGTTCTAATATTTAGCAATTCGGGGTTTTCCGCGATAAATCCAGTATCACATTGACCCGCTCTGAAAGTGGGATGATTCAGCACATTTAATAAAAAGGAGATATTGGTTTTTACTCCACCTATTTTCATTTCATTCAAAGCGCGGGCCGCTTTATTGATTGTATCATCAAAAGATCGGGAAAACGAAGTAACCTTAACCAACAAGCTATCATAATAAGGGCTGATCTCAGAACCGGCAAAACCATTGCCACCATCAAGCCTGATGCCAAAACCAGAAGCAGAACGATATACGTCTATATTACCGGTATCAGGAGCAAAATCATTGACTGGATCTTCCGTAGTTACACGGCATTGAATAGCATAACCTCTTGGTTTGATGCAGTCCTGGTTTTTGATATTGATTTGGGGAGAATCCAAAGCATAACCTTGGGCAACTAAAATCTGCGATTGCACTATATCGATACCTGTAACTATCTCAGACACAGTATGCTCCACTTGGATACGAGGGTTCACTTCAATAAAATAATGGTTGCCGGCCGCATCCACCAAAAATTCAATAGTACCGGCATTGCAATAATTAACCGCTTTGGCAATTTTCAAGGCATCATTACAAATATTTTTCCTTTGTTCTTCAGTTATTGATAGAGCCGGCGTAAATTCTATAACTTTTTGATGACGTCTTTGAATAGAACAATCTCTTTCATGCAAGTGAACAATATTGCCATATTTATCACCTAATATTTGTACTTCGATATGTTTAGGTTTTTCCAGATATTTTTCTATAAAAATATCATCGATACCAAAAGCTTTTTTCGCCTCGCTTTTGGCACTTCTGAATTGAGGTATCAAATCTTGAGCTTCCCTGACGATGCGCATACCTCTGCCACCACCGCCTGCCGCAGCCTTCAAAATGACCGGATAACCACAAGATTCAGCAAACCGCTTAGCATCTTCTTCTAATTTGATGGCTTTATCAACACCCGGTATAGTAGGAACACCAACTTTTTGAGCCACAATTTTAGATTTAATTTTATCCCCTAAATTGCTCATCATTTGATGAGTCGGGCCGATAAATTCGATACCTGCTTCTTCACATTGGCGAGCGAATTCTACATTTTCAGCTAAAAAACCGTAACCTGGATGTATGGCATCAACAGCCTTAGCCTTTGCCAAAGCAATAATTTCACTAATCCCTAAATAGGCATCAATAGGTGATTTACCATGGCCAATTTTGTAAGATTCGTCTGCCTTGGTCCTAAAAAGAGATTTTTTATCTTCTTCTGAATAAACAGCAACAGTACGAATGCCCAGCTCTTTACAAGCTCTGAACACTCTAATTGCTATTTCGCCTCTATTGGCAACAAGCAACTTTTTAAATCTAGTCATATCTCTCGCCCTTTCTGTATCAATTAGCAAACGTAGATTATATGTTAACAATAAAGTATTTTATCTATAAAACCTCATTAAATAGATAGAGATTTTTATAATTATATCTCAATTAGACTATTTTCGCAAGAAAAATTATTAAAATACACAAGAACATATTGGGCTATTGCAGGTTTAATTAAAGGATTAGGTTTTATTATGTGGAAATATGTTATTAGATCTCAAAAATGAGGTGAAAAATATGCATACAACAGATTATTATCAAAAAAATAATTGGCTCAAACTCGATGAGCAAGCTAAATACCCGTTCGATATTTTTTATCTTTACGCCACGGCCTATGTTAAAACCCATAAAAAAGATCCTATTATTTGTGATATAAATCATCGCAATATGCGCAGCACGGCAAAATTTAACTACCATAAAAATGCCACGGCTTTCCGGGTTGCCGGAAATATGTTTGCTCCTTATTACAGACAGACTGATGCTTTGAGCTGCCTGCCCTTACCTCTAGAGGAAAAAAAGAAGATTTTAAGAATTGGTCCTGTAACTGATGCTATAGCAGCATTTAATCATTTCATCAAATACTATAACCAAGGTAGGCCCTATATACTGGCTGCTCATTCCCAAGGGTCCGATGTTTTGCTGCAATTATTAAGTGAGTATATGAAAGAAAATCCTCAAATATATAAAAGAATGGTGGCAGCCTATGCTATCGGATATTCTGTAACTAAGGAATATCTATCAGAAAATCCTCATCTCAAGTTTGCCCAAGGCCGTGAAGATACAGGAGTCATTATCTCTTATAATACCGAGGCACCCAGCATTGAGGGAAAAAATCCTGTTCTTTTACCCAATACCCTTGCTATTAATCCCATAAATTGGCAGAGAAATGAAACTCTCGCTCCCAAAGAAGAAAGTCTGGGAGCCAGAGTAAAAATAAATAATAGTTTTAAGAAAATTGCTCATTTAGCTGATGCTAAAATAAATATGCAAAGAGGTACCGTTATTTGTTCCAGCATTGACAGGGATAATCCCTTTTGTGATGTAAACATCTTTCCTCAAGGAGTATATCATGTAGCTGATTATGCTCTTTACTACTATGATATCCGTCAAAATGCTTTAGATAGAATAGCTGCTTATTTAAAAACACACTCTTAAAGCAAAAGTGTGTTTTTTGCATATATGAAATAATGGGGTAGCCATAGATTTTATTAGATTATTATATTATCTTTTATTACCGAAAAAGAAGATTGAAAGTACGCCGGGACCAGTGTGGGCACCTATGATTGGTCCAATATGAGTAATGATTATATCTTTGACCTTAAATTTACTCCTGATCAAATCAGCCACATAAATGGCATCCTCTTCATAATCGCCATGCCCGATAAATACCACTTGCTCTTCCGGATTTACACAGGTCTTTTCCATTTGTTCCACTAAAGCAGTAAGCGCTTTTTTGCGACCTCTAGCTTTGCCAACCGCAACCAAGAACCCCAAATCATCAACATGCAACACCGGCTTTATGGATAGCATGGAAGCTAATCCAGCAACTAATAGGTTGACGCGACCACTACGGCGTAAATAATTAATATCATATAAAGTAAACCAATGGCATATTGTGCCTCGAGTTTTTTCTACCCATTCTTTTAATTGGTCTATATCAAGACCTTCTTGTTTTTTCAAAGCCGCATAATAGACAAGCATGCCCTCGCCTACTGATGTGCATAAAGAGTCAATGCAATATACTTTTCTTTCAGGATATTTTTCCATCAATTCTTGAGCAGCTATAGTAGAGGCATTATAAGTACCGCTTAAACCGGAGGAAAAAGCAATATAAAGAATATCCAGACCTTTTTGCAGATAGGGGGTAAAAAATTCCGTATATGTATAGGCGTTTATTTGGCTGGTAGTAGCCAAATCCCCAGAAGAAAGCCTTTCATAAAAATCATGAAAGCTCATCTCTCGGGCATCAGGATAATGGGTAAAATTGTCTTCACCGATTTGAAATTGCATCGGTACAACATCCACACTCAGTTTATTTAATATCTCAACAGGCAAATCAGCAGTAGCATCTGTAATAATCACATAATCATGCAAAAATATCACATCCTTATTTTAATATACAATAAAAATTATATCAAAATATCCGCTAGAGGTACATAGAGAAAATAAAAAAATGTATAAAAAACTCATAAAATTATATTTTATGAGTTTTTTTAACTATTAATATAAATCTAACTAAATAATACTATGCAAAGATCCGATATTCCTAAATTTTTGATATCTTTTTTTCACTAATTCTCCTATAGGTAATTGTTGTTTATTTTTAATTGCTTGGATCAAATCTGCTTTAATGAGAGCAAATATTTCTTCTTTTGGTTTGTCTTCTGCGATCACTTTTTCGATAATACCAAAAGAAAATAAATCTGCTCCGGTTAATTTCAGGCACTCTGCCGCCTCCTGCATTTTTGTGGAATCCTTCCATAAAATGCTGGCACAGCCTTCAGGTGAAATAACAGAATAAATAGAATTCTCCATCATCCATACTTCATCTGCCACAGCTAAGGCTAATGCTCCGCCGCTACCACCTTCACTGATAATAATAGATATCACAGGCACTTTCAGAGTCATCATTTCAGCCAGATTTTCGGCTATAGCTTGGCCTTGTCCTCTTTCTTCGGCACCAATACCACAATAGGCACCTGCAGTATCAACCAGACAAATCACCGGGCGAGAAAATTTCTCGGCCAATTTCATTTGCCGCAAGGCTTTACGATAGCCTTCCGGATGAGCAGAGCCAAAATTACGCATAACCTTTTCTTTGGTATCATGGCCTTTTTCTATGGAAAGTATCGTCACTGGTGTATCATCCAGAAAAGCCAGACCAGCTACAATCGCCTTGTCATCACTAAAGCGGCGATCACCATGCATCTCCGTAAAATCCGTAAAAATAGCTTTTATATAATCACTGGCCACTTCTCTGTCTTTCTCTCTGGCCTTGTTTACTATATCATAAGCACCCATATTTATTGACCTCCACTTTTATGCAATGCCAGTAATCTGGTGAGATATTCCTTCTGATCTTTACGTGCTACAATCTCATCGATAAACCCCTTCTCCAACAGCAATTCTGCTCTTTGGAAGTCTGCCGGCAATTTCTGCCTGATAGTTTGCTCAATCACTCTGGGACCGGCAAAACCGATCAAAGCCTTGGGCTCAGATAATATTATATCACCCAGCATGGCAAAGCTGGCTGTGACACCACCTGTAGTAGGGTCGGTCAAAAAAGAAATAAAAAGATTACCGGCATCACTGTGCAATTTCACAGCTCCGCTGGTTTTGGCCATTTGCATCAAAGAATACATACCCTCTTGCATTCTGGCTCCTCCGGATACAGCAAAACCCAATACCGGCAAGCTATTTTCCATAGCATGCTCAAAAAGACGGGTGATCTTTTCTCCCACAACGGTACCCATACTACCCATCATAAAGTTTGATTCCATCACAAACAAAGCGCAAGGATAGCTGCCTATTTCACAAAGGCCGCAGATAACCGCTTCATTTTCAGCACTTTTGAGATGGGAATGCTGCAGCTTGCTTTCATATCCGGGAAAATCAATGAGATTTTTGGATGTTAGCTCTTTATCATGCTCAACAAAGGTTCCTTTATCAGCGATCATATGGATTCTTTGACGAGCATTGATGCGGAAATGATGCCCGCATAAATTACAAACATAAAGATTCTCTTCCAGATCAGAGACGAATATCATCTTTTTGCAAGCAGGGCACATAGTACACATCTCATCGGGAATATTTGGTTTGGATTGCTGATTAAAAACAGTAATCTCCAAATTACTTTTAGCTTTCTTAAAGAGATTTTTATTCAACATAGATTAACCCCTCTTTGACAGGAAATCTGTCGTATAGCTTCCCGATATAAAATCGGGATCCTGTAATATTTCCAATTGAAATTCCACATTGTTTTCTATACCATTAGTGACAATTTCTCCCATAGCAACCTGCATTTTACGTATTGCTTGCTCGCGAGTATTGGCGTGTACAATTAACTTTGCTATCATAGAGTCATAAAAAGGCGGTATAACATAATCTTGATAGATAGCGCTGTCAAAACGGACACCGGGACCGCCGGGAATATGCAATACCTTGATTCTGCCACAACTGGGAGCAAAGTTTTTTGCCGGATCTTCGGCATTGATACGGCACTCTATGGCATGACCCCTAATTTCTACATCATCTTGAGTAAAATCGAGCGGCTGCCCCAAAGCAATTTTGATTTGCCATTTGACAATATCGATACCTGTAACCATCTCAGTAACTGGATGTTCTACCTGCAAGCGGGTATTCATCTCCATAAAATAAAAATTGCCGCTTTTATCATATAAAAATTCAATGGTGCCCGCTCCCTCATAGCCTGCGGCTTTAGCAGCTTTAGCTGAGACTTCCGTCATTTTTTGCCGCACTTCTGAGGAAATTACCGGTGAAGGACTTTCTTCGAGTACCTTTTGATTGCGTCTCTGTATCGAACATTCTCGTTCCCCCAAACAGACAACATTACCGAATTTGTCAGCAAGTATTTGCATCTCTATATGTTTTACAGGATATAAAAATTTTTCCATATAAACAGCACCATCGCCAAAGGCATTTTTAGCCTCAGTAGAAGCTGTCATAAACGCATTATTAAATTCCTCGACTTTAGTCACCAAACGTATACCGCGGCCGCCACCGCCGGCTCTGGCTTTAATCAAAAGCGGATAACCTATTTTATCCGCTTCACTTTTAGCTTTCACAATATCATCGAATGTATAACAGACATCACAACCGTCCACCACTGGGACGCCGGCTTTTTTCATAGTTCTTTTAGCCTCATCCTTATCACCCATTTTAGCTATCACTTGAGCGGAAGGTCCGATAAAAACAATATTACATTGCTCGCAAAGAGCAACAAATTTAGCATTCTCTGATAATAACCCATAACCGGGATGTATTGCTTGAGCACCGCTTATGGCCGCTACAGATAGTATTGAGGTCATATTCAGATAGCTATCTACCACAGAAGCAGGTCCGATACAATAGCTTTCGTCTGCCAAAGTGACATGAAGAGAATCTCTGTCCGCCTCCGAAAAAACAGCTACGGTAGAGATACCCATTTCTTTACAAGCACGAATTATTCTAACGGCTATTTCTCCTCTATTTGCTATTAATATTTTTGAGAACAAGCTCTACACCCCTTTTACAAGCGCAAATGAAAATTCCCCTGATACGCAAAGCTTGCCATTGACATAACCTTTGCCTTTGGCAAAATAAAACGGTTCTTTGACTTTGACTATTTCACATTCCAGCTCCATGGTATCACCAGGTACGACCTTATTTTTAAATCTAACATTATTCAGACCTGTATAATAAGGTGTAGCACTGTCTATGCCATCAGCCAGCAAAACGCAACAAGTTTGGGCCATGATCTCACATTGAATCACACCAGGAACGACCGGCATACCAGGGAAATGACCCTTTAAGAACCATTCGTCGCCATTAATATGAAATTTACCGTAAGCTTTGCCATCTTCCACATAAGCCTCATCTATCAAAAGCATAGGCTCTCTATGCGGCAATATTTTTTTTATTTCATTTTTATTCATTATTGCACCTGCGTAATTTAAATAACTCTTGGCCAAATTCAACTACCTGGCCGTTAGCCACACATATATCAACAATCTCGCCATCAGTATCAGCTGTGATTTCATTCATTAGCTTCATAGCCTCAATAATACAAAGAACATTGCCTTTTTTGACCATTTTACCCATGGATACAAAAGGTTCAGCATCTGGTGAAGGTGCAGCATAAAACACACCAACCATGGGGGACTTGACTTGCAGGATATCAGCATCAAGGACTTCTGCTTGTTCAACAAAAGAATTATTATCTTGATTTTGTGGCAAAGAGATGGTCTTAGTCTCTGTTATAAACTGCCTTTCAACTCTGATTTTGGTTGCTCCCTCGCCTGTCTCAACAGCAGAAAGATCATATTTTTTGAGAATTTCGGCTAATGCCTTAACATCTTCTATTTTCATAAGTTACTCCTTTTCGGCTATCTAGCTACTTTAGTAAAGGCCAAGCAAGCATTATGTCCGCCAAAACCCAATAGCATACAAAGTGAGGCATCAACAGCACATTCCCTGGCCTTATTGGGACAATAATCTAGATCACAATCTTCATCTTTTTCTTTATATCCAATAGTAGGAGGTATTATACCATTATTCAAAGCCATAATAGAAATAATTCCTTCTACGGCTCCCGCCGCTCCCAACATATGACCGGTCATAGATTTAGTGGAACTAATAACAGCATCATAAGCTTTATCTCCTAAGGCTTTTTTGATAGCCAAAGTTTCCGCCTTGTCATTTAGAGGCGTGCTGGTGCCGTGTGCATTGATATATAATTGACCGCTCAAATCAAGATTAGCTTCTTTTATAGCCAGATCGATAGCATTTTTTGCACCTTCTGCTTCCGGATGGGGAGCAGTAATATGATGGGCATCGCAGGTATTTCCATAACCGGATATTTCCGCATATATGTTAGCCCCTCTTTTTAGGGCGTGTTCATACTCTTCCACAATCATTATCCCTGCACCTTCTCCCATCACAAAGCCATTTCTTCTTTTATCGAAAGGAATAGAACTGTTTAAAGGATCATTATTAGTGGTAAGGGCCATGATGTTGGTAAAACCCGCTATAGCCAAAGTCGTTATGGTTGCCTCAGCTCCTCCGGCTATGATGGCATCTGCATAACCATGCTTAATGGCTCTGAAAGCCTCACCGACTGCATGCGCACTGGTAGAGCAAGCTGTAACAACAGGCAAACACGGACCTTGAGCATTATACTTGATGGCCACTAATCCAGAGGCCATATTAGAAATCATCATAGGAATAAAAAACGGTGACACTCTGGAAGGGCCTTTTTCAAGCAACTTAGTTTGTTCATTGATAAAGGCATTCATACCACCGACACCAGAACCGATATAAACTCCCAGTCTTTGCGGATCTATATCCTTAAGTCCACTGTCCTCCATAGCCTGAGTGGCAGCTGCAATAGCATATTGTGCATACAAATCTGTTTTTTTCACATCTGATTTATCTATATATAAAGTAGGGTCGAAACCCTTGACCTCGGCCGCTATTTTTACTTTGTAGTCTGTTGTATCAAATTTTGTGATATAATCAATGCCGCATGTACCGTTAATAAGATTATGCCAAGATGTAGGCAAATCATTACCAACAGGACAAACCACACCCATACCGGTCACCACAACTCTGCGCATAAATACCCCCCTATCATAAGTTCTCTACATTGACATACCGCCGTCAACTTTTATCACTTCACCTGTAATATATCTGGAAAAGTCTGATGCTAAAAATACCGCCAAATTCGCGATATCTGTAACTTCGCCCAATCTTTTCATGGGAATTTTAGCTATATAATCATTTTTCTGTTTATCGGAAAGTTTAGCTGTCATATCAGTCTGGATAAATCCGGGGGCAATAGCATTGCAGGTAATATTTCTACCGCCTAATTCCTTGGCAATGGATTTAGTCAAACCTATAAGCCCGGCTTTAGCTGAGGAATAATTAGCCTGACCGGCATTACCTGACAGCCCCACGACCGAGGTGATATTGATTATGCTTCCGGCACGCTTTCTGATAAAGTAAGGATAAGTATGCTTGATCATGTTGAATGCTCCTTTTAAGTTGATATCAAGCACTCTGTCAAAATCGGCTTCTTCCATTTGAAATACTAGTTTATCAGAGGTAATGCCAGCATTGTTGACTAAAATGTCTATTGAGCCAAAATCTGTTATTATTTGTGCGACTGTCTCTTTAACTTTGGCAAAATCAGAAACATCACATTTATAGCTTTTGGACTTAACAGCATAGTTACTTACTATTTGACAAACCTCTTGGGCTGCTTGTTGGTTACCGCCGTATATTACGACAATATCGGCTCCGTTTTCGGCCATCTTTAAAGCAATGGCCCTGCCAATACCACGGGAACCGCCCGTAATAACAGCCACCTTGTTCTTAAGCATACCATCCATGATTTAATCTCCTTTTAAAGCCTCAAGCGTTTTTTGAAGACTTTTACTATCTTCTACATTAAAGACTCTTAGTCCTGCAGATATTTTTTTAATCAAACCGCCAAGGGTTTTTCCTGCTCCCACTTCAATAAAAGTATCATAACCGTCTGCAAGCATATTTTCTATAGTTTTTTGCCATAAAACAGGGCTGATAACCTGTTTTGCCAGCAAATCTTTGCCATTTTTATACGGAAGTGCCGTAACATTACTGTAAACAGGTATGTGAGGCGGATTAAAAGATATTTCATCCAGCTCTCTGACTAGATTTTCCGCTGCTTCTTGCATAAAAGGCGAATGAAAAGCACCGTTTACGGCTAATTTCATAGCCTTGCCACCTGCTTGTGCCACACGATCGGCATATTCTGTTAATTGAGCTTCATCTCCCGCCACAACCAATTGTCCAGGACAATTATAATTGACAGCATAGACTCGATCAAATTCAGCACATATTGCCTCTACCTGCTCATTTGCCAGTCTTAAGATCGCCATCATAGAGCCATTGTTTTTTTCGGCAGCTTGCTGCATATATTGAGCCCTTTTACAAGTAAGAGCAAAAGCATCCTCATAAGACATGATACCGCTAAAGGCTAAGGCGGGAAGTTCACCTAAAGAAAACCCAGCCGCACCGGCAGCTGTTATGTCATTTTCGGCCAGGGCAGCCGCACAAGCCAAATCAACTGTGAATAAAGCAGGCTGGGTATTAATCGTTTGTGATAATTCTTCTTTAGAAGCCTCAAAGCACTGACGAGAAGTGCCCGGACGAATTCTGTCCGCCATAGCAAATACTGCTCTGGCCGCCTGAGAATTTTCCCACAGATCTTTACCCATACCGCTATATTGCGCACCCTGTCCTGCAAATACCAATACTATTTTAGCCATTTTGCTGCACCGCCTAAAATTTCTTCCGCCTCGCTAAATACTTCGTTTATAATCTCTTGAGCGCTTTGTTCAACTTTGACCATGCCGGCAATCTGACCGGCCATAAAACAACCATTTTTTTCATCGCCCTCTTTAACGGCTAAGCGCAATGCGCCAGATCCCAAAGCCTCTAGCTCTTCATTAGATATACTGGAATCATATTCATTGGCAAAAAAATTATTAGAAAAATTGTTTTTTAAGGAACGTACCGGATGGCCCAATCTTCGTCCGGTTACGATAGTATCGATATCTTTGGCTTTAAGAACTCTTCTTTTATAATTCTCATGTATGTTACATTCACGGGCTAATAAAAAACGTGTGCCCATTTGTACTCCTACAGCACCTAGTATCAAAGATGCTGCCAGACCCCTACCGTCACCAATACCTCCGGCTGCAATTACAGGAATCTTGACCGCATCGCAAACCTGAGGCACTAAAACCATAGTTGTCAGATCACCAATATGGCCGCCGGCTTCACCGCCTTCGGCAATCACCGCATCGGCTCCGGCCCTTTCCACCATTTTGGCCAAACCGCTCGAAGGAATAACAGGTATTACCTTAATACCCGCGGTTTTCCAAGCAGCAATATATTTACTGGGATTACCCGCACCTGTAGTCACAACCGATATTTTTTCCTCAACTACCAGAGCTGCTATTTCTTCGGCGCTGGGACTCATAAGCATAATATTGACACCAAAAGGCTTATCGGTCAGATCCTTGACTTTTCTAATCTCCTGGCGCACATATTCCGCAGGAGCATTGGCCGCCGCAATCAATCCCAACCCTCCGGCATTAGAGACGGCAGCAGCTAAAGAAGCATCAGCTACCCAAGCCATGCCGCCCTGAATAACCGGGTATTTAATATTTAACATATCACAAAGAGAGGTTTTTATCATATTATTCGCCTTCTTTAAAGAAGTATTAACGAGATTTTTCTATAAGAGCAACGATATCTGCTACTGTTTTCAGCTCCTCGTTCAGCTCAATAGTAACACCGAACTCATCTTCGAAGTTCATGATCAACTCCACTGTATCCAAGGAGTCCAAACCCATTTCTTCAAATGTGCTTTCGCTGGTGATTTCAGAAGCATCCAATTCTTTATATTCGGCCAAAATTTCTATTACTTTTTCTAATATCATTTCTTTTTCCTCCATTTTTTTATTATTTAATAAATTACTTTATTTATCCCATTTTAAAATATAACTGCCTGTAGAAAGCCCGGAACCAAACGCGCTGATAAATAACAACTGGCCTTTTTTAAGCTTGCCGGCTTTATCCAATTCATCCAACAAAACAGGTATACTTGCCGAAGAGGTATTACCATAATTTTCTATATTGGTAGGGAATTTTTCAACTGGTTGTTTTAATCTATGCCGGATAGCCTCCACTATTCTTTTGTTGGCCTGATGCAAGATAAAATAATCTATATCATCGGCAGTCAGATTAATTTCTTTTGTAAGAAATTCAAAATCCTCACCTACAGAAGAAACGGCAAATTTATATACTTCCTGACCATTCATATAAACAAAACCGCCTTCCTCCTTGAGGCTGAAAGGACAATTTCCTTGCGGAGCCTTGGAATTAAGTACATCTTTATTAGAGGTACAAGTAAGCCGTCTGGCTAGTAAGGATTCACCGGCAGTTAAGACTACTGCGCCGGCCGCATCTCCAAAAATCACACAAGTTGCCCGATCCTGCCAATCAACGTGTCTAGACAAAGTTTCCGCACAAATAAACAACACTTTTGCGGCTTGTCCGGAACTAATATAAGCACTGGCTACATCAAGACCATAGACAAAACCAGGGCAAGCGGCATTTATATCAAAACCGGGACAAGTAGCCCCAATTTCTCCCTGCACTATACAGGCTAAAGCAGGTGTCAAATAATCACCTTGTAGAGTAGAACAAATAATCAGATCCAGTTCATCCGCCTTTATATTAGCATCAGACAAGGCTGCTTTTGCACTTTTCACTGCCAAATCAGTAACTGATTCTTCATTTACGACATGACGGGCCCTGATGCCTGTTCTGGTGGAAATCCATTCATCGGTAGTATCCACCAACTGAGATAATTGATGATTATCAATAGTCAATGGTGGTACATAGCTGCCTATGCCAATAATTTTAAAATTCATTTATACCTCCATATCCGCAAGTTTTTGCTTGAAGAAACCATTTAATTTATCCATAGCTATCAACATCACTCTTTTTTCCTCTTCATTCAATCCCAAGCTGATTTTCCTGTTCATCTGAGCATGAAAATAACTATGCGCCAGGTCAACTTTATGCCCCAGTCTGGTAAGAGAAACAAAGACTATTCTGCCGTCTTCTTCACATCTTTTTTTTACCACATATCCTTTTTTTACTAACTTATTTATGGCAACAGTGACAGAGGGCAGAGTAACACCCAGATGCAGGGCAATATCACTGATGGTTTTCTTTTGATCTTTTTTCCTTCCTATAGCTTCAAGAAGATGTAATTCACTGATAGAGAGGTCAAGTGAATCCATTTTTTTTATGGTTGCTTCCTCAACCTTTAAGATTATCCTAAAGGTATCAACAAAAAGATCATTCAACTGGATAGCAAAATCATCGTGCAAATCCATGGCCCCCATGATAGTTAGTTAGACAAACTAAGAATATAATGGAGAAAAATTTTTGTCAAGATTTTTTTGGCATTATTTGTTATATATAAGCAAGAAAATATAAAAATCATAAACAAAATTTACAAATAGTAATAAAATGGCATGTTAGCATAAGTCCTTGATCGCATTTAATTAAATCATACAGATTTGATTGAAATGTCAGCATATTCAGGATTTTTTTCCAGCCAGGAAATCGCATAGGAACAAGTAGCATAAACTTTCTTGTTTTCTTGTTTGATTTTTTCTAACGCTGCCTGCATCAACTGACCGGCAACACCTTGTCCACGCAAGCAAGCATCGACGTAAGTGTGATTGATATTGACGACTCCCTGAGAAACCTCGGGAAAAGTGATTTCAGCTATCATTCTACCGTTTTCATCATTTAAAAATATTCTATTTGCTTCATATATAAAATCCATTATTACACCCCTAATCATTCTTAACAAGTGAAAATGCTTTATCATAACCGGCTTTGGTGACATCATCAAAACAAACCATCAAAACCTTTATTATTGCATTGTGCTCATGCAAAAATTGACATATGGTATTCACGGCAATATTAGCGGCCTTGTCCAAAGGAAAATGATAAACACCTGTACTGATAGAAGGAAAAGCGACTGTTTGACAGTTATTGTCCACTGCCAATTGCAACGAATTTAAATAGCAGCTACGCAAAAGCTCTGCTTCGTTATTTTCTCCTCCTCGCCAAATAGGCCCCGGAGTATGAATAACATAAGCAGCGGGCAAGCGATAACCCTTAGTGATCTTGGCCTGACCGGTGGGACAGCCGTGCAAAGCTTTACATTCCTCCAGAAGCTGCGGTCCGGCAGCCTTATGGATCGCTCCATCCACTCCTCCGCCGCCCAACAAAGAGGTATTAGCAGCATTGACTATAGCATCTACTCGTTGTTTGGTTATATCACCTTTGATGATCTCTAAGCGACATTTATCCATGAGTATATCACCTTATCCTTCAACTTTTTATGCCCCGCTAGCATTTTAAGCTTTAAAAGAAACTAATGGCGGAGGCAATTAAAACTATTACTTATATATAACATCTTTAAACAAATTATTTAATTTTTTTATAATAATAATTTTGATTATATCATTTTTTTCTGATATGTATACACCTATTTTTATCTCTATCAGCAAGTCCATCAAAAATTGTTAGCGCATTTCCTGTTCTATCGTTAGTATCTCCGCCTCTGTGTTATTGTCAATAAAGCAAATAACCTTTTCTAAAATACTGTCGGCTTGAGCAGAATTGGCCGCAATCCCCGCCACAGCAATCACGATAGTTTGATAAACATCCTGGGCGGCAACCTCGGCCACGGCAAGATTAAATTTGCACTGGATCTTGTTAAGCAGGCTTTTTACAATCATGCGTTTTTCTTTCAAGGAGTGTACCCAAGGGGCGTAAAGCTTGATGGTTGCCGTAGCAATTATCATATTATCACCTCATAAAATACAATCATGAACATTGGCGGGCTGATTTATTTACAATAGGGATTATAGTATCTACCCCTTTTTTGCGTGGCTTTTCCGTACTGAATAGCGCCAACAGGGCAACGGTTGATGCAGGCCATACATTGGGAACAAATCTTGCCCCAAGTCGGCCTGCCGTCTACCAGTTTAATGGTGGCGGTGGAACAGACATTTTCACATAATCCGCAAGAGGTACAGTTTTCTTTGGCATAAAAGGACTTGGTTTTTAAGGCAAAAGCATTGAAAAAACGGTTGGCAATACCGGTTTTGAGAAGTGGTACAGGCCCCTCCTTACACTCGAATACCTTGTCCCGCTCGTGGCTGATAACTTCATTGATATGCTGTAAAATCCGCTTGGCTTCAGCTAATTTTTTTTCTTGCGCTTCTGGAGAAGGCACATCAAACATCACGACATAATTATCAGGCATAATTATAGAAAATCCACTGTTAAGCTCAATATGATGCTTTTTCAAAGCCTTGTTTAAAACATTAAGAGTATATCCGGCATCACCACCGCAAGTACAAATGGCAAATACATACTGACCGCTATAGCCAGTCAACTTCATATTATGAATAAAATCTAATACTATTTTCGGTGGAGACCAAGCATATACAGGAAAAACAAAACCCAGCTTTTCCTTAGGCTCCAGCGCATAAGTCAGAGGATTGTCTTTTTGCTTCAGCTCATCGGCTATAGAATATAAACGCTCCCCTTGCCTTTCAGCTATTACTTGTGCCGCCCATAAACTGTTTCCTGTACCTGAAAAGTAAAAAATCATCTAGTATCCTCCCCTCTCCTAAACTAACAGTTTAGTAAATGTCCGTAACCTTGCTGTTCCATTTCCTCTTGGGGAATAAAGCGCAGAGAAGCACTATTGATGCAATATCTTAAACCACCTTTTTCCTGCGGACCATCCTCAAAAACATGTCCTAAATGTGCGTCCCCGCTTTTGCTACGCACTTCCTTTCTTACCATTCCATGACTGAGATCGATTTTTTCCGTGATTAAAGCATCATCGATAACCCGGGGAAAACTAGGCCAGCCGCAACCGGAATCAAATTTATCACTGGAGACGAACAGCGGCTCTCCCGTTGTGATATCTACATAGATACCGGGCCTGAAGTTATCAAAGTATTCATTTTCAAAGGGTGGCTCTGTGGCGTTGTTTTGAGTTACTTGATATTGCAAGGGAGTCAATATTTTTTTTAATTCTTGCTTTGTTTTGGGGGCATAATTAGTGCTTTCATCAATTGCCTGCTCAGCTCTCATAAACTCTTGTTGGCCAATATGGCAATAACCGCCGGGATTTTTGTCAAGATAATGCTGGTGATATTCTTCTGCCCGATAATAATTTTTTAGAGGTGCTGCCTCAATCACGATAGGCTGATGGTATTTTTTTTGCAACTTTTGAAGCGATAACAAAATAGTCTCCCTGTCATCTTCATAAACATAATAAATGCCTGTACGATACTGGAGACCGCTATCACCGCCCTGACGATTGACGGAGGTGGGATCTATCACCTCATAATACAAGCTCAACAAAAAGGGCAGACTTATTATCTCGGTATCATAAACCACTTTAACCACTTCAACATGGCCGGTATTTTTGTAGCAAACATCCTCATAAGTAGGACAGGCCGTTTCCCCGTTAGCATATCCTACCTCAGTCTTTAGCACACCGCGGATAGAAGCAAAATATTTTTCCGCACCCCAAAAACATCCGCCTGCCAAATAGATCTCTTTTTTCATATTACACCTCTTTTCAGCTCAAAAGGCATTGGAGCATCATATACAATTTACATAATCCTCACATAAAAGCTCCTGTTACGGGGTCCATCAAACTCGCAAAAGTAAATAGCCTGCCATGTACCTAACAATAATTTGTTATCATAAATGATGACCGCTTGGCTCGCACCGATACAGCTTGACTTTAAATGAGCGGCAGAATTTCCCTCTGCATGACGGAATTCCTCTCTATCTGGAAAAGCCTTTTCTAAACCAATGAGCAGATCTCTCACAACATTATCATCTGCGTTTTCATTGATCGTGATACCAGCCGTGGTATGCGGGCAAAATACCAAGCATATGCCATTTTTGACAGAGCTTTTTACCACGGCCTCCTGTACTTTGGAGGTAATATTATAACAGTTTTGTCTTTCCGTCTTGAGATGAAATTCAAAGACCATTTTTATTCCCTCTCTTTCGCTTTTTCCGACTAAGCAACTTTTATTATCAATTCCCATTATTTTGTTTTATTTCCGCTTGGGTCAATCAATTTTTTATTTAATCAATTATATCATAATTATATTGGCAAATATGGTCATTTTTTAGTATCAGACACGACGAAAAATCGTTTACCCGGAACTACTTATTAAAAATCTTATGTATTATACTTTTTTGGGCTATTAGAGAGCACCATACTATTATTATATAACTAAAATCTTATAGGAACTTTGGAAAGCGCTACATGGGCTCTATAGCCTCGATTCTCTAGTAAAGATTGCACTGTAGCCTGAGATAGTTTTTGTTCGGAAAGAGGGCCTATAATAACCTCCTGTAAATAAGACTTTTCTGCAAATCGGATGGTAATATAGGGGATTATATAACCGGCTTTACTCCTAAATTCAATAGGAAAATCCTTGCATTTTTTTGCTCCTTGGGGAATTTGTTTAGGTATAAACATCACGGCACGGATCTCTTTTTCATGAGCAAAGCAGGAAGATTTAAATAGCATTTGCCATAGAGAAAGCATACCGCTGATAGAGGAGCTTATTTGCAGATATCTATTGTCTTCTAGCCTATATTTATATAAAGCCAAAATAAATTCTTCCAGGAGTTGTCTCTTTTCGCTATCATTATAAATAACCTGATATGTTTCCAGACATACTCCCTTGCCACATTTGTCCTGTAAATCGTTTTCCTTATAATGTTTTATTAAAAAATCATCGAATCCCAGACTGTATCCCTGATAATTACCGTTGGTGATATAATAATTCCACATCGGCAAAGAATCGGCCTCTCGGGAAAAGCAACAAATATAAGCCTCATACTCACATTCTTGGCAAATATCGGCCTGATATAATTTCTGTTCTTTTGTATGCTCTGTTTGATTACTTGTAAAAATAAATAATCTTCTTCTATTCGGCTTTAGTTCTTTGATCAAGTGATAAAAATCTCTATCAATCACAGAACTTTTAAATAAATCATCGCAAACCGCAGAATATTGTTTTTGAATATCCTGGCCTTCGGAAATATCGTTTACACAGTCAAATCTGGTGAATTGGAATTTGATTTCATCTTTTTGTAAAATCCCTAAAACTCCTTGGGGAGAAGTATAATGATACATGCTGCCACTATACTCATTTTCAGATGTCCCTACCAAAAAAGATTTAAAAATGACTTCACTCAATGATTTACAATCATCAAAATTCATATCATCACCTACTTTTACATAATTGTTTATTAACAGTGAGTAATAATCCATTTATTAGACTGTTTAGCAAAATAATGGTTCTCCTTTGCTTACTTAATATAAGTAAATCAGCCTATAGATATAACATATGCAGGGATGAAAATTAAGTAGACTATTTTTTATGTCAAGCTCGTCTCTTAAACCCGCCATACCTCAATCCCATTTTCCTGTTAAGGGAATATTAGGGAAGAATTTTTTGTCTGTCCCCTCCTATTAATTTCTAATACTTGACATATGTCAATAAACATTGTATTTTTATTACATATACAACAAGGAGGAGATACCATTGAAAATAGCAATTGCAACAGACGGCACGACTTTTCAAAGCATGATTCCTTTTAGATATGAAGATAGCTCTCATCTACTCATTGTAAATGCAGATACCAAAGAGATTCTACAGGTTATAGACACCTCTGTATCTCAAGATCCTCATGAATATTTCGCCAGAGAAATTATTAAATGGGATTGCGAGGCAGTTATTTGCGGAAGTTTAGAAAAACCCGCCTTCGAAATTATTATGATGGCTTGTATAACCAGATATTACGGCGCCGGCATGCAAGCAGAGGAAGCTTTTGACCATATGATGAAAAACCAACTGGGATTTACAACTGATTTTGTAGGGGGATCAGGTTGTTCCGGCCATGAACATCATCATCACCATAGCTGCAGCCACCAGCATGAAGAGGATGAGGATGAAGATAGCGGACAACATAATAATTAAATAAAATAAAGACCGTCCCGCAGGTGGTCTTTATTTAAAAAAGCTTACAAACTTATACTTATGGAAAGTAATAAATTAATCTATTTATAGAATAATTTATTATAAAAGAAACTGCATGAAATATCAGTATCAACTAAAAATCTTGAAAATGTCGCTTAAAACTATCCTCTGCAAACTGATTGACTTCTGATATAAAGGCATCATAGCGCCTGATAAAATCGGCACCTTTTTTAGTTAAACTTGAGCCACAACCTCTTCCAACTTGCCGAAAAACCATTTGAAAACCCAGGTAATCCTCCATATGTTTTAAAATTTTCCAAGCTTTGCTATAGGCCATACCCATTTCTTCAGCAGACTTGGAAAGGGAACCATACTTTTGGATACCATGCATCAATCTATTAATACCAATACCAAACGAGCCTTTGAGTCCATCACCTTGAGTAATAAAAACCCTCAACCCATACCGGAGTCTTTTTTGTTCATCAGTATTTACTGAATATTTTTCTTCTTGGCAGCAATTTTGTTTCACTCTATTTATCCTCCGCATACTATTATAATAATACTTTCTCCAATTTGTAATATAGTTATTTATTCTATTTTACCATCAAAAGTATAAAAATGCTATAGTTTATGGGATTTATAAAACTTGACAACATGATCCAAATTATTATATTATTCTCACATAAGCATAAATTAATGATTAAAACTATAACTTAGATATTAATAAAGAGGGAATCATATGTTTCAATTATCTCCAATAGGTGTAGTTCATAGCCCAAATGACTTCGATAATGATAGATATCCCTTTTATTGCCCTGCTCAAATCGAAATCAAACCCCAGTTTATCCCTGCTCTGGCAAGGCTGGAAGAAAGCTCTCATATTTGGGTTATTTGCCTTTTTGAGCAACAAAAGGACCCAGTTATGCAAATAAAACCAAAGCGCATTAACAGTCATACTGACAGCTTTGGCGTTTTTGCCTTAAGATCGCCCAATCACCCTAATCCTCTCAGCCTGACTTTAACAAAGCTCAATAAAATCGAGGAAAATTTTTTATATGTTGAAGCCTTGGATGCCTACGATGGCACGCCTGTATTGGATATAAAACCATATTATGAGGATGATATAGTCTTTTCTCCCCGAACTCCCGTGATCAATAAAGAAAACATCAAGCTGAGGCGCTCAATATTACTTAAGGCAGCTATTAACCACCATCAAGAAGAATGTCTCGGCTTGGCGCTAGCTATCAAAATGGCTCTATATATCGAAAGTCTCGGACTTAATATCCAAGACAATGATTTGTTCATTCTGGTAAATGGAGGTCCTTGTTTAGCAGATACTCTGCAAGGGCTGTGTAGAGCACGCTTAGCTAACCCTGCCCGCTTTGCATATACAGAATCGGAAGAGGACAGTTGCCGTTGGATATACAAAAATAAAACCATAGATCTAAGCGTAAAAAAAGGCATCCCACAAGACCCCCAAAAGATTTTGAATATGACTGATGAAGATCTCTTCCACATAAAAATATCTTCCTAAGAACGCTGCTGATTACGAAGGAATAGCTAGTATACTTTAGCATTTTTTAATGAAACACTTCCTCATTATTTTTATAGTGCTTTAGAAGAAGCTTTATACAACCTTTTAAGCGCACTCCGGTGGGATATAAAGAGGCAGCTTGATATACGACTTTAAACATAACAAATTCCATAACATCTTCCTAATACCAAAAAGAGAACGGTAGTTACCGCTCTTTTTTTGGTTTATTTACTTCTTTGCAATTTATAATGACAAGTATAACGATCTTCAAGGCAGCAAAAATCATCCGCTTACAGTGACATTATAGGGGATGATAAGGACATTTTTCGTTGATACACTCTTTATTATCTGGATATTGATTACATATATATCTGCTATTACTTTTATTTTCGAAATAAGGGAACTCTCTTCGGGCAACTTCTATAGCGATCATAGCATCTCGTTTACAACATCTGGGGCCTCCGTAAAGGCTAATCTGCAAAAGAGCCAGCGCCGTCATTTTATTAGCTAATCCCCTTTCGACTTTGGAATAAGGGATTACATTATTGATAATTGCATAGGCAATACCTACACCAACAGCTGCTCCACAGCAACCATGGCTGCCACATACACCGCCTTTAACATCTTTACCTCTATTAATAGCCTCCTTTATAACTTGGGCATTTTTGTCTTTAGTTATATTAGTATAGGCAGTAACTAATACTGCTGCTACAATACTATGGTATTCAGGACCATGCATATTCAACCCCGGCAGTCGAAAAATCTGCAAAGCTAATTCTACAGGATCCGTTAAATCACTGACCATGCACAACTCTTCCACTACTAGCAGGATCTTTTTTCTATGGCATTCATCACAAACATAATGGCCATTGGCACATGTCACATAAGACTTTTTTTGCTTACCGCAGCACATACATATAACATCTATAGGAGCTGAGGGATTGTAGCATAATTCTTCTTGGCAAAGCAAACAGCCGGTATTTATCTTTGACACTTTATCACCCATAAAAAGATTATAAAATAACCGCAAAAAATCCAGATAATTTGAGGAGGATTTTTTATGCTCCTATATTATAATTACCTTCTTTGACCAAACCGACATAAATTTGCGCCAGGTGAGGATCGAATTGTAGTCCTGCCTGCTTATCTATCTCTTTTAGAGCTAATTCTACAGAAAGAGGTTTTTTATAAGGGCGTTCCGAAGTCATAGCATCAAAAGCATCAGCAATTGCTAAACAACGGGCTGCAATGGGTATATCTTCCCCCTTGATACCTCTAGGATAACCATTACCGTCCCAGCGTTCATGATGGGCTATTGCAGCTGGAATAACATAGTCCATCGAAGGTAAATGCCGAATAATAGCAATAGAGCTTTCCACATGGGTCTGCATAACCCTGTATTCCTCAGCAGTGAGCCTACCTGGTTTAGAGAGGATAGCTTCCGGTATACTGATTTTACCGATATCATGCAGCAATGCGGCTTCATAAATGATTTGTACATGATCTTCGTTGAGACCAATAAATTTTGCCAACATAGTGGCATATTCGGCAACATTCTGCGAATGGCTGAATGTATAGTGATCTTTGGCATCAATGGCAGCAGTTAGCGCATAAATTGTAGAGGCATAATCGGAATATTTACCTGTTTCGATTTTGCTTGTACTTTTTTCGGCAATTATTTGTGTTCGTTCCATCGAATATACTAGGATCTTATTCTTGCCGCTTCTTTTTGCATTATATACAGCCATATCAACATTATCAATCAGCTGCTTTACATTAGAGGCCGAATACGGATAAACACAAACACCGCCACTAAGTGTGAGGACCTTCATGACCTCTCCATCAGTACCCTTATTTAAATTGGCGATCTGTTGTTTGATCTCACTTGCCAATTTGAAAGCCTGCATCGTATCGCAGTTAGGCAAAATCAGGGCAAATTCTTTTCCGCCATATCTGGCCGCAAAACCTTTATTGCCTAAACAATTCTTAATAATACGCGAAATATTCTGCAAGGCAATATCACCCTCGCGGTTACCATAAAGTTGATTATACAATTTGAAGTCATCAATATTTAGTATTACTAGTGCCAGAGACTGTTTTTGACACTTTTCAAACTCTTCGTTTATCTTCTCATAGAAATACTTGCGATTCAGCAGTCCAGTCAAGGTATCTATACGAGCCTCATAATATGCTTTTTTATAAAGGTTTGCATTATTAATGGCAATAGAGGCAATTGATTGTACTGAATCTAAGAAAGTAATATCATCAAAGTTAAATGCAGCATTTTTTATCTTTTCGGAGAGCATTATCAGCCCTACTAATTTTTTATCCCATTTTAAGGGAACCATACAGCCAATTTTCAAATCACTGATCTGTTTCTTTTCATTTTCCCACATCGATCTAAATAAAGTAGACCTTTGGAATTCCTTAATAATAAGGCAAGAGTCATTATCATTAAACCATTGTACACAAGGATTGGTCAAAGCAAGTGAAAAATCCTTGGGATCAAGAGGGCTGGCAGAGCAAACCACATTATAGCTGTTACTCTTTTCATCTTTCATACATATGTATACTTTTTCTACATCTACAACATTTTTCACTACACTGAGCAGTTCTTTTAAGATCTCATCCAAATCCAAACTCTTTGATACCTTCAAAGTGAAGTCCTTGATTAGCTGGGTACGCAGTTGCCCCTCTTTTATGAACATATTATCCACAAATTTTCGTAATAACAGATAAAAAATGAGGAGAACGGCTACAAAAGTAATAGCAATAATTAATGTCTTGTAGTCTGCAAATTGGGGAAACTGTAAATCTATCAGCTTCTCGAGCGGACTGAGCAAATAGGCGAAGAAAAAGAAGACAATAACAGTTGAAATCACTAACAGAGTCCAGTGCGATACCAAAAGTTTGAGCCTAAAAAGACGTTTTTTGTATAGTGCATAGAACAAGAAGAAGGCATTAACAATACCAGAAAGTGTATCCCACGGGAAGATATTGTTAGGTAGGATGGAAGCTAGATTGCCTACAAACATAGATGCCATACCAATCAAAATCGGCGGTAGCCAAGGTGTAGACATGCCTTTTTTCTTTATCTGGTCTACAACCAATAGGGCAATGGAAAGAAGAACAACAAATAAAAATAAAGTTGGGATAATGATCTGCAGTCCCATTTCATACAAGAAGACCGCCGATCCATCATCAAGGTAAACAAGTTGTGGATGTTTAAGAAAAATCTCCAAATGTGTCAATATGAGAATAATAACAGTGCCTATCAACCAAATTATTTTTAAAACATACCCTTTTACCTCTAAAAAATTACAAACAAAATTGTATAAAAGAAGAGGCGTAGTGAACAAGCTTAAAATAGATACTTCATACCAAAAATCTATCCCCGGATAAAGCTGTAGTCGCATACACATGGACCCACCCGTCCATAGTATGCATGCTACTAACATCACCATAAAGGAATAGATAGTGGTATTTTTTTTAGCAGCCAAAAAAGCTATCAATAAAAACAGATAGCTAAATAAGGCGATAACAGGTACATATATGAACGGAATCGTTATCATTGTCCGTATCCCCTGCTTTCCCAATAAAAATCTTGCTGCTGAAATTCTAATAGTTCGGCAATATCATAACTTGACGGATTGATCCTGCGGATTTTTTTACCTTTTGATCTTTTATACATATCCATAGTGCCGGAGCGTAAAATCGTGATTTTTAGCGGCTCGATTCCCAACATCTTTTTAAGGTCGTGATAGTCGCTGTCAAAATATTTGAAATAGATACTGAGATGTTCTGTTAAAACCTGTTTGCTAAGCGGCATCGATTCAATACTGTGTGGCTCCAGCTCAATAAACATATGCAGGAAAGGGCGATTATTCTCGTTAAATTCTTTTTTGGCCAACCAATCATATATATGTAGACCGGAAATGTTTATCACATCATTGATAGAGTCCTCGGTAATGCGGGTAAAGCCCGCAATATCAATTACGCTGGGAATTCTGTCCACAAATACAAGCCGAGGTAACATAACGCCATCATCATTGCAGCTAACATTCAGACAGCGATAAACATCCCCCACCCGATAACGGGCAAAAGCACCACCCTTTAGAACCGAAATGACCAGCTCATAATTATGGTTGGGGATTAATTCATCCATAAGGTAAGTTTTTGGCTCATAGCTACAGTTATCAATACTTTTATACATTTCCGGTTCGGGAATGAATTCATAAAAACAAGCATCAGGGAAAAAGATCAGTCCATTACGGGCCCATGTTTCTGTACCAATGCAAGTCGGTTCAGTACCGGCTGCGATCTCCATTGGTTTACAACCCCAAGCCTCCTCCAGGAAACGCTTATAACATTTAGTGTCCGTGCCGGCACATACAAACCCTTTAAGCTTAAAAATATCTTTAGGCTTGATAGGAACTTCATCGCGTTTACTCTTATAAGAAGCCCTTAAAAAACGCCGGATCATTGTAGGCGAGTAGGAAAAAAGATTCAGCGAAGAACCTTTGCCCTTACTCATGTAGTCGTCAAAGCATTCAGTAATATAACTGATAACACTGGAAAGCCCGAAGAACATATCAATGCCTTTGTGCATTCCCATTTCGAAGCCTTTTTTATTGCGTTCTCCAAAAGACATTTGGAGGGCTTCTTCCACCGGAGGTAAAAAACGCAAAGAAATCTCTTCATTTAAAAGCAAAGGGAATAGTCCAGTAGCATAAGGCAGCGGGGCTAAGCCGAATAAGGTCTTATCATTGGGTTTGGCAGTAAATTTACCCCGCTCCGTACTAGTTGCAAGTATCAATGCAGAAACAACATTTTTTTGGTAAACATCTAACATGCATTTAGTATAAGGTGCCAGCTTGATAGGATGATTCCCACCCTCCCAAGTAGTTTGGATCCATACCACAGGTTCAGCCGGCAACATCTCGGTTTGTTTACTCAATAACACATCAGCATAATCTGCATAACTGGTAAGCGGAAGCATTTTGCGGAATTCGTCTACCGTTTTGGGTCTTTGTCCCCGTAATAACTTTTTGCCTAGTCCACATTGACTCCACAACTCAATTTGCTCAAGCATGAGACGGTTTTGTATATTCATATATTCATCAATATTCAAATCTAAAAAACCGCAGTATTCCTGCCATAACTCATCATATTGCTGTTTTTGAAGCCTCTTTTCCAATTTCATGAAATAGTTCTCCTATCGTATCCGAATTGAAGAAATAAATCTTTTTATGCTGGCATTAGTAGGAATAATAAAAGGTGTTGTAGCTTTATACTTAGTATAGTTATCAAATAATTTGGGAAAAAAATATCGATCCTGAAGCCATATGTATAATAAATTCAAGAGGCTAAAAGATAAAAAGGCCCAGAACATTAGTGCTATCCCTGTATAAAGCCAAAGAAAAAGATAAAACAGTATAAACCATAATGCTCCCGGATGTCGGCACAGAGCGTACATGCCCTGATCACAAACATTTCTGTTGGAGGCCGTAATATAAGTTTTTTCAAATGGGAGTGCAAAAAATAGCGAGTATATGAGCAACAGCAATGATACTGTAGCAAGCCCGCCGAATACAATCTTTGCAGAAAGTATAGGTATGAAATTATAGCCTTTTTCCCAAATAATCATAAAAGTAGAAAATGTCACCAGAAGGAAACCTATTACAAACAAATAACGAAGATGCTTTTTATGAGAACGTATTTGGTTTAAATCATACAAGATGAATAACAAGAAACCAATACAACCAACTAGTATATATAGCATATTCATTTTTCCTTCCAAAAAATGTATGAACTACTGTATACTAGCTATTATATTCATTATTGTTTGTATATGCAAGGAAATCTCACAAATTTATATAAATATAATGTAATATTTATGAATATTAATAGTAAAAAACAAAATTAT
>JBMNOA010000061.1:0-7000 GCA_050942825.1 Bacillota bacterium
AACTAGGTCTATCATAGTTTTAAACTATATATTCTTTCCCATTTGATAAGCAATCTCTAGTTGTGGATGATTGGCAATGTTGCCATCCGTCGTTGTGCCACCTGCAAATACATGACCAACCAGTTTTGCTTTAGAAAAAACACGAAGCCAACCTTTCAAACCATTTACCGCATTGTTTGGTGTAGAAGGATCTGTTGCTTCAGCTGTTGTCAAAAGATAAATGTCTTTGAAATGATAATTTGCTGTATATAAACAATTGGTGCGATCCAATAAGACTTTCATTTGACCACTCATTTCATAGTAATAAATAGGTGTGGCAAACACTAAAACATCGGCATCTTTCATTTTCTGTACGATCCAATCGGCATCATCATGAATAACACAACGATGTGTTTTTAAACAGCCCCAACATCCGAGACAAAAACCAATCTTTTTTCCCACTAAAGAAATGGTTTCTACTTCGTGACCAACTTCTGTTGCACCTCGTGCAAATGCTTGTGCTAACATATTGGAATTACCATGAATACGAGGACTTGTTTCTAAAATTAATATATATGTTTCATGATTATTTCTCCGATGTCTTTAAAAAGTCAATATTATGAATAAATGGTCTCGCAAAGCCAAAATAGGAGATACCAGCTTTTGTAGCCTTCTCTATATCCTCTCGATTGCGTAAACCACCCGTTAAGATAATATCCGTTTTTACCTCTTTCTGTAATCTAGAAGCCACATCAAAATAATACGCATGTTCTTTGAAAGGATGCATTTGCCATTTATTACCATTCACTTCAATCGCATTCATTCCTTGTTGGACTAATTGTTTCCCCATCCAAATAAAATCATCATTTGATAGTCCACCTGGTTCTTCATCGGATGAATTGAGTTTGATCCATACCGGATAATCCGCACCTACACGTTGACGGATGGCTTGATAGACTTCATCCAAGAGACGATAGCGATTTTCAAGCGAACCACCATACGCATCTCTACGATGATTGAATAGTGGTGAGATGAATTGCGATAACAGGTAGCCATGAGCCGCATGTATTTCTACCCCATCAAACCCAGCTTTCTTGACACGTTGGGCAGCATCCGCAAATAACATTGTTACTTGATGAATATCTTCCATTAATCCGGAATCAAAGCATCCGAATAAATACCCAATTGATTTTTATTGGGTTGTTCATAATCTGTAATATACGTATAACTCGTGATAATTGTACCAACATGATGATCTGCTAGATTTGTATATAATTTTGCAATTGCTTTGGTAGGACGTCCATCCGATGTAGCCATACCTTCCATAGTGGCCGATCGAACAAAATGATTACGTACCGAAATACCACCTAATTCTGTTTTTGAAACCAGTTGTTCATTCTTATGTCTCCTTTCTTAAATATATTGTGTATTGACTCGTCTTACCTTCCATAGTTCTTCATCTTGTATGGAAAAACGTCGAATATAACTATCCAAAGCTTCCATTAATGAAGTCTTTTCTTTTGGAACATGGGCAACAAAAAAACCGAACTGCTAGATGTTTTACTATCAACCACGATTGGATTTTTTAATTGCGCAATCAATTCGCAAATTTCCAATAATCGTTCTTTTTCCGTACTTTCGACAAATTCACCATTTTCTCTTTGTTGATAAAGCTGGGTTCCTGGCATAATGGTTACATTGGTAATGATCATATAGTAAGGATGAATCTGATTGAATATATGTGCACTTTTTCGAGCACTTTGAACAAGTTTCCTTTTCCTGCCAATCTACCTAAATAAATCATACGATAAGGAAACGTAGCCTCATCTAATTTCTGACATTCCGTTACAATATCTTTAGCTATATATCCTTTATTCACAAAAGATAAAACCGCATCATCCCCTGAATCGATTCCAATCATCACATCATCAATACCGCTAGCATGAATCGCTTTCAAGTCTTCGACTGTTTTTTGAAAAATATCATCGATACGTGCATACGTAGATACAATCGCATCTGGATAATACTTAGAAATCAACTTTCCTAAAGCAATTAGTTTTTCAGTGCTAAGCGCAAATGGTTTTCCTCCACTTGCCCATACCTTTTTGGCATTTGGATAGGCTTGTTTCGCTTCTTGTAGATCTTTTTCAATTTGTTCAAAAGGAGCAACATAAAAAGGTGTATCTCTATAGAAATTACAAAAAGTACAACCATTATGTGTACATCCAGCCGTTACCTCAATAAAAACACTATCTGCATCGGTTCCTGGTCGAATAATAGGTCCATGAAATTCCATTGTATATCCTACTATATTTCGCTAATTGTAGATATGTAAGAAACAAAAGATAAGCAGGGCCGATTCCCTGCCATCACAATTCCTATTTGATGTAGTCACCAAGCTGCTGGATGAAATCTTCCTTTCTTCGATAATAGGTCCATTTTCCATAGTGACCCGATTCCAATAAGCCAGCTCTTCGCATCATTTCCAAATAACTGGAAATAGTGGATTGCGAGATTCCCGCTTTTTCAGTGATACTACCAACACATACACCACAATCAAATGATTCCCCTTCCGGAATATACATTTCCTGTGGTGGAAAGTATTTTTCCGGTTCTTTTAACTATGTTAGAATATGTAACCGAGTCTCATTTGAAAGTGCTTTTGCAATCAATACGATATCCATAACTTTAACCGATATGTTAATATATATTTTTTTTACACGTAAAAAGACTGGATTTCCTACCAGTCCCATGTCAAATTATTCTGTTTTTGGTGTACCAAATCCCTGGAAGAACTCAATCTCTTCACCAACGGGACCTATACAAAATGCCATTCGTAATTGATATGGCGGATCACTTGGAAGCACAAGCGTATCCGGTCCTTTCGTGATTGGATATCCAGCTTTTTGTACGGCTGCAACACAACCATCCACATCATCTGTAGCCAGGGCAAAATGGCGAATGGCTCCCTGTGGAAGGTCTTCGACATCTTCAGTAAAAACTTCAATACCACCATTTCCTGTATCAAACGTCGCATATGGATGTTCTTCATCACCCCAACTTCTCAGGATATCCATACCTAAAATTGTCGTATAAAATTCGGTTACTTTCGCAAACTCTTCTTTATCCTTGCATTTGATGCAAATATGTTCAATGCCTTTAATCAGATTTGTCATATCTATTCCTCTCATTCATTCACAAATGGTACAACATCAGCAACGGCTTCTTGCGTAGAAATCTGTTTTCTATCGTGATCCAAATCAATCAAATGATAACGATTGTTACCCATTCCCATTTCTTTCATATACGATAATTGACGTAAACCATGGCGACTTTCAATTCGTTCGACTAAATCATGATGATCTTCTTCTTTCATCGCATAGACTAAATCCACACAAGCTTGATCGATAGCCAGAATATCACGTGAAGCTAAGATACCTACATTTGGCGTTACAACCGGTTGTGCATGAATACCTTCACAATCACAGGATACCGACATATTACGCATCACATTAACATAGAGGATATGATCTTTGAAATAATCAATGGTCGCTTTGGTCGATTCTGTAATTCGTTCCATAAATTCTTCTTTCGCAATGGACCATTGATCTTGTCCTTCATAAGTATGGATCCACTTCTTACCAATGTGGCCATCGGCACAACCAATGCCAATATTCTTATTGGATCCACCAAAACCACCTTGCGTATGACCTTTAAAATGCGTTAAGATGACCATCGAATCATAATCCAACATATGTGATCCTACCGACATTTCTTTCATCCATTTACCACCATGAATAGGTAAGAGTGCTGTTCCCTCTTCATCCATAATATCCACAGGACAAAATGTCCAACCATTAACTTCTAATGTTTTCCGATGCTGAGGTGTTGTATATCGATCTCCTTCATAATATGTATTGGTTTCTACAATAGAAGCATCTTTCAATTCCTTTTCTGTTTCCATTAAGTATTTTACCCAATCATGGGGAATGATATTAGGTCCATGTTGCTCACCTGTATGCAGTTTGATACCTGTCTTACCTGTAATATTTCCATTCACACTTTCGTAAGCTTTGACAAGACCTTGGGCCGATAGATCACGCGTAAAGAATACATCGGATTCTTCACCCGTACGATCTTCATATGGTACATAAATACTTCCATCTTTTTGTAGTTCATTCATTGGGTCTTCATCTCCTCATTTATCTGTTTATATTTTACCACCTACTTTTTTAAGTCGTCTATAATAAAAAAAGATGCCAAAAGCATCTTCATTTACATAATAAGTTTTGATAAATCTTACGATCTGAATCCTTGAACACATTAAAGATGACCTGTTTTAAAGAATTATTTGGATGTTCATCTAACCATTCTTTTACTGTCTTTACCGCAATCTCTGCTGCTTTATCTTGTGGAAATAGAAATACACCTGTTGATATACAACAAAATGCGATATTCTTACAACCATTTTGAGCAGCTAGATCCAAACTGGCTCGATAACATGCAGCCAATTGTATTTTATGTTTATTCATCAGATAGGGATATACAATAGATCCCACGACATGAATGATATATTTGGATGGTAAATTATAGGCAGAAGTGATCATTGGTACAGCCGTTGGCTGTTCATATTCTTGCCCATATTTTTCTTTCATTTCTTCCATTTTTAGATATGTATCATATCGTAACTGACAACCTGCAAAACTACCCACAATGTTGTCTTCACAATTATGAAGCGGACGATAACATCCAGTCATCTGGTTATTGGCAGCATTGATGATGGCATCACATGCTAATGTAGTGATATCCCCTTGCCATAGATATAGGCGTTCATCTGTTTCTACTGGTTTTAGATCATCGATTTTTGTGATGCCCTTTTCAATGGCTCGTTGGGATAAGTAGGCATCTTGTACTTCATAAAAAGTAGAAGAAGCAGGAGCTGGTAAACGAATATTAAATAAAGCTCGAAGCAAATCTTTCTGATCCTGTTCATTGATTGGAATGGTATAGTCACGATATTCGGGCATTTCTTTCTGTAGAGCTTGAATTAGATAGATTCTTCTTTCTTCTTGTGTCATGGCTAACCTCCTACAACAATTCTTTGATCACTTTGCCAATATCATCATTGATACAAATGGATTTGGCATGTATTTCACGTGGTGCACCCGCTTGACCCAGATTCAAACAAGCATATGTTCCATCAGGCCATTCGTAGGTCATCTGCCAAAATCGATATTTGATGATACCTGGGGTATTGTTGCCCACACCTATCTCTAAAAATAATGTTTTCAAATGACGATGTCTTCGCAAAAAATCGGCATATCGATCATTGGCTTGATACCATCCATCATCTTGGACAAAAGTATCATCACAGCGAAGATTGGTAGTCATCAAAGCTCCATCATCCGGACATGTAGGTACCAATTCCGACGGTATCTTCATTTGGATCTTCTTATTTTCAGGAATGATGAGTTCTCCATTCTCGCTAATTTCAAAACTTTCTGCAAGTATCATTTTCTTAATGATCTCATAATTATCATAGGTTTTGGTTCGTGTGATTCCATTTGGTTTACTGCTTTGGAACAAACCATAATCACCTTGCGTATAGAAAAGACGATGCTTATCAAATCCACTCTTTTGGAAACAATGATCCACATTGGTCGTTAAGACAAAATAATCTTTATCTTTTACTAAATCAAACAAATTTTGATAAACCGAAGAAGGAATGGGTGCATATCGATTGATCCAAATGGATCGGCACCAAAAGCCCCAGAATTCTTCCATAGAATCATATGGATAGAAGCCTAAAGAATACATGTCATGATATCCGTATTTTTCTTCAAAATCCCAAAAATATTGTTTAAAACGCGAACCGGAATATGTCAATCCGGCCGATGTTGATAAACCAGCTCCTGCACCAATCACAACAGCATCGGCTTCTTTCAATACTTTTTTTAATGCATCGATTTTATTCATTGTGTGCACCTTCCTTCTATATATCCTTTACGCGCGAACGATCGAAATTCGTTCTTGTCGATGATTTCCTATTTCGATTTCATCGACCATGGCAATCGCATAGTCTGCATAGGAAATGATGGACTCACCACGATCATTTAATTTTAATTCTTCACCACCTCGTAAATAGAGTTCGGTTCTTTTGCCATCGGCTTGGAAATCAGCAGCCGGTGAAATATAAGTCCATTGTACATCGTTGCGTTGACGAAGTTCCCCTAAAGCTTTCGCCATGGCATTGGCCAATGGTTGAAATGCATTCGGAAAATCTGGTGTTTCGGATAGAGTCATAGTGTGTTCGGGATTCACATATAAGGAACCGGCTCCACCAACAATCAATAATCGAACTTGCGTTCCGGATACAATATCACAAAGATGAGCTAAAGTTGTGGAATGTTGTGGAAGGGTTTCTTCTGTCCATGCACCAAAAGCATCCACGACTGCATCAAATCCAGCAAGATCTTCTTTCGTCAAATCAAAAATATCTTTCTTTATATACGTTTGCGCTTGGGTATGATTTTCATCTTTACGACCAAAAGCGGTTACATCGAAACCACGATTCACGGCTTCACTAATAACTTTATTGGCAACACGGCCTCCAGCGGCTACAATTGCGATTTTTTTCATTGTTTTGTCCTCCTATAGCATTGTCACTATTTATATGACAATTGCAATTTATCATATCACATTTAATATGTCAAAATATTTATTACATTTATAAATATAAAAAAAGCTGATGAATTTCATCAACTTTCTAATGATTGTAAACCATACGATCAAACCGTTTCATCGCAATGATTCCCATACCACAATGCCAATCATCCTCATGGAAAGAGGTAAACTTAAAGTTTATGGTGTTAAGATTGCCCGAATCGCTTCATTGATCCAAGTCAATGGATCGATAAAGGGTAATTCCCTGCATCACTGGTAATGGTGCCAGTTGATTCCAAGTATAGAAGATACTACCAAGAAAGACGATAGGCATCAAAAATCCAGGAAACATAGCAGC
>JBMNOA010000062.1:0-6968 GCA_050942825.1 Bacillota bacterium
GGATAATAGATCGGTGTCGTGATATAAAATGTTTTTTCACTACTCATTAATAATCCCCCATAACCTTAATAAATAATTTAATAATGATAACAAAATAGCAGTTAAATGTCAAGGTAATCTATTTTTCAATTGTCAGATCATAAACTTTATTAGCAGATATTTTATATCTTTGGGCTATTTCTTTAGCCGCTTGTTTTCTGCTTTTCCCTTCCGCCATCAAAGCAGCCACTTGTTCTTTGATTTGCTCATCATTTAGCATAGGCTCTGCCTTTTTTTCACATCCGGCTACTACCAAAGCAAACTCACCTTTGGGAGTTGTAGTATCAAAATGCCTGCGTATACAGGATATACTGCCCCGCAAAATCTCCTCGAAGTGTTTGGTCAATTCCCGGCCTACCACAATTTGCCTATCGCCAATAATATCTTCCATATCAGCTAAAGAAGCTTTGATACGGTGCGGCGCCTCATAAAAAATCATGGTACGCTGCTCTTGGGCCAGTTCTTGCAGATATTGGCGGCGAAGGGTTTTTCCCCTGGGCAAAAACCCTTCAAAGACAAAACGCTCGCTATCTAACCCACTGACTGAAATGATGGTCACAACAGCGCTGGGCCCTGGTATAGGAACAATCTCTATCTGCTCTTTGATTGCCGCTTTGACTAAATCACTACCCGGGTCACTGATAGCCGGAGTGCCGGCATCAGAAATAATAGCAATATTTTTACCCGAGAGCAGCAATTCTATTAATTCTCTTCCTTTAGTACGCTCATTATGTTGAAAATAGCTGGTCAGGGGTTTTTGTATGCCCAGATGATGAAGCAATTTACGACTTTGGCGAGTGTCTTCCGCGGCTATCAAATCCACTTCTCCCAAGATTCTGATGGCCCTTAATGTTATATCCTCTAAGTTGCCGATAGGGGTAGCCACTAAATATAATTTACCTTTCATTTCCCGCCTCCTAAAATCATCTCAGCCTCTCGAGTATAAATTCCCGGAGACCTATGGGTTAGCAGAATCGGTAATTTTCGTAGAGTGCATGGCTGTGACTTACGCGCCTGCAAAAGAAAAATATGCGGCTCTTTACCGGGCAAAGATTGTACCAAACGCAACAGTCTGGGATAAAGATCATATTTGTGGCACAGCTCATAGGTCTCTTGCAAGCGCTCCGTTTTTTGCACCATTGCTAGGCTTCCTCCGGCTTTTAATAGAGCTGCAGATTCCCTTATCACATCCTCCAAAGAACAAAAGATCTCGCTTCTGGCAGCGGAAAAATATGGATCCGGACTGATCCTGCAAGTCGATTTTTTATTATAGGGCGGATTGGCAGTGACCAAATCAAAAAGCGACTGCCCCAAAAGAGCAGAAGCTTGACATAAATCACCTTCTAATATAGTAATTTGCTGCTCTAAATGATTGAGCTCTACGCTTCTTTTAGCCATATCAGCCAAAAAGGGCATAATCTCCACACCATAGATATGGCTATTTTCTGCTTTGGCAGACAAAAGCAGCGGGATTACTCCTGTACCACAGCACAAATCTACTATTTGGTCGCCGCTTTTGGCCGGAGCAAAATCCGCCAATAAAAGAGCATCAGCAGAAAAACAAGGCAGATCATGACGCTGAATTATTTTTAATCCATTAACATATAATGGCTCAATTTTCTCTGATTGATTGTTCATCATCAAAAAATTATTCCTCATGCTTCTGCGGTATGCCCTCACGATGTAAGAAAGAAAGACAAAAGAGACATTCCTCACTGCGCGATTGGGCAAAATAAGCATGACAAATATGGTAGCCCTCATCATACAGCTGAGCTAACTCTTTCAATCCACTTTTTTTGCCACCCCCGGCTGCTAATTGCTCTTGCAAAAGAAAGTTTTGCTTTTCAATTTCTTCTGCTCTTTCCCGTAACGTCTGAGTCTCGGCCAACAAAGCGGCTATTTTTTCTTCCCATTCCTGCAAATCATGAGAAAGACTCATAAACTACTCGTCCTCCAAAGCGGCGAGATCTTCAAGACTTATTTCCTCGCCATCTATGATATCAATATCATCATCTATTATATAAGCAGGTCTTTTGCCACAACAGCCATCATCATCATAGCTTTCATATTTTAGACAACACATCAACCGCCCGCAAATACCAGATATTTTAGCCGGATTCAAAGAGAGATTTTGTTTTTTTGCCATTTTGATGGATACAGGTTGAAAATCGCCTAATACGGAATGGCAACAAAGCACCCGGCCGCAGGAACCAAGACCACCTAATATTTTGGCTTCATCACGAACACCTATTTGCCTCATTTCTATACGGGTACGAAAGACATGAGCCAGATCCTTGACCAGCTCTCTGAAATCCACTCGACCTTCTGCTGTAAAATAAAAGATTATTTTGCTGACATCAAAAGTATAAGAGACTTCTATCAATTTGATGGGCAGATTATGCTGGGCAATCTTCTTTTGACAAATATTAAAGGCTTCCTTTTCGGCCTCTTTATTTGCCATATACTTAGCGATATCTTCTTCTGTAGCTTTTCGCAATACATCTTTTAAGGGATTAAGCAATTCACTATCATCAACTTCTTTAGTATCTATAACCACATGGCCGAATTCTAAACCACGAGCTGTTTCGACCACTACTTGATCTCCCACTTGTAAATCCAATTCTAAAGGATGAAAATAATATATTTTCCCCGCCCGCTTAAAGCGAACTCCAACTATTTTAACCATGTTACCTCCATAAATTATTAAAATCTATTGAAAGATCCATTATATTTAATATTTATAATATTGATTATATTTTATCCCATTACCTAAATTAACTCAAGCATTTCATTGTCTATTTACTGCGCCCAGCGCCATAAACGAATAAAAAGCACATCAGCCAATAATCTTTGATTAATATTTCTTAATAAAAGATCTATACCTCTTTCGCAAAAAAGAGCCGCCTCAAGAGCAATCGCCGGCTTAAAAGGCCCTCTTTCACCTTTTACATTACCATACAGGAGTCTTAATAACAGCGACAGAAAATGTATTAAAGATTCCCTGTCCTTATGCCATTGTTGGGAAAATATTAATACTTTGTCCAAAGGATAATCACACAAACCATAAAAAAACTCTTCGGCTTGGGGCTCCAGCTCTTGCAACAAAGCTTCCTCAATAACAAAATCGGATTGCAGGCCGAAATTATAGTACTGACAACGGGAAAGAATCGTAGGCAAAATCCCCTGTACTTTATCAGCACAAAGAATAAAAATAGTATCCTCAGGAGGTTCCTCTAATATTTTTAGCAAACTGTTGGCTGCTTCATCCTTCATACTATCAGCGGCATGGATAATGAATATCTTTCTGCCACCCTGATAGGATTGCAGATTAGCCTCCGCTTGTATCCTTTTCAGCTGCTCTAAGCGTATATAATTATTGTCAGGCCTCACGATCCGCACATCGGTAAAATTAGCATCCTTAATCCTTTTACAATTAAGACATAGCCCACAAGGTTGTCCCTCATGTGGATCAAGACAATTCAGAACCATAGAAAGAAGCAAGGCCTGTTCCTGTGCTAAAGAACCGCAAAAAAGATAGGCATGGCTGATGTGCCCTTTGTTTAGCATCATCAACAAAGAGCTGTCTAATTTGCCCAGAGGTTGAGTTTGTTTATTCACATCATTTTTCCAAACCATATTTTTTTAAACAATCCTCCATTACTGATTGTATCTGAGCTAAAACATCTATCTGTGGTAAAGAGGCATCAATAACAACAATCCTATCCGGATTTTCTTCAGCTAGTTTATCATATATATGCTTGACCCTCAGATGAAATTCTCTATCCTCAAGCTCTATACGGTCAATATCTTCCCCCCAGCGCATCATAGCCTCATCCAAAGAAAGTTGTAAATAAAAAGTCACATCCGGCACATAGCCTTTAATAGAAAAATTATTGAGGATCTGGGCAATATTGACGGGGATAGCTCTGCCTCCACATTGATAAGCTAAAGAAGAATCGATGTAGCGGTCACAAATTACAATCTGCCCATCATCAAGAGCAGGTTTGATAATATCGGCTACATGTTGAGCACGGTCAGCAGCAAAAAGCAAAATTTCCGTCTCTTTGGTGATATTTTTACAAGTATTTTTTAAGAGCATGGTTCTTATCTTATTACCCAGTGCGCTACCACCCGGTTCATAAGTCAGACAGACATTATCATAACCTTTGGCATGGAGCCAATTATATAAAAGCTGCGCCATCAGTGATTTACCGCAACCGTCAATACCTTCTAACGTAATAAATAAACCACCATTATTGCTGTAATTCATAATCTTGCTCCTTTTATCGAAATTATTATTATAATTTCGGCACGAATGGCTATCTTTCCTTTTAAGATCAACTCTTATGCAGTAATTAATCATAAATCATCTTTAATTTAAATACAAAAATATTTTTCTTTATATTTGATTATTTTAATATTATAATATTTCATATAATCATTATAATTATCGGGATAATAGGAGAAATTATGCGTCTTTTTATTGCCCTACTTTTGCCTGAAGATATTAAAAATGAACTAACGAGTAATGCCCGAAGTATAAAACCTCATTGTCTAAAGGGTAATTTCAGTAGCCGGGATAATTATCATCTGACATTAAAATTTCTAGGTGAGAGCCGCCAAGAGGATGTAGCTTTATTACAGCAAATAATATCTGACATCGCTGCCCATACTCCACAATTCATTTTGCAGCTGGCACACTGGGGCGTTTTTCCCAAAGGTCAACAGAACATTGTTTGGAGAGGATTAGCAAAACCATATAACAAACTTGTACATATATACGAGGAAATAGAAGAAAATTTAGCCCGAGCCGGGTGGCCAAAAGAACAAAGACCACTTTGTCCTCATATCACATTAGCCAGGCAAGTGGTCTTTAAAAAACCATTTGATCAAATAAATATCCACGAAAAACTTATATCCTTTAATGCCCAAAAAATAGCTCTGATGGAAAGCTGCTATTTAGAAGGCAAATTAACCTATCTACCAATTGCGGTATCGTCTTTACCAAGGGATTAAATTTTACTTTATTGGAGGATAATCATGGCTTTTTTAAAAGAAACAGAATTGCCTGGAATAGGTAAAAAATTTACTATAGAACTACTAAGTGAGGAGAAATTAGTCATTATTGTCCATGATGATGGCAAGAGAGAAGTTTATTGCCACGGCATTGAGGATGAAGACGATTATACATTGGTCGCCGAAATGACCGATCTCGAGGCCAGGCAAATATCCGGCATCTTAGGCGGTATCTATTATAAACCCAAAGCCTTGGAAGATATGGATGTATCACTCCACGATATGAGTATACAATGGCATTATATTGAACCGGAAAGTGGTGTCAGCCATAAAAGCATCGGAGATCTGCAGCTGCGCAAAAAAACAGGTGTCACCATTATCGGTGCTATAGAAAAAAACGGCAGGCATATTATTAATCCTGGCCCCAACTTTGTGCTTGAAGGAGGTCAAACCGTGGTAATAGTTGGGGAAAGAGAACAAGTCAAATCATTTAAAAAGTTGATTTGTAATAATATAGAGAAAAAAGAGAACTAATTTATGCATGATTATATGATAGGAATTACAATTGTATTAGTCATGATGGCTATTTCCGGTATTATTTCATGGCGTTTGAAGTTTTCCATCTCACCGATACTTATCATAGCCGGTATAATTGCCGGTATTTTCAGCCAACAATTACACATTAGTTCAAGTATTTCTTTCATTAACTTTTTGGGTCACTTTGGAGTGTTGTTCCTGCTCTTTTATATGGGATTGGAATTTAGCATTGATAGGCTGTTAAAGGCCAGCAAAGCGATCTTACACTCAGGATTGATATATTTTGCTATCAATATACCGTTGGCTTTTTTAGTGAGCTTAGCTGCCGGATTTTTGCCACAGGAAATTATCATCGCCGTAGGCATCATTTGCATATCTTCTTCAGCAATCGTAGCTAAAAACCTGGTAGAACTTCATCGAACTGCCAATCCGGAAACTGAGCTGATTCTGGGGCTAATGATGTTTCAGGATATAGCTGTTGCTATATATTTATCAATAATTTCTTCCTTAGTTCTTACAGTAACACCATCGATCTCTCAGATGAGCATAAAAATTGTCTTAGCTTTACTATTTTTTGTCGGTGTAGTCTATTTAGGTAAAAAGTTTTCTGCCCAAATAGATAAGCTATTACGCATACCCAGTGACGAAGTATTTTTGCTGATCATTTTAGCCATACTGGCTGCAATGAGCTTTGCAGCAGAACAAGTAAATATATCTGATGCTATAGGTGCCATGCTTTTAGGTATGATATTGGCAGGATCGGAACAAATCAAAAGATTAGAAATGATTATTCTTCCTTTTAGAGATCTTTTTGGGGCGGCCTTCTTTTTCAGCTTTGGCCTATCCATAAACATATTTAACCTTTTACCCGCTGTTTGGCCTGCCATTACAGCCGTTATTATAACTATAGCGGGTAATCTGAGTGCCGGTATTTTAATCAGTAAAGAAAACAATTTATCTCTGCGTGCCGGTTTTAATTTGGGATTAACGATTTCTTCCCGCGGTGAATTTTCTATTATTTTGGCCAATATAGCTAAAACAGCCGGATTTATTACTCCATTACAGCCTTTCGCCGCTTTATATGTATTAATATTGTCTATTTTAGGACCGGTGCTTACTCGCTATTCCAGACAAATATTTAGATTATATGCAAAAATGGCAGACAACAAAGCTACTCAGCCAAATACTAAAATGAAAATACCTAATTAACAATTCCAACATCATAAAGCCTCCCCTTATTTTATCTATAAGGGGAGGCTATTTTAATTGTCATCTTGCAGCCATCAGTAATTGTCAACAATCACTTTGTTACGATTAATATATAACTATTCGCCAGGTGCCCAGCCTGTGCCAGGAGTTTCCGGACTAGTACTTCC
>JBMNOA010000064.1:0-6877 GCA_050942825.1 Bacillota bacterium
AAAAGTGCCAATAAAATTATCATTTTTTATATAAATTGGTTCATTATCAAACGTTATATCTACTCCTTTCTATTGAATTGATTTAGCATAAAAAATAAGCAACTAGTTCAATTTTCGAGATTAGCTGCTTATTTTTTCTCACTGACAGTTTTTAATTTTTCCCAATCTTACCACTTAAAAAATATACTTAGAGTTCATTCAATAATACAAAGAATGCCTACATTCGTTATTCTACAATCTTTAGTTTATATTCATCTATTCCATTCTGGTATAGCTCCCAGCAAGCCTTGATCCTTCCGGATTTAATCCTCAATTCATCAGGATCCGTTATTTGGTGCCAGGCTCTAATAGAACTGTTATACCGCTTTCTACTAAAGAAAAATCGAATAGAAATTTCAACCTATGATTCTAGGGATGTGTTCATATTTCAATATTTTCCGATATCTAATTGTACTCTTGATCACTCCATTAGAGGTATAATATCTTTAATTGATATTATCCTCATTTTTTTTACCGCTTCTATTAATGTTAATATTTCAATTTCGGCCTCCTTAATAAAAATAACTCCTGTCTTTCTATAAGACAAGAGTTTCAGTATTATAATATATATTTGAATTGTTTTACCATAAAGCTTTTTTGCTATGAATCTAATTCTAAAATATCATAGCCTTTGGCACACTCAAAAGCATTGGCTGTCCAACGGCGGTATAAGCAATTATAACAGGCATTCTCACTTTCTCCGCGGCATTCCTCATAATCATTATCTAGAGTAAAAAGGTCACATTGAATATGCCAGTTGCCGACTTTTTTGTCACCGTCATAGAGATCGGATTTTTTACAAACTTTGTATTGACCCGATTTATCTTTTTTTACTACAACCGTGATTTTCTTATTCAGCAAAGTCAATTTGGCAAATTCTTCGATATATACAGGTGTGTCCATGGACAACAAAGTTCCTTCGATATCCAATACCTGATCTGCTTTTAAGCGTTGGCAAAGCTCACTCGCCGATAGAGTTATTTGCTTCTCCCCTATGCCGTTTTTGCCACGGAAGGTACCGTCATTGCCGCTCAGACGTAAACCTACCCCAGCCAAAGCTCCGATCACACCGATGCCACTGCCGCCATACTCAGTCAGAGAGATTCCGCCTACTTCTTTTGCCAGAGCATAGGCAGATTCTTTTGTCAACACCTCACGCTGAGCCCTTAATCCGTAACGAACCAAGCTGTCAGGATCTTGTAAAGCGGCCAAATTACAGATGCACAAGCCGGGATCGGCGGAGGCTGCCATTTTATCGAGCAGGATCTCTGTTGCCATCATTCTGATTTGTTCAATCGGTTGCTCGGGTACATCAGCAATAAAGCACATAGAACTGTTATGTGAGGTATATTCTATATCTTTATGTAACAATAGTTGGTGGCGGGTTATGCCTTGCTCGATTATGCCACCAACTGAAACTATTTTGTCTTTGATCATCTCCGCAATGGTGCCCGTACTGATCGATTTTGTCAAATCATCGGTATCATCCACACAAATTAATATTTTCATAAGCAAAATTCTTTCCCCTTTTTCTGATTATCTTATTGTCCTGCATAATCACCGCTGGTGCGAATACCTTCTCCGCTCAACATCTGAGCATAGGTTTCGTCATTGATCTCTAAACCCAGATAATCTTTATAAAATTTGATTACTTCTTGTTTGAAATCAATATCGCCATAATAATCAGGATAGATGGTAGTTCCCAGCCATAACATTGCTAAAAAGGTTTCGGCACTGTTAAAATGACCCCAACGGGTTGCCCCAATAGGAATATTATATACTTTTTTCTCATTAACGGCTCTTAACCCTGCCCATTTACTGTCGGTCAAGATATAGCGCATGGTATTGACATCGTTACATATAATCAAATCAGGATCCCAGACAAAGATTTGTTCCAAATTGGCATAAGCATCTTCACCATCGATTCTTAGTTTTTCACCCGTAGACACATTTATTGCGCCTACTCTAGTTATCCAGTCAGAACCTAAAGAATTAGTACTATCGGTACGTACAGCTTCATTCATGGAATGATATACTCTGAGTTTTTCTGTTTCAGGGATCTTTGCACTGCGTTCTTTGGCTAAATCCAGAACATCTTGGTAATATTCTTTTAAAGCCATCGTTTTGGTTTGTGCATTACCGCCTAAAGCCTGTCCTATCATTTCAATAGCATATATTTGTTCTGATATACTATCATAATTAACAACTAAGTATGGTATGCCCAATTTTTCTAATTTTTCTGTTTCTCCGTCATTGACATATGTATCATGTTTAACAAATATTAAATCAGGGTCCAAGTTCAACAAAGCTTCAGCATTTATGTTGCCACCAGACATAATTGTAGGCAAATTAACTAAATCAGGATATATAGTTTGCATTATCTTGTCCCTTTTAACACCATCTTGAGCTGCTACCATCCGTTCACCGGCACCAATCATTACCATCACTTGACCGGAAAAGGCATCCAATGAAGCGGCTTTTAATACTTCATTAGGTACAACAACCTCTCTGCCTATACAGTCCTTTACCACGTGAGTATCTGCATTAGTATTATTATCTTTAGGAGTCTGACAACCGTAAAAAACTATCACTAAAAACACTAAACATAATAGGAGTAATATTCTTTTTTTTATCATTATCAATTCTTCCCCTCAATTTTTTAATGTTTGTAATGGTACGATTTGCCTTACCTCACCAAAATCCCTATCTGTATGACAAATGATCTTAGAATCAATTTGATATAACTCTTTGATATTTTCTTCGAGCAATATAGAACTTGGTTTTCCTGTGGCAAAAATGCGTTTGTTATGCATTATAGCGATTTTTACATCGATACCTTGGTTTTCAAAATAAAATGCTTGGTTCGGTGAATGTGTCGCCATCAAAACGGAGACACCTTGCTCTTTGATCAGGTTTACCACCGTTTCCATAAACAGCAATTCATTTTTGAAATCCAAATGAGCAGTTGGTTCATCCATGATAATGATCGGCGCCTCTTGCACCAGAGCTCGGGCCAACATCACCAATTGCATTTCTCCGCCGCTGATCTGAGTATATGGTCTATCAGCCAAGTGTTCTATACCTATTGACCGTAAAGCCTCTTGTGTAGCTTCGATATCATTTTTTCTGGGTGATCCAAAACGGTTTAGATAAGAGGTTCTGCCCATCAAGACGATCTGGAAAACTTTATAGGGGAAGGAGCGGTCATGGACTTGCGGGACATAGGACATCTTGCGCGCCAACAGATGGGGTTTATAAGTCATGATCGACTTGCCATCTACTATGAGCTCACCCTCTCCCAATTCATTGATACCCAGAATACAATCAAGAAGTGTGCTTTTGCCGCAGCCGTTGGCACCCATTAAGCAACATAATTGTCCTCGCTCCAAAGAAAGATCGATACCACTGAAAATGTCATTTTCATCATAAGCAAAAGCTGCATTTTTTATCTGTATCAAGGGCATTGCTGCCATCCTCCACCCTTAGTTTTTTTGAGAAGATAAATAAAGAATGGTGCACCTGCTAATGCCGTCAAAATACCCAAAGGCACCTCAGAAGTGGTGATTGTGCGGCTCAAGGTATCAATCAAAATCATAAAAGAGGCACCTATTGACATTGATACGGGGATGAGTTTGCGATTATCATTACCTACGACCATTCTACCGATATGCGGTATCACCAGACCGACCCAGCCCACAGTTCCTGCCATACAGACAGCTCCCGCAGTTGCCAGGGTAGCAGCCATAATGATAAAGATTTTATTCTTTTTGACATCCAAGCCCATAGTACGAGCTTCTTTGTCGCCCATCGAAAGGACATTGATACGCCAGGCATTGACCAACATCATGAACAAACCGATAACAATAGGAATAAATGCCCAGAAGTCATTATACCCTACCGAAGCTAAACTGCCCATCAACCAATATACTATTGTTGGTAATTGAGTTGCAGCATCGGCAACATATTTCATCAAAGAAAGCAAGGCACCAAATAGAGAAGATATAATAGTACCGCCTAATATGAGCATGACCGTAGGTACGCTTTTGTAGATTTTAGCAGTCCAGTAACTGGCTCCCACTGCTATAACACCGAATACAAAGGCAAATATGTATGTCGGCAGATAAGTACCAAAGAGAATAATCGCCAAAGCCGCCCCGAAACCGGCTCCTGAGCTGACACCCAGCAATCCTGAATTGACCAGAGGATTGCGAAAAACACCCTGAAAAGACGCACCGCTGGCTGCCAGAGCCGCCCCCACAAAAGCCCCCGCGATTGCTCTGGGCAGACGCAATTGGGTCACTACAGTAACACTCTCCCTGGTAACATGACTATCGGTAAAACCCAAACTATATAACAAAGAATGGATCACTGTGGAAAAACTTATTTGATATCTACCTATGAACAGGGTTAACAGAATAATAAAGATCGGTATCAGCCAAAGCAGGATATGAGCTAAAACTTTATTTTTGATTTTGATCATCGTGACCCCTCATCGGTAATCTGTTCTGTAATATTTAAATTATTTTGGCTTGGTTTTACAGCTGCTTTCTTGCCAAAAAGATCGCAGCCCATGATAGCCAGATGGTAGATTCCCATAAATTTTCCGCCTTATTATTTGATATTAGAACGCCGTTTGGCCATATACATACCCAATGCAACAGCAGCTGCTGCAACTATAATAATTATGATCCACACAACAGAACTGTTGGCTTGGTCAGTATTCGCAGCATCAGTAGTAATTGACACTTCTTGAGTAGGTGCTTGCTCATTGACAGTCGCAACAGGAGCTGTCACAGGATCAGCTTGCTGTGTTGCTGTATTGTCTGTGGCACTTGAGACAGTTGAAGTTTCTTTTACTGTAGTGGTGGTCTTATCATTATTTTTGGCTGTTGCTGTGGAAGATTGGGTTGTTGTTGCGGTTGGTGTAGATTTGTTGGTTGTAGTTGCAGCAGGAGCTGCTGCTTTGGTCGTAAAACTGAAGCTTTGATTTGAGGCCATAATAGCACCGCTTTTGGATTGGATTCCTGCCAAGGCTGTAACTACATAGGTAGTACCTTCTTTCAGCGGTTTGGTAGGCACCAAATTGATATCATTCTTTTTCTCCACCTCGATCTCAGCATCAGCTATCACTACTTTAAACGGTACCGCAATGCCGTCTTTTTCTTTCAGGGTAAATAGAGTGGCATTTTTATCTTTTACTGCGATATAAGCAACATTTTTACTGAAGGTACATTTGATAGTAACATCAAGAGCCACATTCTTTGCACCGTCTGCCGGATATGAAGATTCCATACGTAAAGGCTCATTTGATCCTCCACCGCTACCGTCTCCATTACCGGCCAAAGCTACAACAGGCACAAATATGCAAGCAAAAATTATCATCAAAATCATGATTTTGCTTAATTCTTTTATATTCAAATTAATCTTCATAATTAATCTCCCCAATAGAAATAATAGGGCTATCCTTTTTAGGGATAGCCCCCTTTTTCTTCAGATTTATTTATTTATTTATTTTGCTTGAAGTCTGATCAAATTCATAATCATACGGCAGGCTTCTGCTCTGGAAATTTTTTCAGTCGGTTTGAAAGTGTTATCAGTATAGCCATTGATCACTCCATTGGCACTGGCAGCATTGACATAGGTTTTAGCCCAAGAGGCGATTTTGTCAGCATCCGCAAAAACTTTGCTTTCTTTGCCTTCGTCTGAAAGATTTCCAGCTAAGGAAACGATTTTGGCCATTTCTTGTCTGCTGATATTCAAATTGGGATCAAATTTATTATCGCCTGTGCCATTTACGATATTCAAAGCAGCTGCGATTCTGATATAGTCTTTTGCCCAGCTGGTAGTGGTATCGGCGAAAGTGACTTCTTTATCACTGGTCAACTTCAAGGCTTTGACCAAAATAGCTACGATCTCACATCTGCTGATAGGAGCATTGGGTTTGAATTTGCCAGTTACATATCCTGTGACAGCACCCATGGAAGCTAAAGAGTTAATATCATCTTTGGCCCAGTTGGTAGCGATGTCGGAAAACTGAGGTGCAGGAGTTTCTTCAGGTGTCTCAGGTGTCTCAGGTGTTTCTGGTGTTTCTGGTGTTTCTTCAGGTATTTCTTCAGGTGTTTCTTGAATAGCAGTAAAAGTAGCTTCACCGCCAATACTAAAAGTAACCTTGTAATCCACACCGGCTTTGTTGCCGTTATTACCTTGCAAAGCTTTGTCAATTATCAATTCATATGTAGTACCGGTTGTTAAAGCATTATTACTTGTGACGGTGAACATCCTTTTGTTATTCTGATAAGGAGTTACCGTAATATCAATAGCATCTGTTTTGCCTTTTTCAGTCAACTTGAAGCAAGCTATGTTTGAAGTCAATGCATCGGCACTGACCTGAGAAACATTGTTGCTGAATGTCAGATCCAATACCGCTGTGGTATCTATACCGCTGACCAATGTTGCACCCGTTAATTTCGGAACATTGCGGCCATAGGCAGCAAAAACTCCACTTTGGAAGGCAAAACAAACAGTGAAAATCACACAAAGGGCTACAAATAATTTCACAAATTTAGTATTTAACAAAACCAACACTCCTTTAATTTTTTATATTATTATATTATTTTACTAATATCTGCTTAGCCGATCATTCTACCTCCTTTTTCACAAAATAAAGACCTTTGCCTATTAGGAAAGGTCTAAAATAACAACAGTAAAACATTGTTATTGTTCGCATTTCCTTTTCAAACGGAAGGCATGGCCGTTTCCGGTTATACCCTATCGGCAATCAACCATATCAAATTATATCAAATGACTTAGACTTTTTTGCTCAGAAATACTTTATTAT
>JBMNOA010000018.1:0-32480 GCA_050942825.1 Bacillota bacterium
ATAAAGTTTTCAATATTGATATGTTAATTACATATATAATACGAGTATAGAGCCTATATTAATTTTTTTGAATTTTATGAAAATTGTCAAGCAATTTAAGAACTTATTAAAAGGATTTACCTAAATTTCTTTTCTATGAGTAAAATTTTTATATAAGTTATGATATTATTATGGCTATTATTACTAAATTTATGAAAAGAGAGGTTTCGTTATACCTAGACCTCTCTTTTCTAATACTATCTTTTGCTATTGTTATTCTTTTTCTGCTTTAACATTGGCAACTACCTTCTCAGTAATATTAGCCGGAACTTCTTCATAACGAGTGAATTTCATAGTAAATTTACCTCTGCCCTGAGTAATAGATCTGAGGTCAATAGAATAGCGGCTCAGCTCGGCAAGGGGGGCTTGCGCTTTTATAAGCTGCATTTTGCCATGTTTTTCCATACCCATGATGCGGCCGCGTTTGGTATTCATATCGCCCATGATATCACCCATAAATTGGTCAGGAACAAGTATCTCAACATCCATGATAGGCTCCAGAAGAATCGGTTTGGCTTGCTCACATGCTTTTTTAAAGGCAATATTGGCTGCTAGTTTGAAAGCCATTTCCGAGGAATCGACATCATGATAAGAACCATCTATGAGTGTGACTTTAATATTGGAAACAGGGAAGCCGGCTAAGATACCTTCGGACATGGATTCACGGATACCTTTTTCTACGGCTGGTATATATTGCTTGGGAACGGCACCGCCAAAGATTTTTTCTTCGAAGGCAAAATCACCCTCCATATAGGGTTCAATATCAATATAGACATGTCCGTATTGGCCGTGTCCACCGGATTGTTTTTTGTGTTTACCCTCTACTTTTTGAGCTGTACCACGAATAGTTTCTCTGTAAGGAATTTTCATCTCTACGATGTCCACTTGCACACCAAATTTACGTTGCAGACGCTCAATGATGATATTGAGATGTGCCTCACCTGCTCCTGTCAAGAGGGTTTGTTTTGTCTCCACATTCTTTTCATAACGCAAAGTAGGTTCTTCTTCTAAAATACGATTGATGGCATTGCCCAGTTTATCTTCGTCACCTTTTGATTTAGGCGCAATAGCAATAGTCAGATTGGAAACCGGAAATTCTATACCATCCAGAACAACTCCGCTATTTTTAGTTGTTAAAGTATCACCGGTACCGCTATTTACTAATTTGGCAACCACACCGATATCACCAAAATTGAATTCCGATAGTGGGATAACAGTTTTGCCCTGCATAGTGCTGAGCTGCGCAACTTTTTCATCTACTGATTTATTGGGATTATAAAGGGTAGTGTCCCCTTTCATTTTTCCTTGCATGACTTTGAAAAAGCTGATTTTACCTACATAAGGGTCGGTCATAGTTTTGAATATCAAGGAAGCAACCGGTTTTTCGGCCAATTCAGCTTCCATAGAATCCAAAGGACTGGGGGCATATGCTACAAAAAGATCTAAAACTTTATCGGTAGCAATATTTTTTAAGGCTGAACCACAAAGAACGGGGACAACTTTTCCTTGGGCTATACCGAATTTCAAGCCTAGAATAATCTCTTCTTTAGTAAGTTCTTCACCATCGAGATATTTCATGGTGATCTCATCCTCACCCTCAGCAGCAGCCTCAATAAGCTCTTCTCTGGCCATTTCAGCTTCGGTCAATAGTTCGGCCGGAATATCGATTTCTTGGGCTTTACCGTTATCATATCTATAGGCTTTCATTTCTATCAAATCAACCACGCCGCAAAAATCGGCTTCTTTGCCTATCGGCAATTGGATAGGAATGATCTGCCTGGTAAGTTTTTCTTTCATTGATGCAACCGTTTTGGCGAAATCGGCATTTTCTCTATCCATTTTATTTACAAAAGCAAGCATCGGGATATTTTTTTCATCAGCCAAATCCCAAATGATCTCGGTACTGACTTCTACCCCGGCAACAGCATCTAAAACCATTAATAAGCTGTCTGCAACTGCTAAAGTACCCACAACTTCGCTAAAGAAATCTGCAAAACCAGGTACATCAAGAATATTGATCTTATTATCTTGCCAAATAGTAGCAACTAAGGAAGTATTGATGGTACTTTTGCGTTTGATTTCTTCCTGGCTGTAGTCGGCAACAGTATTTCCTTCGTCCACTTTACCCAGACGGGTTGTCGCACCAGTATTATAAATCAAAGCTTCTGTCAAAGATGTTTTGCCCGCTCCTTGATGCGATACTACCCCCACATTACGAACATTCTCCGATGGATAGACCTTCATTTAATATCCCCCTTCAGCAACTATTAATAGTAATGTATCTATTATGCGAAATTTTATATTAAACATGAGTTTATATATTATATATAATCAAGACAAAACCCTTTTTATCAGTAAAAGTTTTTCAAAATTTTATCTTTAAAATAGTTTGAATCAGTTATAGAAAACATCATACAGGCATACCTTCTATCACAAGCACTATAGGGGAAGGTATTATGGCAAAAAAACACCAAGGTCTTTTACTAGGCACGATACTACTAATTTTTTCCAATATATATATTAAAGGACTCGGCTTCTTATACAGAGTCGTACTGGTGAGAGTTTTGGGGGCGGAAGGCATAGGATTGATCGAAATGGTTACCCCTCTCTACTCTTTTTTATTAGTTTTGGCCAGTTGGGGTGTGCCTCTGGCTATCTCACAATCAATCGCCTCGTCAAAAAACAACAGAGGCGAAATACTTAATATCTTTAAAAGCGGGTTGATAGTGCTTTTTATTACAGGGGTTATAGTAACTTTGGCCTCCTGGCTATTACTGCCTTACATGATCGAATATTTTGTGCCTGATGAGCGGATCTATCTTTCCTTACTGATCATGCTGCCCGCTGTGTTTATAATTTCTATTGATTCTGCTTTTAGAGGATATTTTCAAGGTATGGGGCAAATATCCTCTATCGGGGCCAGTCAAAGCATAGAACAAACGGTACGGGTATTGGTGGGTATATTTTTAGCTTTTCAATTGGCCAATCTCAGCTTGGATAAATCAGTCACTTCCGCTGCTATAGGCACATTGTTGGGTGAAACCGCGGGATTTATCTACCTTTTAAAAATCTTTAACAAACAACAAAGAGGCGAAGGAAGCGGTTTTTTCCGTCCACGGATGGCCAAAAATCTAGTTCGTTTTGGCACTCCTGTCACTCTCAACAGGTTAGTCCTAAGTTCTATGATGATGCTACAGGCCTTTTTGATCCCCATGGCTTTGCAGCATGCCGGTTATGATATGAGGACGGCCACCGAGATGTATGGTCGATTTGCCGGCGTAGCCATGACTCTTTTGCACCTGCCGGGAGTCTTTACCTCAGCCTTATCGGTCTCTGTGATACCGGCCATAGCTGAATGCAGTTTAATGAATAAAAAACTGCTGGCCCATCGTATCAGCAATTCTCTGCAAGCTACTATAGTTTTTAGCTTGCCCGGGATGCTGATACTCTTTCTCTTTGCTGATCAGTTCTGTACGTGGATATTCAACAGCCCTTTATCAGCTCATTGTCTAAGAATTTTATGCCTAGGGGGTACCTTCGCCTACTTACAAGTAACTTTAACTAGCATCTTACAAGGCTTAGGGAAAGTTAAGGAACTGTTGATCAATGCTGTAATGACAGGTGTCTGCCTACTGGGAGGCATATTGCTTCTGACGGCTCATCCCTCTTTGGGTATTGACGGTGCTGCTATTGCCGTAAATATCTCCTGTATATTCGGATTCGCTCTAAATTTCCTTTGTTTATTCCGTGTTACACGTATTAAACTGCCACTGAAAAACATCTTCTTCAAACCTATAATAGCTACTTTTTTTACTCTAATAGCTTTTATGGGGCTCGGACCTTTGGTTGGCGATTTATTTTCAGGCCAAGAAAAAATGGCCTTAGCAGCCATTATTTTTCTTTTGTTAATTATCTATTTTGTCGCTTTGGCCCTGATGGGTGGCTTAAGCATGGGAATATGGCGCAGGATGATCCGACGTTGATACTCTGGTTAAATCAAGAAAGAGGGGGGTTTTCTTTGAGAAAATCTAATACCTTGTAATTAGTCAGATCGGCGCTGAGGGGCGTGATGGAAATATATCCATCGGCTATAGCTTCTACATCGGTACGGCCATGTGAACCTTTATCTTCCGGCTGCCCGGACAGCCAAAAATATTGATTACCCCTGGGATCTATCCTCTCTTCGAAGGTATTGCGGTAGATACGAACACCTAATTGGGCATATTTACTACCCTTAATCTCTCCCGGGGGCACATTGATATTGAACATGCTATGGGGTTGAAATTTTTCCTTTTCCCACCACAGACAAAAATCACTTACAAAGCGGCATGCTACATCAAGATTAGATTCTCCATCCACCAGTGATATGGCAATAGAAGGCAGTCCAAAGATAAATCCTTCCATAGCCGCGGATACAGTTCCGGAATAAATAGTATCAGTAGCCAGATTACTGCCATGATTTACACCGGAAATAACAATATTTGGTTGTTCTTTCATTATATATTCTAAAGCCAATTTAACACAATCTGCCGGAAACCCGTCAACAGACCAGGCTTCGTTTGCACCTTCCATATAGGCCTTATTTAAGCGTAAAGGAGTGTTAACAGTGATACCGTGACCGGTAGCGCTTCTCTCAAAAGCCGGCGCAAAAACGCTGACCTTGGCTATTTTGCTGAGCTCTTGACATAAATTTGCCAGACCTTTGGCGGAAATACCATCGTCATTTGTTAACAATATTCGCATAATTCACCCGCTTTATATATACTATATACTCGAAATTACAGCTAGTCTCTCTAAAGGCCAATAAAGCAGAAATACTTTTCCCTTGATCGCTGATTCATCAATAAAAGGGTCTTGCCAGTAATGGCTATCAGCGCTTTTATTGCGATTATCTCCCATCATAAAATAATGGCCCGATGGGACCTTTACCGGCCCATATTCATAAGTTGGAATCTCTGCTAAATAATCTTCTTGGTAAGGCTCATTATTGATATATACTTGATTATTTTTTACTTCCACTACATCTCCTGGCAAACCAATGACCCTTTTTAACAGATCTCCATCCACCCCGGCATCCTCGGGTCCTGTGAAAACTACTATATCACCACGCTGAGGAGTGGAATCGCCAATATAGGCCAACCTATTCATGAGTACTCTGTCCCCAACATGAACAGTAGGATACATGGAAGGTGTGGGTACGATTCTGCTATCTATGATAAAGCCCTTTATGACAAAAGCAATCACTAAAGCCAGCACTATTATTATGATCATTTCTTTAATTATGCTTGAGCTTTTTTTCTTATCCTTTATATTATCTTTGTTATAATTCATTTTATTCTCCATTTTTGCGGACATAGGCTAAGAATTTTTTATCAGCTGCAAAGCCTCTGCTCTGGTGCTGCTGCCATAATCAAAAATACCTCTTACTGCCGAAGTAACGGTAAGAGAACCCGGTTTCTTGATGCCTCTCATGGTCATACACATATGTTCTGCTTCTATGATGACCAAAACACCTTGCGGCTGCAATACTTCCATAATAGCTTCTGCTATTTGTGTAGTCAGCCTTTCCTGTAATTGCAGTCTATGGGCATACTCATCCACTACACGGGCTAATTTTGATAAGCCCGTTATAATACCATTTTTAGGTATATAAGCTATATGCACTTTACCGAAAAAAGGCAGCATATGATGTTCACACATAGAGTAAAGACTGATATCTTTTACTATGACCATTTCCTCATGTTTATCTTCTTTGAATTGAATCCGCAGATGATCTTTGGGATCAGCATTAAGTCCAGAAAAAATTTGTTCATACATATCGGCTATTCTGGAAGGAGTTTTTTCTAATCCTTCTCTTGTCGGATCTTCTCCTATGGCTTCTAAAATCATTTTCACTGCGGTTTCTATTTTTTCTTTATCCATCATTTATCCTCTTTTTCTTTAACTTTATGCTTTAAATAATATGACATTTATTATAGATGGTCAAGTTTATGTCATAAAATTTTTCTTTAGACATAGATTTATAAACAAATATATAAGTATATTGATCAGGAGAGATGGATATGGAAATAAAAGATTTTGGTACGAAGATAAAAACCGGCACTTTTTCTTGCTCTTTATGGGGCATAATTGCCGCTATAATTATCATACTCGTGACATCATTTATTATGAGTTGCGTGATCTTTTACACCAGCTTGCCGGAATCCTTTATGAGACCGGCAGTGATCATCATCAGCGTATTCGCTCTTTTTATGGGCGGATTTATTGCAGGCAGAAAAGCTCAAAACAGGGGGCTTTTGCATGGCCTTTTAGTCGGTCTAGTCTTTGTCGTAATTTTACTATTGCTTACTTTGGCTCAGGGCGGCAGCTGGTCCAGCTTCGGTATACATAGTGCTTATTGTCTTTTGGCTTCAGTCATCGGAGGTATCTGCGGCGTAAAATAATGACCGCCCCTTTTAAGAGGCGGCTCGGGAAAATTGATTATTGATGTAGAGCTTTTTTCAAAAAATTTCTCAAGAATTTAGGTAGTTTTACATAATAAATTTTCATGCCTACCACTCCTTTTGCAAAAACTTTTTATCAGGATTCAGATAATAACCTTTTCGCCTTTTATATATTATGGAGTGGTAGAAAATTTTGTGATTGAATAATAAATTTTATTAGCTAATCCAGCCATTTTCGTACATGTTCGGCAATCTCCTCATGGTCTGCACAAATGATCTCCATGTCCGGTAAAGAATCAATAAAATACCGTCCATAAAATTTCTCTACGATTCTTTTGTCCAGAACACAAAATACGCCTTTATCATATCCTGAGCGAATCAGGCGACCAAACCCTTGCTTAAATCGAATAATCGATTGTGGCAGGCTGTACTCTTTAAAGCTGTTTATACCCTCTGCCTCCATCCTTTTTACACGGGCAGACAAAATTGGATTAGTAGGTGGCCAAAAAGGCAGGCGCACTACGACCAGCAAAGAAAGGGCGCTGCCTACCACATCTATACCTTCCCAAAAACTGCTGGCACCAAGTATACAACATTTTTCTTCTTTTTTTAATCTTTGCAATAATTGATGGGGGTTGCCGTTTATACCGTGGGCCAAAACGTCAATCCCTTTTTGTGCTAGGGGCTGCTTAATACGATTATAAACCGCTTTCAATTGTGCATGGGAGGTAAAAAGGACAACAGCCCTGCCTGAAGAGGCCTCCAATAACTTTATTAGCGTGCACCCTATGGCATCTATACAAACGACTTCGCTTTCTTTGGTCCAATCAGGCAAATCTGTGCAAATCGTAAAAAGCGCCTGCTCAGAATAGAAAAAGGGCGAATTGACCTGCAATTCGATGGCCGGATCAGGCAAGAGGTCCAGACCAATATTTTTTTTGAAATAAGCAAAAGAACCTGCTGCGCTCAAAGTGGCGGAAGTCATGATCACAGAGGCTTTTTCCTTAAATAGGTTATCATAAAGTATTTGACCCAGCTCTAAAGGTGCTATATGTAATGAAGGTAATTTATCTTCGGCAGCAAATTCCAACCATATTACATAATTATCATCATGATCCAGCCAGCTTTCTATAGTGTCGGCCATATTTCTTAATAAAGAAGCAATGACTTTTAGCTGATCTTTGGCCGGGACTTCCACTTTTGTTTGCAGCTCGGCTGCTGTCAAAAGATCCAAAAGGCTGAAAAGCGTTTTACTCTCTTGGCGCACCCGGCCATAAAGGTTTTGGCCCAGAGCCTCTAAATTTTGCCAATAAGAATCTTTATTATCTTTTTTTTCAATCAACAAACGGGCCGGATAATAGTCATTCGCCCTAGCTGCCTCATGATATGTACTTTTTATAAAACTAAAGAATTGTTGAGAACTTTCCAGGGTGCTTTGCAGCTCATCCTCTGCCTTAAGTAAATAATTTGCTACTTCTTCTTGATCTGACGAGAGAAAAAAGAGTTTTTCCGACTGTTTTTTGATCTGCTGCAAAACCCCTGAGGATTTGCCTTTTTCTCTCCTTTTCAGACGAGACAATATATTAAGTAGCGTATAAAAATCCACAGAGGCCGATAATTGCTCCTCAGCTGCTTTCTCCAAATGATGGGCCTCATCAATTATCAGATATGATAAATTAGGCAAGACACCTTTCTCCATAGCGGCGTCAGCTACCAAAAGAGCATTATTGACTATGACTATATCGGCTGTTTCCGCCTGTCTGCGGCTTTGGCTCACAAAGCATTGTCCCTTACAAAAACGGCAGGCAGGGGCAACACAATTCTCCTTGCCAGCAGATATTAACTGCCATTTCCAATTTTCAAAACGTCCCAGACCTAACTCTCCCCCATCACCGCTACTTGTTTGCTCAAGCCAAACCAAGACCCTCATCAAAAAATAGCGCAGATTATCATCTGCATGGTGGTAGAAATAATAGAAGAGATTAAGACAAAGATAATTCCCGCGCCCTTTGAGTACAGCCGCCCGGAAGTCCTCCTTGATGATACCTTGTAATTGCGGTATTTCTTTTTTTAGCAGCTGTTCCTGCAAGCTGATTGTGTGAGTGCTGATACCTATCTGCTGGCCGGAGCGCAGTGAAAAAAGCACTGCAGGCAAAAGATATGCCAATGATTTTCCCGTACCTGTACCAGCTTCCGCCAGCAAAAACTGTCTATTATTAAAACTTTTGGCCACAGCCAAAGCCATTTCCAATTGTTGCGGTCTGGTCTCAAAACTTTCTATATGTTCTCCGCAAAGATCCTGAGAAGTCAAATATTTCTCTATCTCCTGTATATCCAACCGAAATTCTTCGTCTATGCAAGACTCTCTTTTTTTCTGCTGCTTTGGCTCTTTTTTTACTCCAGGCAGGCCTTCCCAAGCAGCATCTTGATCGACCTGGGGGTCTTTTAAGGCTTCTTGAATCAGTAATCGGCCCAAAGCGCTATCATCTTCTTTGGCTAATTCCAGTATCCCCCGCTTCAGAGGCCAACTAAAGCGAGAAAATTGTTGCAAACAGAGACAGAAAAGCTCCGCCGTAGCTTTGGCATCAGACAGAGAGCGATGAGCATCTTTATTACTGATTCCTAAATAGCGGCAAAGATAGTCTAATGAATAAGTACCTGCCGTAGGAAATACAATCTGAGCCAGAATGATACTATCTATCCAATCATTTTCCATCTGAAGATATTTTTCCAAAAAACTGCGGTCAAAAGAAGCATTGTGAGCTATGATGATGTCATTGCCGATAAAATTTTGAAAATCAGGGATTATTTGCTCGATCAGCGGCTGATCTGCCAACATTACATCTATTATGCCAGTAAGTGCCGTAATTTCGGCGGCAAGAGGCATTTGCGGATTGACCAAAAAAGAGAATTCTTCTCTGATGATTCCTCTATGGATCTTTACAGCCGATATTTCGATAATTTTATTATTCTGAGGGTCCAAACCCGTTGTTTCCAAATCAACTACTACATAATTTGCGGCCATTTTCCCACCTGCTCTATCATATCGTTTGTCCTCAATCATACCATAATTTTAGCTCTTACTCAATAAATATTGACTTGATTTGATATTTAAGTTAAAATTAATAGATGTCTAATATGCGCCCGTAGCTCAGTGGATAGAGCACCGGCCTCCGGAGCCGGGAGCGTAGGTTCAATTCCTATCGGGCGTACCAGCAGGCTGAACCTGCACGCAAGTAACGCACCTCACTTTGTGGGGTGCGTTACTTGCGTGCACCTGCGCTGAAAGTTCCATCAGCATCACCAGCTCTGACGATAATAATAGAAGTCTTTACTGAAGAGCTTTTACTTCATACATAAAACTTCAAAATTATAGCCCGTTTATGGCTTTATGGAAAAAAAAGATTGTATATTTATTCGCTCAATAATGAGCAAAACAGCTTGTTAGACAATAATAAAAATTTTTTTGCAGGTGATATAATAGCCAATATTTTAATATAAATACTGAAGATAATTTATTTTTATGAAAGGCGATGAAGTCATGAAAATCATGCTCTTTGGTATATCAATAAGCTTATTTGGTATTGCTTGGATATTAGCCTGCAGTGGATGTTGCAGCGGGGCAGCAATTACACCCGGATATTTCGTTTCATTAGCCGGTTTACTGGTAGCTTTGGTAGGATTAATAAAAAGAGATCGTAAATGATAGCATACGATAGATATCGCTTGAATTCTCTTGACCAATAAAAAAGCAAAGGCTTAAAGCCTTTGCTTTTTTAGATTCCTGACTTATATTTGACTATCGTCGATCTCATCCAAGATAGCTCGCCTGTCCCCAAAGACATCAATTTTTTGGTTTTCTTCCTCCAGCATGGAGAGATCCAGTTCCGCAACGAAGGCGCCACTTTTATCTTTAGCATCAACCACAATACGTCCCCAAGGATTGATAATAAGAGATGCTCCGTTATATTCTAGGCCGTTGATATCGGTACCAGTACGGTTTGCGGACATAACAAAACATTGGTTTTCTATAGCCCTGGCCTGACAAAGAATACGCCAATCAGTTTCTCTCGAGGTGGGCCATTGGGCCGGAATCGTCAATAATCTAGCCCCTCGCATCACCAAATTACGGGCAAATTCCGGAAAACGCAGATCATAACAAACCATCATACCGACAGTAAACCAAGGGGTTTGGGTAAGGACCCATTCACCACCCGGAGAAAAATACTTATGCTCCTCTAAACCCAGAGAAAACAGGTGTACCTTGCGATATTTAGACACGATATTTCCTTCTTGATTTATAGCAAAGGAGGTGTTAAAAAATTTACCGTCTTTTTTCTCACCGATAGAGCCGCCGATAATAAAAAGATTATTTTTTTTAGCCAATTTTTGCAACATTCTTATGCTGGAACCTCTTGAAGTTTCGGCCAGCTCACTTAGACGGTCAAGAGCATAACCGCAATTCCATAATTCTGGCAAAAGAACCAGTTCAGCACCTTGTTCGGCAGCCTGGATAATTAGATCAGAAGCTTTTTTCCTGTTTCCTTCTACATCCCCTGACTGAATATTAAACTGTAAAACGGCAGCTTTCATAAAATTACCTCCTTATCATGTGGAATATTATCGAGTAATATATTACGACATGAGAGTAAATCCTTGGTCTGATGATAACCTCCGATAGAGGCGGCAGATTCATAGTCCCAGCAATCAACTTGTACATGAATGGCTTTTAGTCCAGCTAAAAGTGCCGGATTAATATCAGAACGCAAGCTGTTGCCCACAGACCAACTGGCTTCTTTTTTGATGCTTTTTTTTGTAATCAATTGCATATAATGGAATTGCTTTTTTGCTTTGACTATTTTATAATCATCAAAATAGCGCAAAAGACCGCTTTTCTCCATGCGTTCCTTCTGCGTCTTTTTATCCCCCTGGGTCATCATATAGAGTTTATAGTGAGCCGATAATTCCTTGAGCAGTTCCTCGGCACCGGGCACTATAACAGGCGTAATTTCGTAAACCTGCCAGCCGATATCCGCGCATAGTTCTGCTATCTTCAAATCGGCCTGTTGATTCTTTTTTCGGCAATAATAAAGATAGGTCTGTCGCAAAGCATTAGGAAAACAATCTTTGGCCAGACCGCCGGCTTTTTTGACATTGGCAATATCTAGATGATTCAGAACATCTGCCAAGCGCTCATCTGCCAAATTCAATTCGAACATCAGGTCATAAAATCTATCTTTAGCATTATTGAAGATATCATTAGTATATACCAGGGTATCATCAAAATCAAATATTATAGCTTTTTCCACTTAATTATAAAAACTCCATTATATTTTAATCCTGATTTTTCATGCGCAGGTCCATATCGCAATGCAAGCGGTAAACATCACATATTTCCATAATGCGGGAAACAGTGCGGCTGTCTATGACATTATTCAATTGGTCAATGGAAAGGTTACTGGTGATCACACAAGGTAATTGATGGTTAAGGCGATAATTGATCAGAGTAAAGATTTTGTTTTTGGTCCAATCACTGAAATTATGGGCGCCTAGATCATCTAATATAAGTACGGGCACATTGGCTGCTTTGTTCATCAACTGACTTTCATTACTTTGGCTGTCATTTTGATAGGTGTAGCGTAGTTGCTCCAAAAATTCCGGCACAACTAAAAAGAGCGTATCCACATCGTTTTCTAATAATTTATTAGCTATGGCAGCAGCTAAAAAAGTCTTTCCCCTGCCCACATCACCCTCAAAAAGCAGCCCCCGGCTGGTTTTGCCGGCTATTTGGCAAGCCACAAAATCCTTGGCGGCATTCAAAGCCTTATTTGCCAGCACTCTATAACTGGCACCCTGCTCCACCTTCAGATATTCAGGATAGTATTGCAATTTAAAAGTGGCAAAAGTTTTTTCTAACAGAGCAGCCGAAAGACCTGCCTTAGCTTTTCTTTTTGCTAATAACTGCTCATTGCGGCAACTGCAGGCAGCCGCTTGGTCATCAATAATACGCCAACCGGTATCACGGCAGAGAGGGCATTGATAATTTTCCTCTTGTGGTTTATGGGACCAAAATCCCCGTGGATTGATTTTTTCCATATTATACTCCATATAGCGATTAATAATCCAGATACTAGGGCTTTAATATCTTATCATAAATAGCGCTGTATTCACATTTGGGCGCCGCTTTTTTCTGATTTTTGTTATAGGATGTCTTTCTGTGGTAAGAATAATTATCTTTGGCCTGTATTTCCGCTATGGTATGCAGATTCTGGCTTTTCCAGCTTACAAGTATTTTATCGATATAATTGAAATAAGGTTTTCCTTGCAGGACAGCTCTTTTTAGGGCCTCTTTGATTAACTCTGGTGAGAATTTATCCTCATCAAACCATTTGGCGATTTTTTCGCTTTCTATAGGAGAAAGTCCTCTGCCCAATTCCCTTTCAAACATTTTATATGTAACGGCAAAGTCCTGCCTTAGGGTTTTGCCGATTTCTTTTTTACAGCTAATAACAGTCTTTATTGGTTTTTTTAAGCTTTTAGAGCAACTTTTTTCATAACACCAAATCTCCCATAGCTGATGAAAAAAGCCTTGTAGAGAATAATAGCCTTCACCGGCTTCATTATCCGCTGAGATCAGGCCTTTATTGCTAAAAAGTTCCAACATTTCTTCTACCTTATGATTGTCATCGGCAAATGCTGCTTTTATATCTTCCAGATTAAAGTATGGAAGGTTTTTTGTCTGCATCAAAAGGCGCAAAAAAAAGACCAGCTCTGAATCACTAAGAGCTAATTGGGAATAGTTTTGCAATAATAGATCCGGCACCGCCGTTGTCTGGGTCAGAAATTCTTGTACAAAGTGAAAGTAGTTTGATATTAATTTGTGGTCCTTTTGCTTCATATTAGGCAAGCTTTATCCCCCCAACCTCTATTTAGTATCATAAAGCTTTCCATAAACAATTTCTACATAAGTTGTCATTATCCTACAAGCAAAATAAAAAAGCCTCTTTGATGTAAAAAAGCTATCAGTTATCAGCCTATTTAAAAAAGTAACTAGCCTTTATACAATTAATAGTTGACATTTCACTTGGTTATTGTTTATAATAATTCTTGTTGTTGATTACGGGATGTAGCGCAGCTTGGTAGCGCACTTGATTTGGGATCAAGGGGTCGCAGGTTCAAATCCTGTCGTCCCGACCACAACAGTCTCTGTTATTGATATTGGGGTGTAGCCAAGTGGTAAGGCATCGGTTTTTGGCACCGACATGCGTTGGTTCGAATCCAGCCTCCCCAGCCATAAAAAGCACAGCTTTTAGCTGTGCTTTTTTACTATGTTATTTATAGATTTACTTTTCCTTTGCTGAAATCTAACCTTACATAATCAGGAAGGCCCTCTTTGATTGGTATTTTAACTTCTCCCATGATCAAAGGACGAGCATAATCTAAAAATTCCGGTTTGATATAATTTCTTTCCTCGTTAATCCAAGCAAGGGGAATTTTATTTTCTACATTGGCAACATTACCTAAAGACACCATGCCGGGAGTACTTTTATAAGGATTTTGGCTGGCCCTTTCAATAGTCACCATCACACCGCTAATATCATCCAAAGCAAACTTGACGGCAGCAACACCCACCATATAGGCTTCATCAGCATCACAGGCTGAGGCAAAATGCATTGCCGAGCGTTGAGCAGTACCTAAAGTATTACAACGTGCTTTAATACCCAACTCTTTCTCTATCAGCTGTTTTAAGGAATCCCCAGCCCCGCTCAACTGAGCATGACCGAAAGCGTCTACAGAATGAGAGGCAAAGCAATATTCACCCTTTTCATCAACTATGCCTTCAGAAACTACTACATAAACATAACCTAAATTTTTATATACTTTTTGTACGTCAGCCAAAAAGCGCTCTTTATAAAAGGCAACTTCCGGTAAATAGATCAGATGCGGCGCATCTTGAGGGTCTTTTTTGGCCAAAGCTCCTGCAGCAGTCAGCCAACCGGCATTGCGTCCCATAGCCTCCAATATGGTCACTTTGTTTTTGGTGGAAACGCTTTCCAGATCTATGCCTGTTTCCTGTACAGTAGCTGCTAAGTATTTGGCGGCACTACCATAACCGGGACAATGATCGGTGAAGGGCAAATCATTATCGACGGTTTTAGGTATGCCGATCACACACATATCATAGCCGCTATCCTGTGCAGCCAAATATGTTTTATGTGCTGTGTCCATAGAATCATTACCGCCGATATAGAAAAAATAGCGGATATCAAGAGCTTTGAAAATATCTATCATTTGCTCCTGATCTTCGGGAGTAACTTTATAGCGGCAGGAGTGAACACCTGCACCCGGCGTATAGCGCAGCCCAGCTATTGCTAGAGGGTCCTGCAAACCAAGGTCAATGATATCACCATTTAGAATGCCTTTGATACCGCTGATACCGCCATATATTTTGCCGCCTGTATTATTTTTCAGCCATTCTTGCACTACACCGAAAACGCTGTTATTGATTACGGCAGTAGGTCCGCCCGATTGAGCAACAATAGCATTACCCTTAAATGGCATAAAATCAGCTCCTCCTTAATTTTATTAATCAGATTTTTTGCGGTTCTTCTACCTTTTCATCAATCAAGGTGATTGATTTGATGATTTGATCTTGCTTGGGTTTATCATTAGGGCTAGTGGGAACTGCGGCGATTTCATCCACGGTTTCTATGCCGGAAACCACTTTGCCAAAGGCAGCGTATTGTCCGTCCAAGAAAAATCCATCGGCATGCATGATAAAAAACTGGCTGCCTGCAGAATCGGGATGCTGTGATCTAGCCATAGAAATAACGCCTCTTTCATGTTTCAAGGTGTTTTGAGAAAAGCCATTTTGAGAAAATTCCCCTTTTATGGAATAACCGGGACCGCAGAAGCCGCTGCCTTCGGGACAACCGCCTTGAATCATAAATCCGGGAATAACTCGATGAAAAATTTTGCCATTATAAAATCCTTTATCCACTAAAGAAATAAAGTTTTTCACCGTATTGGGAGCATATTGAGGATAAAGCTCAAGCTCGATTTTTTTACCGTTTTCCATTTCAATTACTATCATTTAGTTGCCTCTCTTTCTTTATCATTATTTATATTTTATCATGTTAAGAAAAAATAAAAAAGGGCCTATTTTTATCACAAACCTTGACTGCTGGCCCATAATAATATTGCTATGGTAATGCCGTTCCAAGTTGCATGAGCTAGTATATTGATACAAATATTGCCATATTTATGATAAAGAAGACACAAAATTATAGAACCGATAAAGATAGGCATGAAAGCCCATATATCAAAATGCAAAGCAGCAAAAATTGCTGAAGAGATAATAACGCCACACCATTTACCTAATTTATTTTTCAGTAATGTAAAAAGTATGCCGCGGAAGAAAACCTCTTCGCCGATGGGGGCCAAAACAACAGCCCCTAGTACTAAACCAAAACGAACAATGGGATTAGATTGCTGCAATACCAATTGAACGATCTGCTGGGTGGTGCGGTCCTGGGGAAAGAGTATTGTAATCACGGCCGAAACTATCATGGTCATTAAATAAATGACTAAACCTCTGGTGATGCCTATTTTTATCGTTTCAAAAGGATCTGAGCGGATAAAACCTAGTAAGTGCAAAGAGCCTGTTTTTTTCTTTGTAATAGCATAAGGAATTTCAAAAATACAAATAAATTGTAAAATAGCACCAATAAAAAACATACTTATGGTATGCTTGCTTCCCTCAAAAAATAAGCCCATTAGCTGTGTCACTGCAAACCATAAAAGTATGATAAACAAAACCATGCCGAAATTCCATTGCCATGGGCCTTTATTAGGGTTGATGTTTTCTTGATTTTTCATTGTTCACCACTGACCTTATTATGTTATTACACTCATATTTAAATAAAATAGCACAAACTAAGCCTATATCGCAAGAAAAATATAAAATATTTACAAAATTGTGAGGTAAATAGAAAAAAGAGGAATTTTTTCGGCTTCTGTGGTAAAATAAGTTATGATAAAAATAAACAGAGGGTGGCTATATGAATACAACAATCCATCGTATATTGGTAGAAAAAAAGTCAGACTATGCTATCGAAGCTAAACAGATCTTCAATGACTTGAAAATAACCTTATCATTACCTAATTTAGATAGTATACGCATCATCAACCGCTATGACGTAAGCGGTGCTGATGATCAAATATTGAAAGAGGCTCTCTTTACCATCTTTGCCGAACCTGCTTTAGATAATCTTTATCATGAGGATTTTCCTCTTGCCCCAGACGAAACAGCTTTTGCTGTAGAGTATTTGCCGGGTCAATTCGACCAAAGAGCAGATTCCGCCGCTCAATGTCTGCAAATAATCAGCCAAAAAGATCTGCCTCTTTGCAAATATGCCAAAATCATCGTTTTAAAAGGTAATCTAAAAAAAGAAGATCTAGATAAAATCAAATCATATTGCATCAATCCCGTCGATTCCAGAGAGGCTGATATGACCAAACCCGCTTCTTTGGAGATCGCCACTACAACTCCACCTCCTGTAGCTATACTTGATGGCTTTATCAATTATAATGACTCTCAACTGGAACAATTTTATTTGCAAATGGGCCTGGCTATGAGTATGGATGATCTCTATTTTGTCAGAGATTATTTCAAATGTCAGGAAAAACGTGATCCCACCGTCACTGAAATTAAGGTTATCGATACCTATTGGTCCGACCATTGCCGTCATACTACTTTCTCTACAAAGATAACCGATATCACATTCGATGAAGGGCACTTTAATACTGCCATAAAAAATTCTTATGAAAAATATCTAGCCTCTAGAAGTGATTATTATAAAGAAAAAGAAAAACCCATCACTTTGATGGATATCGCCACATTGGCTGCAAAAGAAATGAGAGCTAAAGGTCTTTTGGACGATTTAGATATCTCTGAAGAGATCAACGCCTGCAGTATCAAAGTAGAACTAGAAATTGACGGAAAAAAAGAGCCTTGGCTTTTGATGTTTAAAAATGAAACTCATAACCATCCTACAGAAATTGAACCTTTTGGCGGTGCTGCCACCTGTCTTGGCGGAGCTATCAGAGATCCGCTTTCAGGCCGATCTTATGTTTATCAGGCTATGCGTTTAACAGGCAGCGGGGATCCTAGGAAAAAAATTGAAGATACCCTGCCCGGCAAATTGCCTCAACGTAAAATAACTAAAGAAGCAGCGCGCGGTTACAGCTCATACGGTAATCAAATCGGGCTGGCCACAGGCCAAGTAGCTGAAGTCTATGATGAGGCGTTTATTGCCAAACGCATGGAGGTAGGCGCTGTTATTGCTGCTGCTCCCGCGGAAAATATACGTCGCGCCACACCTAAAAAGGGAGATATCGTGATCCTAATCGGCGGTCGCACTGGCCGTGACGGCTGCGGCGGCGCCACCGGTTCCTCCAAAGAACATGATGAAAAATCCTTGATGATGTGCGGCGCCGAGGTGCAAAAAGGTAATGCTCCTACAGAACGCAAACTACAAAGGCTTTTCCGTAATCCCAGTGCCAGCAAATTGATAAAAAAATGCAATGACTTCGGCGCAGGCGGTGTCTCCGTAGCTATCGGCGAATTAACTGACGGACTGGAAATAGATCTCGATGCTATACCAAAAAAATATGCCGGTCTGGACGGCACAGAACTGGCAATTTCGGAATCACAGGAACGGATGGCTGTTGTTTTGGCTCCCGAGGACGCTGATACTTTTATTAGCCTGGCCAAGGAAGAAAATCTGGAAGCAACCATAGTGGCCCGCGTAACAGATAGTAACAGATTGAAAATGACTTGGCAAAACACCACCATAGTTGATATTTGCCGTGATTTCTTGAATACTAACGGAGTAGAACAGCAGATAACGGTAAAGGTCATGTCACCTGAACAAGATGAAAATTATTTCCTCACTGTTCCCGACTATGTAGATGAAAACGATCTTAGAAAATCCTGGCTTGATAATCTCAAACAATTAAATCATGCCGGACAAAAAGGACTGGTCGAGCAATTTGACAGCACTGTGGGAGCTAACACCGTCTTATTTCCTTTTGGCGGAAAAAATCAGCTGACACCGGCTGTGGGCATGGCAGCCAAATTCCCCGTATTGAACGGGCAAAGCTCCTCTGCCAGCTTGATGACTTACGGTTATAACCCACGCTTGGCCAAATGGAGTCCTTATCATGGTGCTATTTATGCGGTGGTCGATTCTATCGCCAAAATAGTCGCCATGGGTGGCAGTGCTGACAGCATCCGTCTTTCTTTGCAGGAATATTTCGAGAAGCTGGGCCAAGACCCCTTTAAATGGGGCAAACCCTTCTCAGCTCTTTTGGGAGCTTTTGAAGCCCAGACAGCAATGGCTGCTCCCGCTATCGGCGGTAAGGACAGTATGTCCGGTTCTTTCAAAGATCTGCATGTTCCACCTACCCTGATCTCCTTTGCGGTGTCCACCGTTAAAGATTGCCATAAAATAGTTTCTCCGGAATTCAAAAAAGCAGGCAGTTATGTTTTAATGGTACCTCTCATCTGCAATATTTATGAGGTACCTGATTTTAAAGCTTTAAAAGAGGCTTATCAACTTGTTCATCAACTGATACAACAAGGGCTGATATTGTCCGTTCAAACCATTGATCAAAGCGGTATTGCGGGCGCTGTCAGCAAAATGTGTTTCGGTAACAATATCGGCATAACCTTCGAGGAAGAATGGGATACAACGCAACTTTTCATGCCTGATATAGGTTCCCTGCTCATTGAACTGGATCATAGCATCAAAGCCGAAGAAGTACCACAGCTTTTCGGTAATGTGGTATATCAATATATAGGAAAAACTCGCCCTGAACCGGCCATCTATATCAATGATGATATCATAAACATTAAAGATTGTGTTGAGGCCTGGATGGAACCTTTGGAAAGCGTTTTTCCAAGTCATTACCAAACTGAGACTCCTCAGCTCACGGTAAAAGATTATACCTCGGGTCCAGTTATCCGGGCATCACACAAAATTGCTAAACCCAAAGTGCTGATTCCTGTTTTTCCCGGTACTAACTGCGAATATGATATAGCCAAAGCCTTTTCCGAAGCCGGTGGACTGCCCCAGACTTTGGTTTTTAAAAACCTCAGCCCTACCGATATCGAGGAATCTATCACTGCTTTGGTCAAAGCCATTGCTCAAAGCCAAATCATTGCCTTCCCGGGAGGATTCAGCGCCGGGGATGAGCCGGAGGGCTCCGGTAAATTCATTGCAGCTATCTTTAGAAATCCCCGCATTAAAGAGGCCGTGGCTGCCCACTTGGAAGAAAATGACGGCTTGATCTTAGGTATTTGCAATGGCTTCCAAGCCCTGATCAAGCTGGGCCTGGTACCTTATGGTGAAATCAGAAATATTGAACCCACCTCCCCCACTTTGACCTTCAATACAATAGGACGCCATATTTCTTCCATAGTGCGCACTAAAATCGTCTCTAATCTTTCTCCCTGGGTCAGTTGCTGCGATCTCAATGAAATCTATCATATTGCCATCTCTCACGGGGAAGGACGCTTTGTCGCCCCGCCAGAGGAAATCGAAAAGCTTTTGGCAGCCGGACAAGTAGTCACAAAATATGTTGATTATAACGGCAACCCCTCAATGGAATATCTGCATAATCCCAACGGTTCCAATTATGCCATCGAAGGTATTACCAGCCCGGATGGCCGTGTATTAGGCAAAATGGCCCATTCTGAACGCATGTGGCCCGACACTGTAAAAAATATCCCCGGCGAAAAGATACAACCAATCTTTAAATCCGGCATCAATTACTTTAAATAATTCAACCATAAAAACCCCGCCTAAAAGGCGGGGTTTTTATAAAACTCAATAAGACCGTATGCCGAGCAAACATCACATACTGCTCTGCTTGTTTTCTTCTACCAAACAAGGCCCTTAACATTAATTAAGGTCAAGCGCCTTAATATTCTCTTTAGTATATGGTCCTATTATCGCTTTGATATTTTTCATATAGGTCCAGACATGCTCCTTCATCGAGGCAAATAATCTCCAATGCTTTCTCCTTACCTGCCAAATGGCGGTAAATAGCATCATCACGAAAGCCTATTTTTTCGGCCGCATCAAGAGAGTTGCTGAAATAACAAGTTTTTATATTAGACCAGATAATAGCAGCCAAGCACATAGGACAAGGATATCCTGTGGCATAGATTTCTGCGCCACTTAAATCATACATGTGCAAAAATTTAGCTGCTTTTCTTATAGCGACTATTTCGGCATGAGCCGTGGGATCCAAAGAGGATAAAACCTCATTATGAGCAACAGCCAAAACCCGGCCGTCTTTAACGATACAGGCACCAAAAGGCCCACCAGCATTGCTTGCCATACCTTTTAATGCTTCTTCTTTAGCAAGTTGCATATATTTATTCATATAATAACCTCATTTTGGATTATTTGAGATATATGTATGAAACTAGGGCATCATCATCTCATCCAGCCCTTTGCCGGTCATAACCATGGGCAGGACTAAATCTTCTTTGCGAATCTTACATTCAATCAAGGTGGGCTTATCGTTGTGAAGCATTTTTTGTAAAGTAGCATCAACATCATAGGGGGATTCAACTCTATAGGCCTCAAACCCATAGGCATCGGCCAAGCGCAGAAAATCAGGATTACCCGGCATATCTACGGCAAAAAAGTTATCCTTACAATATATATGCTGTAATTGCCGTACTAAACCCAAACAACAATTATTGAAGAGAATAATTTTGACCGGCAAATTATGTGCTTTGATGGTAGCCATTTCATTAAGACTCATTTGCAGACTACCGTCACCACTCAAACAAATAACCAGATCATCAGGAGCGGCCAGTTGAGCGCCTAATGCTGCAGGCAGACCGTAACCCATTGTTCCCAAACCACCGGAAGTTAAAAAAGCTCCCGCACGCTTAGCATCATAAAACTGTGCGGCAGACATCTGATGCTGCCCCACATCAGTAGTAATAATAGCTTTATCACTCACCAATTCTCCCAAACGAGTCAATACATGCCAAGATGTCAAATAATTATGGTTAGATTTTTGGATAGCAATATTACGATCCTTAAAAGTCTCTATCTTTTCCAACCATTCCTGATGTTGGGCTGGTTGTACGCGAGAGAGTATCTCTTCTAATACCATCTTTACATCACCCACGATGGGAATATTGGAGGGTATATTTTTTCCTATTTCAGCCGGATCTATATCAATATGGATGATCTTAGCTGCCTGGGCGAATTTTTCCGTCAAGCCTGTTATCCTATCACCAAAACGGGCACCAATAGCTATCAAAAGGTCCGTATTGCTGGCTGCAAGATTAGCCGATGGCAAACCATGCATACCCATCATACCCAAATATAAAGGATGATTGGCCCTCATAGTGCCTTTGCCCATTAAAGATGTTACTACCGGTGCAGAAATTTTTTCGGCCAATTGCTGAACCTGATCCCATGACCTGGAGCTGATAACTCCTCCCCCGGCATAAATAAGCGGCCTTTGGGAATTGTCCATAGCATGGCAAGCAGATTTTATCTGACTGATATGACCTCTATATGTAGGCTTATAGCCGGGTAAACATACCTCATGCTCGACTTTAGCCTCACAAACCGCATCAGTCACATCTTTAGGAATATCAATCAAAACTGGGCCGGGGCGTCCCGTAGCAGCAATATAAAAAGCCTCTGCTATAACTCTCGGGATATCATTGGCCTCTGTTATAAGATAATTATGCTTAGTGATTGGATGAGTGATACCTGTTATGTCCACTTCCTGAAAAGCATCGGTACCTATCATTTTTTTTGCCACTTGCCCGGTTATTGCTACAATAGGAATAGAGTCCATATAAGCTGTAGCAATTCCCGTAACTAAATTTGTAGATCCTGGGCCAGAGGTCGCAATACATACTCCTACCTTACCGCTGATACGGGCATAGCCGCTGGCTGCGTGTGCAGCCCCCTGTTCGGTACGAGTCAAGATGTGTTTGATGGAGGAGTCTATTAAAGCATCATAGATAGATAAAACGGCACCGCCAGGGTATCCAAAAACCAAATCAACGCCTTGTTTTTCTATACTTTTTAGTAAAGCCTGCGCACCTGTTATTGTCATTTCCTCCACCTCCTATCTCAATTTACTTTTATCCCCGCGAACCATGGCGATCTCGCCGGTACGCACGACCTCTTTGATACCAAAGGGTTTCAGGGCCTCACCGATAGCTGCAATCTTTTCTTGGCCACCGGTAGCCTCTATAATCAACGATGTATGACAAAAATCCAAAATATGAGCACGGAATACATCAACTATTTGCATGATCTCCGCTCTAGTGGCAGGAGTAGTACAGACTCTGAAAAGTGCCATTTCTCTATCAACAAATCGCTCTCCGGTAATATTATTGATTTTCAATACTTCTACTAATTTATGTAGTTGTTTGGTGACTTGTTCTATAATAAGCTCATCACCTTCCACCACTATGGTCATACGTGAAATATCTTCACGATCTGTGATGCTGACAGACAGACTTTCAATATTATAACCACGGCGGCTGAACAAACCAGCAACTCTGGCCAATACACCGGTACGATTTTCCACTAATACTGATAATGTATGTCGCATAATAACCTCCTATAATTATTATATTACACGCGCCTTTATTCAGCCGTTATATAAACTGGGATATTAATATAATATCTAACTTACATTAATGCAGTTAGATATTTATTGAAAAAAGTATATTGGGGAAATTATATCATAAAAAAATATAATTTTCCAGAATAATTAAGTTCTCTAATTATTTAATGGCAATAGCACCTTGAGCAGCCGAAGTGACCCTAAGTGCATATTTTGCCATATAACCGCGGGTAATTTTCGGTTCAGGTTTTTGCCATGAAGCTCTTCTTGCTTGCAGAGTTTTTTCATCCACCAATAGTTGCAGAGAAGAAGCAAGTATATCAATAGCTATCTGATCCCCTTCTTCTACTAAAGCAATCAAACCGCCTTCGGCTGCCTCGGGAGAAACATGTCCGATAGAAGCACCTCTAGTAGCACCGGAAAAACGTCCGTCAGTGATCAGAGCTACACAATCACCCAACCCGGCTCCCTGTATAGCGGAGGTTGGTTGCAACATTTCCCTCATGCCGGGACCACCTTTAGGCCCTTCATAGCGAATAACAATAACATCACCGGGATTTATTTCGCCAGCTAAAATAGCCTTTACAGCAGGTTCTTCTCCATCAAAAACCCTGGCCGGGCCTTGATGCTTCATCATTTGCGGCACTACACCAGCCTTTTTGACCACAGCACCATCGCAGGCTAAATTGCCCCACAGCACAGCTAAGCCACCTACAGGACTATAAGCGTTTTCCTTAGTACGGATTACCTCATTATCTAATACAGGTCCAAAGTTATCTTGCATAGCTTGTCCCGTTACAGTCATCAAAGAGCCATCAACTAATCCCATTTCCGCCAAACGGCCCAATAGCGCATACACACCGCCCGCCAAATCCATATCTTGCATATGATATTGGCCGGAGGGTGCCAATTTGCATAGATGCGGTGTGCTGGAACTTACTTCTTTGACCAAAGTAAGTGGTAATTCCAACCCTAACTCATACGCTATAGCTGGCAGATGTAGGATAGTATTGCTGGAGCCGCCCATTGCCATATCAGTAACCAAGGCATTTCTAAAAGCTGCTCTAGTCATAATCCGGGAAGGACGAATATCTTTGACCAGCAATTCCATAATTTTCATACCAGCAGTTTTGGCTAAACGTAAACGGGCTGACTCAACGGCAGGAATAGTGCCATTACCGGGCAAAGCCATGCCCAGGGCTTCTGTAAGGCAATTCATGGAATTGGCTGTAAACATCCCTGAACAACTGCCGCAACCGGGACAAGCTCTATTTTCTAGTTGTTCCAATTCATCATCATCCATTTTACCCACGCTGACTTCCCCTACCGCTTCGAACAGAGAGTTAAGGTCTAATGTTTTACCTTGCCAAGCTCCGGTAAGCATGGGCCCGCCACTTACAAAAATAGCGGGCAGATCCACACGAGCAGCTGCCATTAGCATACCGGGAACAACTTTATCGCAATTGGGTATAAAAACCAGAGCGTCGAAAGAATGTGCTTTAGCCATAATTTCTATAGAATCAGCAATCAATTCTCTGCTGCCCAAGGAATAATTCATACCTTCATGCCCCATAGCTATACCATCGCATACTGCTATAGCAGGAAACTCCAAGGGGGTTCCACCCGCCATACGTATGCCGGCTTTTACAGCATCAGCTATACTACGCAAATGCATATGACCAGGCACAACTTCATTAAATGAGTTGACTACACCAATTATGGGTCTCGCCATTTCCTCTTTTGTCAATCCCAAGGCATAAAGCAAAGAACGATGAGGGGCTCTGGTTAACCCTTTTTTTATCATATCACTTTTCATAAAAAATTCTCCTCATCAGTTATTAAAGATAGGCACACCTTCTGTTTTGGTGAGTTCTTTAAAGGCCGCTAATATGCTTTTATATATCGGGCCAGGTTTGCCTTGTCCGATGGTTCTGCCATCATAGACTACAGCCGGAACTAATTCCGCTGCCGTGCCTGTAACAAAGCACTCATCAGCATTATACATATCATAACGGGTAAAGAGCATTTCTTTTACCTCTATGCCAAGTTTTACGGCTAATTCCATCACCACAGAGCGAGTGATGCCACCTAAATTACAAGCATAAAGAGGGGGAGTATATAAAATACCGTCTTTAGCATAAAAGATATTATCAGCGCTGGCTTCCGCCACATAACCATCATTATTAAGGAAAATAACCTCTGGAACATTAAGTAGGTTGGCTTCAATTTTTGCGTAGATATTATTAAGATAATTGAGCGATTTTACTCTCACATTACAAGCCTCATTGATATTACGGCGAGTCGGAACAGTGGCTAAAGTGAGTCCATTTTGATAATATTCATCAGGATAAAGAGTAATTTTATTAGCAATACAAAAAATAGAAGGCTTCTGACAAGAATAAGGATCCAAACCTAAATTACCAACACCTCTGGTGACAACCAAACGGATATAGCCATCAGCTAAATTATTGACACGGCAGGTATCTACAACTATCTGAGCCATTTCTTCCTTTGTCTGTTGCAGTTTAAGGCAAATAGTATGGATTCCTTCAAAAAGACGGTCAATATGCTCCTTCAGTCTGAATATACGTCCATTATAAGCGCGAATACCTTCAAACACGCCGTCACCGTATAAAAGACCGTGGTCAAATACGCTTATTTTCGCCTCCTCTTTATCAACCATTTTACCATCAAGAAAAATTTTTAGACTCACAAAAAAAACCCCCTCGTAAATAATAAAATATTCGTCTAAAATTATCAAATATTTCATAATAATTTTATAATATCCCATAATAAAAGCCCCTGTCAAGCAACTACTATTCAGCGAGCTTATACTCTATACTTTATAGTATTTTTATTACCGCCTGTTCATCACAATTTTCATATTTTGGACATTTCAAGCAGTCTTGCCAAATTTTCTGTGGCAACTGACTGCGATCAATCAATTGATAATCCAGGGATACAAAAAAGCCTGCTTGATATGTAAGTGCAAAAACCTGACGCAAGCCCAAATTAATAGCCTCTTGCTCTAAGGATTCTACTATTTTACGGCCAATGCCTTTTCTCAAATATTTCTCATCCACTGCTAAAGAACATACTTCTGCCAAATCTGACCAGAAAATACGCAATGCACCGACTCCGATGGTCTCACTATCTATCCTTGCTACCGTATATTGACGTAAATGCTCATAAATATAAGCTAAAGTTTTGGGTAACATTTGCCCTTCTTTTGCATAACGATTGATCAAATCATAAATTTTTATAGCATCACCGATATTGGCTTTTTCTACAATAAGATTCTCCAACTCATATCTCCTTAAATACTATATTTAAAAATTTATTCTTGCTTACTACCAGGTTTGACGGCATCGGATACACCTTGCTTACAAAGGGGACATTCTTCCGGCATATAGCTTTGTATCTCAAAGGACAGTAAAGGTTTGAAAGGGATGCCAAAATCAACCTTTCCGCCACTTCTATCTACTAGCGATCCTACGCCAACCAAGGTCGCCTGTGATTTTTTTACTGCTTCTATGAGTTCTTTGGTAGAACCACCCGTGGTTATTACATCTTCTACTACCAAAACCTTATCCTCAGGATTTAATTGAAATCCACGTCGAAAAGTCATCACACCATTTTCTCTCTCACCAAAGATGGATCTGACTCCCAGCGCTCTAGCAACTTCATAAGCTAAGATTATTGCACCTATGGCAGGACCAGCAACCACAGTAATCTTTTCATCGACAAACAATTGTGCCAGTTGTTTGGCAAGCACTTCTGTATCGGCTGGATATTGCAGAATTTTAGCACATTGAAGATAGTGCTGGGCATGGCGGCCCGAGGAAAGTCGGAAATGACCTTCCAAAAGTACATCCTTTACTTTAAAAATATCAATGATTTGCTCCCTTGTCAGCATGGCAATGTTCTCCTTAGCATCTTATTAATTTTGTGATCACTTCTATATTAGTAAAAAAGACATAAGATAAAATACGCTTTTTTTGCATAGCAGAAAGTATTTCGCCATAAATCATTTTTTACCTTCATAATATTTAATATTCCTTATATTAATGATAATATGATTGCCCATAGTAACTCTTCCTTGACAGTGAAAAAAATAGTTAATATAATAGCACTATCATTTATGAATGGCTTTTAGGAGAATGAATTATGAATATAGATTGTTTTTTTTGCCACCAAGATTTTAATATAGAAAACATTGAAGAAAAAACTGTTATAGCAATCGATGTTCTTCGCGCCACCTCGACTATTATTAATGCCCTGGACAAAGGAGCCAAAGAAGTGTTTCCCATTGCGGAGATTGATGACGCTTTTGCTCTGAAAAGATTATTTCCCGATGCTATTTTGTCAGGAGAAAGAAAAGGTAATATCATAGAAGGCTTTCAATTTGGAAATTCTCCCCTGGAGTTTACTTGTGAAAAAATCAAAGGCAAAAGCATTATATCTTGTACCACCAATGGGACTTCCGCCATTTGTGCCGCTCAAAAAGCCGATGAGCTGTGGCTGGGGGCAGTTACCAACACTCCGGCCGTAGCCGAGAAATTATGGGCAGAAGCAAAAAAAGATGTTGTTTTGCTCTGCTCCGGGACAGGAGGTCAACCATCCTTAGATGATGTTTTGGGAGCAGGGGCCATCATAGACCATCTAAATCTCTATAAGTCAGATGCAAAATTAACAGACGCAGCCAAGATAGCCTATGATATTTATAATATATACAAAGATGATCTGCTCTCGGGTCTTAAGATTAGTGAGCATGGGCAAAAGCTGGATAGCTTGGGCTATAAAGAAGATGTACTTTTTTGCTCACGCCTAGGTTATAACAAAGTGGTACCGAAACTAAAAAATGACCGTTTGCTAATATAATATAAAATAAAAAGGCCTTTTATAAGGTCTTTTTATTTTAAAGCCTATTTAATAGCTTCTCTGCCTAATTCAAAAGCGGTAAGATTTATTTCCAAGGTATGCGGTTTGACAATGCTCCTGATGGCTTTGATCCAATCTTCTTTAGGCATCGGCAAATAGCGGGATAAGCAGCCCAATAATACCAGATTCAAGGACCTGACATTACCGGCTTTTTGTGCTATATCCGAAGCATCAAGAAAGATGACTTGATCATTTTTGGCCCTTACCTTTTCTTTTATATCGGAGGGATAGCCCATTTCTCCGGAGATCACAGGCATAGGATGCAATTCTTTATCATTGATGATCATTTTTCCATCATTTGACATCCAATGCAAGGAACGCAGTGCTTCCAATTTTTCAAAAGCCAGCATAATATCGGCTTGACCGTTAGGAATAATAGGCGACCAAACTTTTTTACCAAACCTTACTTGCGTGATGACACTGCCGCCCCTTTGCGACATACCATGTATTTCAGATACTTTTACATCTAAACCGGCATCTTGAGCCACTTGGGCGATAATTCGACCGGAAAGAATCGTGCCTTGACCACCGACACCGACGATAAGAATATTAGTGTTATTCATTATTTTCCCTCCTTGAGCTGACAATTGCATCACGAGGGCAAACTTGAACACAAAGCCCACATTCGGTACATTGACTTGGTTCGATAAAAGCTTTAGTTTTGCCTTCTTGATTGTTTCTTTGACCTAAAGCTGGGCATCCCAGTTTAAGGCAGATTTTGCAACCTATACATTTATCCTCATCAATATGTAAAGGAACATATTTGGCTTTTTTATCTAGTAAGATGCAGGGACGTTTGCTGATAACCACTGCCGGACCTTCATATTCCAAAGCTTCTTTGAGAGTTTTTTCAAAGGCAGTCAAATCAAAGGGATCAGCAACTCTAACATGTTCTATTCCGCAGGCTTGGCATAAAGTAACTAAATCCACCGCAGGTGCCGGTTGACCTTTGGCATTATAACCCGTAGTGGGGTTAGGTTGATGACCTGTCATAGCTGTAATACTATTATCTAAGATTACTGTTGTGGTGTTTGATTGATTATAAGCCACATCAATGAGCGGAGTTATGCCGGAATGGATAAAAGTTGATTCCCCGATCACAGCCACGGTTTTTTTGGTTGATTCGGGACCCATTACTTTGGCCATACCATGTGCAGTGCCAATGGAAGACCCCATACAAAAACCTGTATCCATAGCAGATAAGGGCGGCAAGCAAACCAAAGTATAACAACCAATATCACCGGTAACAGTCAAATTGAGCTTTTGGAAAACATAGAAAGTTCCTCTGTGAGGACAACCGGGACATAAAACGGGCGGACGCGGCGGGGCGCTTTTATCTACAGGCGCAACTTCTATGTTTATGCCTGCTATTTGTTTGACTATATCCTCATGTGATACCTCACCAAGTAAGGAGAAAAGCTCTTTGCCTTCCACCTTCAATCCCCAGCTTTTAATAATATCTTCCATAAATGGATCTAATTCTTCCACTACATAAAGTTTATCAACTTTGGCCGCAAAATCATGAATCAATTTTTTAGGTAAAGGATAGCTAAAGCCGAGTTTCAGCACACTGGCCTCAGGCAAGGCTTCTTTAACATATTGATAAGCGGCACCGGCACATATAACACCGATGGAAGTGTCTTGTAATTCCATATAGTTATAGGGACTGGTTTCGCTATAATCGGCCAATCTGGCAATCCGATCTTCCAAAGATACATGGCGCGGCCGGGCATTAGTGGGAACTAATGTATATTTGGCCTGATTTTTAATATAAGGCTTCAAAGGTATTTCAGTTCTATTGCCTAATTCGACAAAAGATTGACCATGACAAATCCTGGTAGTCATTCGTAATAATACAGGAATATCAAATTCTTCACTTATCTCAAAGGCTTTTTTTGTGAAGTCTAAAACTTCCTGACTGTCTGATGGTTCTAACATAGGGATTTTAGCTGCTCTGGCATAATGCCTGTTATCCTGTTCATTTTGTGAGCTGTGAATATTAGGATCATCGGCAGAAACAAGAACCAGGCCGGCATTAACCCCTGTATAGGCCATATTAAATAAAGAATCAGCAGCTATATTAACACCAACATGCTTCATAGCGGCGATAGCTCTGCCACCACCCAGAGAAGCACCTAGGGCAACTTCCAAAGCTACCTTTTCATTAGGAGACCATTCTGCATATATTTCATCATACTGAGCTGCATATTCCGTAATTTCCGTGCTGGGAGTGCCCGGATAAGCAGCGATAAATCTACCTCCTGCTTCCCAAAGAGCTCTCGCTACGGCTTCATTTCCTGTTATCAGTTTTTTCATTTATAAACCCCCTATGGTTAAGGCTATTTTTAAAAACCTATTCCGGCTTAAAAACTATAGATATCTATAATACTGTTTGAGCTTCTAAAGTAGAGTACTTTTGTATATCCTCTATATATTTTGGCTGGTAGTATTTCGAGTTGGCCTGTATTGAGTTTCGCCATACCGATCTGACGATTATTATTTTTCACAAGCACAGATATACCTCCCCCATGTTTTTTTAACAAAACTAATTATTATGCGTGGACAACCATTCTCTGCCAAATCGCAAAACCTTCGCTACAGACTCAGGAGCCGGTCCCCCGGCCGTATTTCTGGCAGCAACACATCTTTGGATAGATATTGCATCAAATATGGTATTATCAAAAAGGCCGCTTGCCTCACGCAATTGTTCTAATGACAACTCATCTAAGGCCATTTTGGATTTTTCACATTGTAAGACCAATTTACCGACAACTTCATGAGCCTCCCTGAAAGGCATGCCTTTAGCAGCTAAATAATCTGCCATATCAGTAGCATTAATAAAGCCGCCTCTAGCACTATTTAGCATATTTTCTTTGTTTATTGTCATAGTGGATATCATAGGCGCCATCAACAAAAGACATTTTTTGGTAGTATCGATAGCATCAAATAGTGCTTCTTTATCCTCTTGCATATCTTTATTATAAGCCAGCGGCAACCCTTTCATTACCGTTAAAAGAGCTATTAAATCACCATATACACGACCAGTCTTACCTCTGATCAATTCGGCTACATCAGGATTTTTCTTTTGCGGCATGATAGAAGATCCAGTGCTGTAACCATCATCCAAAGTAATAAAAGCAAATTCATTGCTAGACCACAGGATGATCTCTTCACAAAAACGTGACAGATGCATCATCAAAATGGACGCAAAAGAACAGAATTCGATAGCAAAATCCCGATCAGAAACGCTGTCCATAGAATTTTTTGAAACAGCGGCAAACCCCAAATCTTTAGCGGTTTGAACCCTGTTTATGGGAAAGGTTGTGCCTGCCAAAGCTCCGGCACCCAAGGGACATTCATCAAGTCGGCGCCGGCAATCGGCCAATCTGTCATAATCCCTGACAAACATTTGAAAATAGGCTGATAAATGATGCGCCAAAGTTATGGGCTGAGCCTTTTGTAAGTGTGTATAGCCTGGCATTACGGTATCAATGTTTTTTTCCGCTACATCTAATAATACTTCTTGCAGGTTTAATATTAATGCAGCAATTTCATCTATTTGTTTTTTTAGGTGCAAACGTATATCAAGGGCAACCTGATCATTGCGACTGCGGGCCGTGTGAAGCTTCTTGCCTAAAACACCGATTTTTTCCGTTAAAAGCTTTTCTATATTCATATGTATATCTTCGGCCGATACCTCAAATTCCACTTTTCCATTTTCAATATCTTGCAATACAGCTTTTAGCCCATCACAAATCATAGCTGCTTCTTCTTTTGTAATAATACCACAATTTCCAAGCATAGCGGCATGAGCCAAAGAACCGGCGATATCTTCTACATACAGCCTTTGATCAAACGATATAGAAGAATGGAAATCCTCTACCAAAGAATCAGTATTTTTTGCAAATCGTCCGCCCCATAATTTCATAAAAGTAGCCTCTTTTCGACTTTATGTTAAAAGTGTTGCATAGTATTATATCATATTTTAGAGATATATAACAAGCTTCTTGAACAAAAATTATTTTATTTATGGAAATATTTAAGCTAATAAAAAAATTTCTATTATTATAAATAAAAAGGTCTATATAATAGACCTTTTTATTACTTCATAGTTCATTATTTCCAGAACCTCTCTGCCTAATCGAAATGCAGTGAGATTTATTTCCAAGGTATGTGGCTTGACAATATCTTTTATAGCTTTGATCCAATCTTTTTTGGGCATCGGCAAATAGTAGGATAAGCAGCCCAATAATACCAGATTCAAGGACCTGACACTACCGGCTTTTTGTGCTATATCCGAAGCATCAAGAAAGATGACTTGATCATTTTTGGCCCTTACCTTTTCTTTTATATCGGAGGGATAGCCCATTTCTC
>JBMNOA010000066.1:0-6773 GCA_050942825.1 Bacillota bacterium
CCTGCATATACTATTCATGCATGACAATCACAATAAGTATTGACTACTTGTAATTGTTATGTTACGATAACCTTGTAAAAGATGTTATCGATAAAGTTGATCAGTGCCCTGGTGTTCCTTGAGAGCCAGGGCCATTTTACATTAAGGGGATTGCGATGGGGGACAAGCTGTTTAAAACTTATCGTGAGCAGATAGAGATACTTAGAAGCAGGGGATTGAAAGTTGATGAAGGAGCCATAGGAGTTCTTCAAACTGAAAATTATTATAATGTTATAAATGGTTACAAAGACCTGTTTCTGGAAATTGCATCACCCGAAGAGAAATTTAAGGATGGTGCCGACTTTGATGAAATCTATGCACTTTATGAGTTTGATAGGGAACTGCGTTTTATATTTTTAAAGCAGCTTTTAAAACTGGAGACCAATATCAAGTCTGTGATTGCATATAAATTCTCAGAGAAGTACGGACATGACAATTATTTGAAACTGGGTAATTTTGATACATACAAAAATAACTCAGAGCTACAATCTATAATGGCCGTAATTTCGACTTTGCAAAGGGCGATATCAGAACAGAGCGGGAAACATAATGCTATTACACATTATGTTACAAAATATGGCTACGTTCCTTTTTGGGTATTGGTAAGTGTCCTGACATTTGGCAACATCAGCAAATTTTATGGGATAATGAAACTTACGGATAGACAGGCTGTTGCTAAAGAATTCGGATTACAGGAAAATGTTCTTCGCAGTTATCTTAAAGCGATGTCACTATTTAGAAATATATGCGCGCATGATGAAAGATTATATAACACAAAGCTTAATGGAGTTGAAATAAAAGCAGGTCCTATACATGCTGAGTTGCAAATATGTAAAAATGCTAACGGAAAGTACCTGCAAGGAATTAATGATGTATTTTCTTTAATGATTTGTATAAAAGAATTATTGCCGCAGAATAGAACAGCTGAATTTTCTGAGATGGTCGGAATAATAGACGGACAGTTGAAAAAACTCAGTTCCAAAATCCATACTATTAACATCAATGATATTTTACATCTCATGGGATTTCCAGAGAATTGGAAAGAGGTTGAATTGTCTAAAATCCAGGAATAAAAAGTTATTAATTTAGGCCGGACGGGTGCTGTAATAGGCACTCGTTTTTTTGTCCCAAAATTGGAGGTGAACCCATATGGCAATAGACCCGGCTACCGCAAAGATACTTGCACAATTAGCCTTAAAGGCAGCTGCTGATGAGGAAGCACGGAAAAGAATCATTATGATTGCACTGATACCGGTAATATCGGTGCTTTTAATTCTGACCATGTTTGTGTATATCATTACGCATCCACTGGAATATTTGAGTACAATATTTTCCGACAATGAGCTTGCTCAGGTGACACAGCTACATGACAGTTTTTCACTTGACCAGACCATTGATATAAATGATGCAAGCTACAGGGAAAGCAACGGCATTGATTATTCGGGAGTAACCTTTTCTGATGGGGCTATCGATGTAGTGTATTTCAATCAGGCTGACAAAAGATGGGCAAACAAACCTTATGGCAAAACAGGAACCATCGGCACGAGCGGCTGTGGGCCGACATCACTGGCAATGGTGGTTTCAAGCCTACTTGGACATTCCTCAGAGAGGATGACCGGCGATAGCAGAGGAGTGTCCACTTACCCGGTTATTGATCCGGTTCAAATGAGTGAATGGGCATATGAAAACGGCTACCGGTGTGAGGGGAATGGTTCATACCATAGCCTGATTCCTGACGGAGCAAGGCATTTCGGATTAAAAGCGGAGGGCTGTACTGTAAATGAGCCGCAGAGAATTGTAGATGCTCTGGCGAACGGAAAACTTGTTGTTGCCATTATGGGAAAGGGCCATTTCACAAAATCCGGGCACTTTATTGTGTTAAGAGGGGTTACAGGCAAAGGCAAAATCCTTGTTGCAGATCCTATCAGCAAGAGCCGAAGCGAACAGGAGTGGGATTTATCTTTAATTTTGAATGAAGCATGCAAACAGGCGGGTTCAGGCGGGCCGTTCTGGATAATTTCGAAAGGAGGCGGGCCGTTCTGGATAATTTCGAAAGGAGAAAGCTATGAAAAAGAAGATCATTATTGAACTGTTTATCTATGTCATAGTTGTTGTGGTCGGCATTGCATTGTTAATTACGAGCAAGCCGGAGAAGGAGCCAATAAAAATCAACTCGGATTTTAAAGTTGGAGAGCAAAGGGGGTACAGCCGTGATTCTGTATCTATGCAGCAACCAGAACATTAACCTTTTTGACTTTGTGGAAAAAGAGTGTGGAATACCAATCAAAAAGATGTCCGGTCTTTTCAGGCTGAAGCAGTTTGTAATTCATGATGTCAGAAATTTGAGCCAATTTGAGTTTTTTCTCATAGACCTTAAGGCCTTAAAGGATGCTGAAAATGAGATTGTTGAAGCAGCAACGGCCTTCAGTGCCATGTATAATGCACGTATTATCCTGTTTGCAGAAGGCCTTGACGGCAGCAGCCCGTTAATATCAAAGCTGATAGATCTGGGATTTTATAATATAATCACTTCAACCGATTACGAAGATATAAAAGAAGAAATGCTCGAATGCATTAGCCCTGATGGAAAAGATATGCGTTCAGCAATCAGAAGCAAGTACTTCCCGCACGAAGAAATCAGGCAAAAAGATAAAGCTGACTTTGCATTTTTATGCAGGGACGTAAAGATAGCGGTAGTGGGTGCAGCACATAAGGTTGGGACAACCACAACGGCTTTTAATCTGGTGAATTTCCTTGTAAATAGCGGAGCTGATGCAGCTTATGTTGAAGCAAATACAAACGGCCATTTAAGTACTCTGCCAACGTATCATAAGGGAATGACTGTCAGCGAGACACATGTTGAATACAACGGCGTAAAGTATTATTTCAGGGGACATTTCCCGGAGGAGAATAACTTTATCGTTATTGATTTTGGCACTCTTGCACAATACAGTCTGAAGAAATTCAGACAATGTGAATTGTTGATTTTGTGCGGCACAACAAAACCGTATGAGTTTGATTTTGTCAGATCGGCTCTTGCGGAACTCTGTGATATGCCTTTGTGTCTTTTGCTATCTTATACTCCCAAAAAGGTTCAAAGTGAAATGTGTAATATGCTGAAGAATAAGAACGTACAGCTGTATTTTACGGATTATTCCCCGGACCTGTTTGATGGCAAGGCAAATGCAGCAATATTTTCTGAGATAGTGAAAGAGTATATGCATGTGAAAGCTATCGAATAGCTAAAAAGTTTAATACTTTTCAATATCGGAAGGGTGGTTGGATTTTTGGATAAAGCAAGAGTTTTAAACCGGGTATATGCCTCCAGCTTGCCAGGCAGAGCCAAAACTATCATATTTTATCTTGTGAATCGTTCAAACAAGGAGCTTACCTGTTTTCCTGCCATCCCGACCATAGCAAGGGAGACGGGCTTAAGTGAAAGAACTGTTCAGAGGGCGTTGAAGGAGCTTTGTGCTGAAGGATACATAGTTAAAACGCCAAGGTACAGGAAGAATGGAAGCCAGAGTTCAAATCTTTATCTTTTGGTGGTAAAAAATGATAATCAAGCTGATGATTCTGCTTTTTCGTATTTTGATAAAATTCCCATTTACCGTAACTGTCACCGGGGCGGTGACAGCTGTGTACCCCCATAGAACTATACAGGGTAACAAGGATTCGGGATATTGAAAGAAAGTATGATTTATAGTGACAAGTAATGCTTGAGAGTAAGTAGTAAAGGCAAAGATATATTTCCAGAAAAATGAAGGATTTTTGACATTTGTGTAGAATTATAAAAGTTAGTGGCCTGCAGCCTTACGGATGACGGATTTTATCGAAATAAGAGGACGACAAAATATTTTTCACAATCCGTTTTATTGTACAGTGCATGTGATATAATAGACGTTGATAGAGCAGTTTTGATGCAGTTTTATTTTTGGATGTGAAAAAAGGTTTATATTTAAATATGGTGGGAGTTGTATAAGTTATTGACAAACTTAATCAAGCATATAAATTTAATGCACTGGGAGAATAAATAACCAAACATGTGTAAGTTATACCTATTTCAAGAAACGCGAAAAACCATGTAATGGAACATATTTGTCAAATCAAAGAAGAAAGAGCTTGATTAGATATAAGTGTACTTAGTAAATGGGGACTTAAGAATGAGGTTGGATGTAGAAATATCACTTGATTGTAAAATTGAAGATTTATTTAAAGGAATACGTTTTGAAAAGTTTTGTGAGTACTGTAGAACAAATGGGATTGTTTACTTGCGTCAGCTTGAAAGTATTGATTTTGTGATGTTTAAAAGTTCAATGAATGTCTCTGATGAAGAAAAAAATAATGCAAAGGAATACTGGAGAACACTTATAGATATTGCAAATGGAACTCTTAAGCAGGAGGATTATTTTTGCGATGAAGACGATATGTACTCAGAAATAGATACGTGTGAAGACCAGTCGCATATATCCGAAACTAATTCTGAAAATCACGATGATAATGATTTGGAGGCTCAGGTAAGTGATTGGGGCTATCTTGAGTGCTTTGAAGAATCACAAATAGTGTCTTTAATTACGAGGGTTGAAAGATACTTTTCTTCAAACAGGTCCTTTATACCTGTAGATTCATGTGATGAGCCAGTTTTTTGGGAAGGCTTAACAGATTCAGATATTCAAATTATAAATAAAAATCCGAATCTATTCTATAAATGTTCTGCCAAAAGATTTGTTTTAGTTAAATGGATAATTGATGAAATAAACTGCTTGTTTAAAAAAAATGGTGGATTAACAATTGATATCAATAGTATTTACTTTCACTTAGGCGAGTTTTTTGGAGTATCATCGTTTAATCGAGAGAATCTTAGAAAGCTGCTATGTACAGTTGATACGCTGAAATACTCTGATTTCAAAGACATTAAGGAAAAATATTTAAGTGATTATTATAGAATATTGGGCATTGAAAACACAAGGGACGATTACAGCTCAAAAGAAAAATTTGTCAGAGGAAGTAAGCCTATTGCTTTAACTTTAGAAATAAAACGGTTTTTAAACAATACCTTTGAAGAAGAATTATATGACATTAGTTCTGAAATTGATGATATTTCTAATAATGAAATTGATATAGAAACTCATAATAGGATAATTGCAGCAAAAGAAGACTTGGGTAAGGACATATGTGTATGGTGTATAAGAAACATTGAGGGAACCATAGCTATTGCTAGTATTTTGCAGACATACATCAAGTCACATGAGGAGATTAAAACACTTAGAAACAAATTGTCACAGTTAATAAGTTCAATTAATTTAAGAAATTATGATGCAAGGGTCTCTTCATTGATAATGGCGGCTAAAATTGATAATTCCAGTAAAGCTAATATTTCATTGTTATGCGAAAAGGCAAAAATTATTTGTGTAAGTGAACTGAACCAATTATTGTCATTACCTATAACGCATAAAGACTATATGCAACTTATGAACTTCATTAAGTGGTTATGCCAAGACATTAGGCGAACCTTAAAAGATGAATTAAATAAGCTGTTTAAAAGTGACAAGGCTGAAACTGTTATAAAAAGACGAGCATCAGGAGCAACGTTAGAAGAAACCGGAAAAGAGTTGGACCTCACTCGAGAAAGGATTCGTCAAATTGAAAAGAAGTTTCATAACCGATTTGGCAGTTATGTTGCAAGACTTAATCCACACCTTATTTTAAATGCATTCAGTGAAAACTCTGCATATATCAAGGTTGAAGAAATTAGTAATGTTTATGATGAAATGACAGAAGTGTTTATTTACTGCTTGAAAGAATGTAATTGCTCAACTGCACTTTGGGCAGATCAGTTATGTGGTTTTGTTGTGGGGGAAGTATCATGGTATGAGAAGGTAAAAGAGTGTCTGGATGAGTTACCGGATATGATTGAAATGTCAGAAGTAGATTCATTAGCAAATAATATTGCTGAGTTGACAAAAGCACCCATGAATCTTGAAAGCATTAAGAGTGTGATACTTAACCAATACACACTATCAGGAAAAGTATACCTGCGTAAAAAAATGCGTATTTCTCAAATATACCTCGCCGTTTTAGAAAAATATTACAGCGACGGCATTAAACTTTACGATGCTTTTGAGGCCATGCGTTTTAGAGGTTATGTAAAAGAGATGTTTGGTGATGTTAGTTTGCCCGATAATAATAGAGCGATTGATTCGGTAATTAGTCGTTTGACTGTTCTGTGTGATAGAGGCAAATATATAATACCTAGTAAAATTAATATACCAATGGGACTTCTTGAAAGGATCCGGGATTATATTAATAAATCTGACAGAAGCATTATTATGTTTGCAGAACTGTTTGAACGATTCAAAAACGAGCTGATTGAGAAGAGCAATGTCACAAACAGGTACTTCCTGCAGGTAGTGTTGAAATATTATTATCCCAATGACTATTATTATACACGTGATACACTCAACAAAGATAATAATAGCGAGGCATCTATACGGATTGCCATTGAAGAGTTTGTGAAACAAGAAGGACGAGCTGTATCCAAAGATAAATTGAAAGAAGAGTTTGCAGGAGTATCAGATGCAGTACTAACAAACGCATATTTAACAACTCCAAATCTAATAGTATGGGATTTTGGGCAATATATTCATTCATCAGCACTTAAAATTGATGAGGATGACTATAATAATATTCGTTCAATTATACAGCGAAATATTGGGGGTAGATTTGTTACTTCA
>JBMNOA010000067.1:0-6695 GCA_050942825.1 Bacillota bacterium
AAATGCATATTTTTAAAAAAGAATATCAACAATTGCTTTGCCGGGCAAAAAGAATAGTAATAAAAATTGGCACCAGCAGTCTAACCGATTCTAAGGGCAACTTGGATCTAGAAAAAATGAGGATTTTGACTGAACAAATAGCCTTATTGAGCCAAGAAGGTCGGCAAATGATTTTAGTAACATCAGGAGCCGTAGGGGCAGGAATGGGCAAAATGAACCTGCCACAAAAACCTTTATCTATACCCCAAACGCAGGCTTTGGCAGCTATCGGTCAAGGACTGCTGATGCAGAATTATGAGAAATTGTTCCATAAATATGATTTGACGGTAGCACAAATTCTTTTAACTAAAGATGATTTTTCGCAGCGAGAACGCTATTTAAATGCCAGAAATACTATTTTGGCCCTTTTAAATTATCAAGCAATCCCTATTATCAACGAAAATGACACCATTGCTATCGAAGAAATCAAATTTGGGGACAATGATACTTTGGCTTCATTGGTAGCAGGTCTACTATCAGCGGACTTGCTGATAATACTATCCGATGTAGAAGGTTTTTATACAGGAGACCCCAAAAAAGACACTAATGCCAAACTTATTCCCGTTATTGAGGACCTAACAGATGAAATTATCGCTTCCGCAGGTGATGCAGGTAGCAAATTTGCTTCGGGCGGAATGATAACCAAGTTACAGGCGGCAGCTATAGCCAATGCTCAAGGCATTCCTATGGTTTTGACGCAAAGCAACATCCCTGATATATTAATACAACTAACTGGTGGTAAATGTCCGGGAACTCTTTTTCTACCTAATAAACACCCCTTAGGTAGCAAAAAAGGATGGCTGGCTTTCGGCAGTCATCCGGAAGGAAAAGTATTTGTAGACAGTGGAGCTGAAAAGGCTATTCTGGAACAAGGTAGCAGCCTTCTGGCAACGGGTATTATCCGAGTAGATGGAAATTTTCTGCGAGGAGCAGTAATAAGTATCATCGGTAAAAAGGGGGAAATCGCCCGCGGTATTACCAATTATAGTTCTCAGGATATAGAACTGATAATGGGACAACATAGCAGCAAAATCAAACAATTATTAAACTATGCCCACGAGATGGAAGTCGTGCATAGGGATCATCTGTCCCTTACAATATAAACAAAAATGTTATAAATAAATCCGGGAGGTCAAAAATGAACAAACCTATACAAGAAAAAGATGTCTTATTAGAACAAGCCATATTAGCAAAAAAAGCTTCCAGAAAGTTAGCAGTTATGTCAACTGAAACAAAAAACAGGATCCTATTAAATATGGCCGATGCCTTGGAACAAGAAACCGATTTCATCATCGAGGCCAACAGCTTAGACATGGAAAGTGAAAGAAAAAAAGGTACTGATGCTGGAATCCTGGATCGGCTACTGCTTACTCCGGAACGTATTTCTGAGATGGCTAACGGGCTACGCTCCTTGGCAGGTTTAGCAGATCCTATAGGCAAGATAGAATCCATGTCGAAGGCAGCCCAAGGTATTCAAGTAGGAAAAATGAGGGTGCCTCTAGGCGTCGTTGCCGTCATCTACGAAGCCAGACCTAATGTTACTACGGATGTGGCAGGTATCTGCCTAAAAACCGGTAATGCTGTAATACTGCGTGGCTCCAGCAGTGCTATAAATTCCAATAAAGCAATCGCATCTATCTTATCAGTTACGGCAATCTCTTCCGGCGCCCCTAATGGCGCTATCCAACTCATTGAAGATACCAGCAGGGAAACTTCCAATCGTCTGATGCGTTTAAATGACTATATAGATGTTCTGATCCCTAGAGGCGGCGGAGGATTGATCAAAACAGTGGTAGAAAATGCCTCCGTACCGGTAATAGAAACAGGTACGGGCAATTGCCATATCTATGTGGATAAATATGCGGATCTGGAAATGGCTGCCAACATTACTCTTAATGCCAAATGTCAAAGGCCTGCCGTTTGCAATGCCGCCGAAACTCTATTAGTTCATCAGGATGTAGCAATGGAATTTTTGCCTACTTTCGGCCAAATGCTGGCTGAAAAAGGTGTCGAAGTGCGTGGCTGTCCTGTCACCTGCCACTATATCCCCCAAGCCAAAGAAGCTTCAGAAGATGATTACTATAAAGAATTCCTCTCCCTTATATTAGCTGTCAAGGTGGTTAACAGCTTGGATGAGGCTATGGATCATATTGCCCGATATAGTAGCGGACATTCTGAAGCTATCATTACTAATGATTATGGTCGCTCTTGGAAATTTTTAAACGGTGTAGACTCGGCCGCGGTTTATGTCAACGCTTCCACACGTTTTACTGATGGCTTCCAGTATGGGTTTGGGGCAGAAATAGGCATCAGCACACAAAAAATACATGCTAGAGGACCCATGGGATTGGAACAAATGACCACTTATAAATACATCATTATCGGGCAAGGACAAGCGCGCAACTAATAACAAGCAAATTGGAAATCTAATATAAATACTAAAAAGCTCACCTAATCGGGTGAGCTTTTTAGTATTTAATCTAATTCATTTTATTTTATATCTACTTGTTATTAGCGCCTGTAAAAACTACAGTTTTCCATAATCCATGTAAGTTACAATAAGCATATGCAGCGACCGGAGTATCATCTATAACAGTAAATCTAGCTTCCGGTTCGGCAGCTATTTTCAAACATTTGCGTTGGCCGCCATTTTGGGTTTGCAAATAAATCCAGCTAATATAATGGGCCTCAATCATAGGATGTGGATCACTACCAATTTTGACAGAGATTGTATTGTCTTCTATAGAAGCTACAGGTACATGTTTTTCCCGCGAAGCATCAACCGTATTAGGCTCTAAGTAAGTCATGGGTTCACCGCAGCAATAAATTTCTACTCCTGAATCTTCGATTAGCCCGATCAGATTACCACAATGCTCACATAGAAAAAATTTTTGATCGCCGCACATAATTTCAACCTCCTTTAAAAATTCATGTTTTGCAAACCATTATCAGTTTGTTGTAATATTAGTATAGCATATAAAATTTAGAAAATGAATAATTACTAATAATAAAAAATAATAAATTTTTTTATTATAAATAATTAATATAAAAAAACATATTCCTATTTTCTTTTCATCTTTCTGATCATATTCTTATCATCTATTGTCACTCTTTGAGACTCTATGATCTTTTGCAAAGCTTTATTATATGTAAAATTATCAAGCGAATTGTCTTTGAGATAAGCAATAGTTTTTTGCCGGTATTTAATGAAACACATCGAAAGAGCCCATGCTAAAGCCATTTTTACATAGTATCCATCATGTTTTATACTGTCAAAAATGTTAAAAAGCTCCTCCACATAATCATCATCTATAAAATATAGCATCAGCATCACTGTCACAAATCGCAATTCAAATTCCCGATCGGATAATAGATATTTTTGTAAAAAAGCATACATCTCAGGCTTATTTTTATAAACAAATTTTAGACCGGCGCAAAAGGTATCACAAACAGCCCAATTATTGATCTGAGGTACAAAATCACTAATCAAGCTCAGCATTTCTTGGGTGTCGATATCTTTACCGACTTTGATATGGCCAATAACGGCAGCCTGGAGCAGCAATTCTTCATGACTTTGAGCGCCCGCTAGATGCAAATACTGTCGCCAATTACCTTTAGCAATTTGTTTGGCCAAGCTTTGTATCACAGGCATAGGTACACCGATGACATTGACTGTATTAGGTATCAGCTTCTTAGAAAAAGCGCGGAATTTTTCATCAGCTAAAAATTTCATATACTCGACAAGCGACTGATAATCAAGGTTGGTCCACTCTTCTCTCTTAAACTGTTGAGTCATTTTTAGCTTCCTATTCTATTTAATGTTTCTTTTGCAGCTTGGTTTTACGTCCCGCTTCATCCACAATATAGATATTATCACAACTGGCTCGAAGATTTGTTTTAATTGCTTCCACATATTCTTTACGCAACAGATCCCGCTCTTTGATTTCCTCTTGGCTTAATCCCGCATGTTTTGCTTTATGAGCCAATTGATTGATGCGGTCGATTTTTTCTTTGTTCATTACACACACTCCTACTTTTTATGAAGTATATATCATTAATTATAGCTTATAACAAATATACTTTCTATAACTAATACATCACCTAGCGGATATATATTTATTATTTTTTATGTTAATTATTATATAATTATTATATTACTATATCAATTAGCTACATTTTTATAAGGATGGTGTAATTATGAAACCCATATATAATCAAACAATCAACCGTAAACGGATCAACCAACAATTAGAATATATATTTTATTATCCTCTTACCGTGGTCCATGCCCCCTCCGGTTATGGCAAAACTACGGCCGTTCAGCAATTTTTAAAAGAAAAGAAAGTAAGTTCCGTTTGGACAACAATAACTAATCATACCAGTTATACCAGCTACTTTTGGGAAAGATTAACCGCTCAAATTAGCAAACAACATCAACAATTTGGACGACAAATGCAAAGCCTGGGTTTCCCCAACGACGCCTCAACAACCGCTAAAATAATAAATATGATCAGTAGTAAAGAAATAAAAAAGCCTCTGATTATCGTCATAGACGATTATCATATGGCAAAAGATTTGCAATTGTATAATCTTATCAATGTTATCGTACAGGAAAAAATCACAAATCTGCACATAGTAATCATCACTAGGGATTTATCTCTATTTGATGTATCAGAATTTTATCAAAAACATTTATGTTTTACCATATCTCAAAATGTTCTTAAATTTGATTATGAAGAAATTAAAGAATACCTCTATTTGATGAACCATAAATTAAGTGATAACGAAATAAAAAAAATCAGTGAATTTACCAATGGCTGGGTAGCTCTTATTTATCTATTGGTACAAGGTATAGAAGAGGAACTAGAAATATCCACTAATAGGCCCATTAATGATCTTGTAGAAAGAAACCTTTATAACAACTATGATCATAATACTAAAGAATTTTTATTAAAAATATCCTTTTTGGACAGCTTTACTATCTCTCAGGCCAATTATGTTTTAAATGTCAGCAATACATCACAAATACTAAAACCGCTGCTAGAGAAAAATGCCTTTATCATCTATGACGAATTCAGTAAAGCCTATAAAATACATCATCTGCTGTTAGGATTTTTAAGAGAGAAAGCCAAAGAAGAAAATATATACTTTACAAATCTGAGCAAAAGATGCGGTGAATGGTTCTTAAAAAATGGCAATCATATGAAAGCATTCGATTATCTATACAAAGCCGGAGATATTGAAACAATTCTCAAAGAATTGAATAAAGAAAATATGACTGATATTCATTTTACACAGTTCACAAAGATATATCAAATTTTTGAAGGACTAGATGAAGAGCTTTGTTTCAAATATCCCTTAGCCTATTTACGTTACATAAGAGTTTTTGCATTAAGCGGTGATTATAAAGCTATAAAACAAAGCGAACAATACCTTATCAATCTTGAAAGATACTTTGAAAAATCTGATTTAGATAGCCGCTATAAAGACTTTATCCTGGGAGAAATCAATATCATTTGGACTTTTGTGGTATTCAATGATCTGAAGAAAATGATTTATCATAATAAAAAGGCCATGAAATATTTTTCCGGTGGCTGCTCTTGTATCGTTACGCGCAATAAAGAAATGTCTTTTGGCTCTCCTCACCTTCTATACACCTATTACAAAGAAAAAGGCAAATTTAAAGAAACTGCGCAATTTATAGCAGACAATTTTTATAAGCTCGCTTTGGTTTCAGACGGTTGCGGAACAGGCAGCGACTCCTTGGCCCTGGCCGAATATGCCCTGGAAACAGGAGATTTTGATAATGTAGAACTCAACGCCTACAAATCTATATATAAGGCACAAACACATGACCAGCTTTCTATTGAAATATGTGCCAATTTCGCCTTGCAAAGATTAACCATTATTCAAGGTAAATTTGACGAGGGATTAGAAATGGCTACATCTATGAAAAAACAAATCGAAAAACAAAATAACCCCGTCTTAAACACAACATTTGAATTATGCGACGCCTATCTAGACTGTTGCTTGCAAAGATTCAATAATATCCCAGACTGGATAAAAAACGGTGAGATAACATCCGCCAGCTTCATGTATCAAGGTATGGCCTTTGTTTATATAGTTTATGGCAAAGTAATACTCCTATCAGGCAATTATGTACAGTTGGATGCCCTTTGCGAAACATTTGATAATTACTTTTCAATATATAATAATCAACTAGGATTTATCCATAATTATATTCATAAGGCAGTAGCCCAATATAAACTCAATGACCTACAAGCCAGTAAAAATACTCTTATGAAAGCCCTGGAGATCGGCCAGGCTGATAATATTATCATGCCTTTTGCAGAAAACGCCACCTTTATCCTTGATATTTTAAAAGAGGTTCAACAAGATCAAATCTTGAACAAAAATTATATGCAAAGAATCTTATCCTGTACCAAAAAATATCACGAAAACATTACAAAATCAAATATGGACATCATTTATCTTACCAATCGAGAAAAGGAAGTACTGAAATTATTGGAAAGTGGCTATAAACATGAAGAAATTAGTAATAAACTATTTATCTCCGTAACAACAGTCCGTTTCCATATAAAAAATATTTATCAAAAAATGGAGGTAAACAATAAGATAATTGCTTTAAAAAAAGC
>JBMNOA010000019.1:0-31876 GCA_050942825.1 Bacillota bacterium
GGTCGGAAGTGTGTCGGTAGGTGCTGAAAGGCGGCGCGGTAGTCGGGAGTGCGGCAGTTGGAGCTGAAAGCGGCGCGGTAGTCGGGAGTGCGGCAGTTGGAGCTGAAAGCGGCGCGGTTGTAGGTGGTGCGACAGTAGGTGCTGAAAGCGGCGCGGCAGTCAGGAGTGTGCGGTCGAAGCTTGCATATGCAGAGAGGTGGTTTCGGGCCTGCCATCTTGATTTAGGATATTGTAACTCGAAGGCTTTATTGATTATTGCATTTGCTGAGATGTCGGTGAGTTATTGGTTATTAGTATTTAGATAAAGGTAAATTCTTTTAGGTCTTTTGTGGTAACGAAGGGCCTTTTTTTTATGCCTAAAAATTTCTTAAAAAAATCTTAAACAGTTTGCTGCTTGGTTTTTAATAAATGATTCTATATAATAAGGGCGGAGGGTGAGAGTATGTACAAAATATTGATCTGTGATGATGACAAGGATATTGTTTTCGCTTTGAAGATCTATCTCTCGGCTGAGGGGTATGAGACTCTGGAGGCCTATAACGGGCGTGAGGCCCTGCAGCTGATCGCAAGCAGCGACATTCATCTGATTTTGATGGATATCATGATGCCGGAGTTGGATGGCATTACCGCTACGGCTCTGCTTAGGGAAACCTCCAATATTCCTGTCATACTGCTAACGGCCAAAAGCGAGGATACCGACAAGGTCTTGGGACTCAACATCGGTGCCGATGATTATATCACCAAGCCCTTCAATCCTGTGGAGATGCTGGCTCGTGTCAAGGCACAGCTCAGGCGCTATACAAATCTGGGCGGTATGGCCAAAAGCCACCAACTGCTGCGCTGTGGCGGCATCGAGCTTTGCGACCGTGAAAAAAAGGTTATGCTGGATGGTCAGACTATCACTTTGACGCCTACCGAATACGACATCCTCAAGCTGTTGATGGAGAATTCCGGTCAGGTTTTTTCCTCGGCTGAGATTTATAAGAAGGTCTGGAATGACAATGCCTATAAAGCGGAAGGCACGGTCGCGGTACATATTCGCCATCTGCGGGAAAAACTGGAAATCAATCCTGCCGAACCACGTTATCTGAAAGTGGTGTGGGGGCAGGGCTATAAAATCGAACGGGGTGGAAGACCATGAAAAATCTTAAATACAGCCTGGCGGCCAAAATAACCGCTATTTTTCTTTTTCTGCTCTGCGCTGTACTGGCTATCGGCGGCAGCGCCGGCATTGTTTATATGGAAAGTCAAGGCTACTACAGCAAGGACGGCGGCTCTTTTTATAACTCGCAGTTTTGTTTTGATACTACTCATGAATATGCCAATGAACTGTATTACAATTATTTTCCCTTGTTACAAAAACACGATCGCTCCTCTGATGACAAATATAGCTTGAAATACTATCAGAAACAATTCGCCGCTGAGAATTCCAACTTTTTATTTACTATCACCAATGAAGCCGGTGAGACGCTTTTGAGCAATTATCAAGGGCAGCCCTACGGAACACGCTTGAGCTTTGATTATGCCCAGCCTAACGAAGGTGAGCAATTTAATGTTTATGAAGAAAACGGCCAAAAGTATTTTATTGATGACAAGGGTGACCGACATCCATACCAGCAGCCGGAAACCTATACCGTCACCGCTTATGTCAAAGATCCCATCACTGCCCAGGATAACTATCTGACTGCCTATAATAATTATTCACTTTTTTATTCCCTGCGTTATATTGCCATCGTGGTGACGGCTATTGCCACTGTCTGTGCGGTGCTGCTCTTTATCTTCCTCATGTCTGCAGCGGGGCACAGAAAAGGGCGCGAAGAGGTGGTATTGAATCCCCTGGACAAAATCCCGCTCGATCTCTACGCCCTCGGTATGATCATCATCACCTTTGGTATGGCAGTGGCCGGACATGACATATTATACTACTGGAGGAATAGTTTGTGGCTGGCAGGGGCGGCCTACGCTGCAATTATTGCTATTGGCATGCTGTTTGTGCTGGGATTTTGCCTGACTCTTGCCACACGCATCAAAGTCGGCAAATGGTGGAGAAATACCATTATCTATATGATACTGCGTCTCATAGTTAAGGCTTTTAGAGCTATATTTGGCAATCTGCCGCTTTTGTGGAAAACTGTGGTCTACTTTTTGGGCTTTATCTTTATCAACGGCATTCTCTTTGCCATCGGTGGCGAAGCGTTCTTCATCGCCTTTTTGTTCAACCTCTTTGTAATTTATAAATTATGCCAGGGCACTATACAAATGAATAAGCTGAAAATAGGCGGCGAAAAAATAGCCGCCGGGGATCTGGAGTGCAAGATCGACACGCAAAAAATGTTCTCAGATCTGAAAAAGCATGGCGAAAGCCTCAACAATATTAGCCTGGGCATGTCTAAGGCTGTCGAGGAGCGGCTCAAGAGCGAGCGGCTCAAAACAGAGCTGATCACTAATGTTTCCCATGATCTTAAAACACCGCTGACCTCCATAGTCAATTATGTCGATCTCTTGAAAAAGGAGAGGATCGAAAATGCCAATGCGCGTCAATATATCGAGGTGCTGGACAGACAAACGGCCAAGCTGAAAAAGCTGACGGAGGATCTGGTGGAGGCTTCCAAGGCCTCTACGGGCAATGTTACGGTCAACCTTCAACCAACCAATGTCGTGGAGCTTTTGAACCAGTCTATAGCTGAATACAGCGAGCGTTTCGCCGCCGATGATCTGGAGGCCATCATCAACACGCCGCAAAACGAGATTCAGATCATGGCTGATGGCAGGCTTTTGTGGCGGGTCTTCGATAATCTCTTAAACAACATCTGCAAATATTCACAGCCTCATACCAGGGTTTATCTGGATGCCGCGAGCAAGAGCGGTCAGGTGGCGGTGACTTTTAAAAACATCTCCAAATACCCGCTCAACATCACCTCTGAAGAATTGCTGGAACGCTTTGTGCGCGGGGATAGCTCCCGCAGCACCGAAGGCAGCGGGCTGGGCTTATCCATTGCCAAAAGCCTCACCGAATTGCAAAAAGGCAGCTTTGACCTCTCGGTGGATGGCGATCTCTTTAAGGTGATAATACAATTCGAGGCCCTTGATTGACTATAATCGCTGTGTGATTTATGCCCTCTTTATATCGGGAGAGGTATAAATCATACGGCCTGTAATCTGGTAAAAGTACAAAGAAGTACTATGTTGGCAAATAAATATCAGCCACGTGAGGGATGAAGGAAAGGCAGGATGAATTTGCTTAGGCAAGGATCAAAACAGCAACAGATAACATGGGTGCTCTTTATCATCTATATGACCATTTTGACCTGGGTCATTTTGTTTAAGTTTCAGCTGCCCTTCACCTTTGTTGAGCATGTACGGAGTGTGAATATGCTGCCGTATAGCCAATCCCTTGTTACCAATGGCAGAGTGAATTTTTTTGAGCTAGTGATGAATGCGGTAGTATTTGTGCCTTTAGGCGTCTATGCCGGTTTACTTTTTAGAAAATGGTCCTGGGGCAAAAAATCATTGTTGTTTGCCGGTGTGAGCTTTGCTTTTGAGTTGCTGCAATTCATCTTTGCCATGGGGCGTTCCGATATAACGGATATCATAAATAATTTTCTGGGAGCGGTAATAGGTGTTCTTCTTTATCTGCTTTTGGGCCAGCTATGCAAAACAAAGGAGCGGACAAACAGGGTCGTCAATATCCTGGCCATCATCATTACGGTACTTTTGCTGAGTAATTTTGCTATCATGACTTTTTATAATGCCTGAAGAGGGCAGCCTCCCAAAAACCAACAGCAGGCCTGATCTAGCGTCATCTTAGGTTCTAGACCGGCCTAAAGACGGCAAGATAACTGCCTGCTGATGATATAAATAAAAAAACCGTCCCAAAGACGGTTTTTTTGGTGATCTTTTGTATTATCTATAAATATGTAAGATGCGGGCGGCATTTTCAAAGAAGATCAGATCGGCTAATTGAGCATCATTTTTACAGGCATTTTCTACCTGTAGCATTGTTCCTACATGGGTAGCAAAGGGATTATCTGTTCCATAGAGCACCCTTTCGCGTCCGAAGAATTCCACGGCTCTCAGGATGTCTTGGGCCGAGCGGAAGGTGGTATCGACATAGAGATTCTTCAGACCTTTGGTCTTTTCGGTCAATAGTTCTATTTCTCCGCCCATCAAACCGCCAGCATGGCCTGCTACCAGAGTTACATCAGGATATTTTTGCGCCAGCTCGATAAAATACTTCACGTCACCTGCTTCCGGATCGCGCGCATAGGGTGCTTCCGGCACATAATAGTCATTGGCGCCGCAGTGGGAGATGATGGGCAAATTATATGAGGCAATAGTCTCTACTGCCGCATGGACTTTGGGGTCAGACAATCTGATATTCTGGATGACGGGATGTATTTTTAACCCGCGCGCGCCTCTTTGTACATCCAGCTTCAGTTTTTCTACCATTTTTTCTAAGGGCAGGCTGTAATCGGCAGAGGTAAAAGGCAGTATCCGAGGCTCAAATTTTGAGGCGGCCAGCATTTCTTCAAAACTATTATTGGGTAATATGGGGAATATGCATATGTAGGTGATATTATTGTCATCCAGCTTTTTACTGAGATTTTGCAGAGTATTTTCAGCATTTAGATTATCACTGGCATTGAGCAGGATTTTGAATTCCTCAAAGCTGTCCCCGATCAGCGGATTGACGAAGCCGCTTTTTTCCAGTTCCATAAAAGGATTTATGTAATCACCATGCTGAACGTTTTGATCCCAAAGAATATTATTTTTGCTATGAAAAATATCTCCTAAATGTGCATGAAAATCAATAATTTTTCTCATACTGAACCCTCCTTTTTAATCTCTTAAATAGTATTTCGATTATATAATATTATGTATATTCATACAATTATGACAACTGATAGTTTTTTATTATAATTACGTGCTTATTCTCCTATTACTATTGATAGGCAAATAAGCAATAATGCTTAAAAAGCAGCCTCATATTATGTAGAGGCTGCTTTTTTTGTGACAGGAGTTTAGCGAGTGAGGGTTGGGGAGGGGCAAGGGGGTGGAAGGTAGCTAGGGATTGGGAGGTAGCTGAGGGTTTAAATTAGCATAGGTAGGTGGGGGGAGATGTGCTCATAAGGAATTGGTAATGGGATGAGAAGACGGCAAGAATGTAAGGGGTTTGGGGATGAGGGGGCTGGGGTGAAGTGAGAAGGTTTGGGAGGTGGTGAGAAGTTGGCAAGGAGGCCAGAGTTTGGAGGAGGCTAGAGGTAGAAAGTTTGCTAGGGGTAAAGAGGTAGGAGGGATGAGAGGAAGCGAGGTTCTTATGTTAGGCGGGGTGTTGAGGTAAGGCAAGGATTGAGGTTTGGGCGAGGCGTGGGGATAGGGTAATGCAGGGGCTCAGGAGGTAGCGAGAAGGTCTGGGAGGAAGTGAGGGATTAGGAGGCAGAGAAGTTTTTGGAGGTAGTGAGAAGTAGGCAAGGAGGCCAGAGTTTGGAGGAGGCTAGAGGTAGAAAGTTTGCTAGGGGTAAAGAGGTAGGAGGGATGAGAGGAAGCGAGGTTCTAAGGTTAGGCGGGGTGTTGAGGTAAGGGAAGGATTGAGGTTGGGGTGAGGCATGGGAATATGGTAATGCAGGGGCTTGGGAGGCAGAGGAGAAGGTCTGGGAGGAAGTGAGGGATTAGGAGGCAGAGAAGATTTTGGAGGTAGTGAGAAGTCGGCAAGGAGGCCAGAGTTTGGGAGGAGGCTAGAGGTTGGGAGGTAGCAGAGGGGAGCGAGGGTTTTTATGGCTGTGGTTTCGGGCAAAAAAGATTGGCCTATGGGGGCCGGTGGGAGGGCTTGTGCATATTATAGTAGTATCAAGCATATTTTAAAAGATTGCCTCTAGGAGCGAAATGCCCGAATATTCATCGTAAGGAAAATGAAAAAACTAAGATTTCTTAAAATAGTGGTGATTGGCTTATTTTTAGCGGTTCTGGTCTTTACCGCTCTCATGATATGGTTGTTCTATCTTTATCAATCGATACCCGATGCTTTGGTATATGCTTTCTTTAGTTTTTGCGGAGGTGAGGCTTTCTTTAGCTGCTTGATAAAAAGAGCGGACGGAGGTGATATCTCTGATGATGAGACTTCCGTATAAAAGCGTTTGCCGGCTAACCACACCCTACGGCAAAAAAGGCTCTTGGGCCTGTGGTTGGCATATCGGTATAGATTTGGTTGGCATAAATAAAACCATCTATCCTATTGCAGACGGTATCGTAACGAGAGTAGGCAATGACGGCAGTTATGGCAATCATGTCCGCATCCAACACGACAATGGTTATATCAGCCTCTATGCCCATTTAAGTAGAATAGATGTTAAATCATTACAAAAAATTACTACTGCATTGCCCATTGGTATCGAAGGTAGCACCGGAAACACTAGTGGCAGTCATTTGCATTTGGAGATCCATAAAGGAGCATACAAATATCCACCCAAAAACAGCAGTCCGGCTTCGTGCCCTTGGCTGGTTAATCCGGCAGAGGCATTAGGCATAGAAAATAAAATCGGCATAGTCAAAGCACCCCCGGCCGATGATGCTGCAGCAGATCAACAAAGCGTCAGCAGTTGGGCACAAAAGGCCCAGGCTTGGGCAAAGGAAAAAGGAATCTCTGACGGGCTGCGGCCGCAAGATAATGTTACCAGGGAGGAAATTTGGAGTATGCTTATACGTCTTTTGGGCAATAAGTAGTCAACCCACCCTTGGGCGAGGGCGTAGCTGCATTTTTCTTAAATCGAAAAAAGTGAGCCCTTATGATTGCATATTTTTTAAGGCCATTGTAAAAGATGGTTGTGGATTTGAAATATTATTGCATACCCTTTTAGGAGGTAAAATCAAAGAGATTCAATATGGGCTTGCCTTCTTGAATAAAAAGGGGTCAAAACTTAAATAAATTGGATACACCGATCGCAAGAGCTTGTCTGTAATTGGGTAAAAAAATAAACAATCAAGCGATCAAAATGCGGCCCTTCATTTATAGCGGGGGCCGCTTTTGATGCTAGTAAGACGGATTTGGCAAAGGAGGCGGTTGGGGAAGGTGGTATATGGCGATCAAGGTGCTTGGGAGGGAGAATCTTATTTTGTTGCTTTTTCTTTAAATCTGCATATACTATTAGTGAAGTCAGAGTTTATGATGTTGTCGGGGAATTGGACCCCGGGAACCGCTCGTAAATTCCGGCTTTTTTCATTGTTAAAATAAAGTATACGATCCTCATTATAAGGTCTTATTTCCGAATCAGGTCGGGGGCCGCTTTTGATGCTAGTAGGGCGGATTTAGCAAAGGAGGCGGTTGGAGAAGGTGGTATATGGCGATCAAGGTGCTTGGGAGGGAGAATCTTATTTTTGTTGATTTTTTCTTTAAATTTGCGTATACTATTAGTGAAGTCAGCACTCGCAAGACCGTCGGGGAATTGGACCCCGGGGCGATTGCGTAGTAGTTGACTTTTTTCATTATTAAAGTAAAGTACACGATCCTCTTTATAAGCTCTGGCAATGAAATTATTTATACCATCTTTACCATAGGTGCTTGTCATTATATTAGCATCTATTTCAATATCATTATAATAACCATATCCGTTTGCCTTAACCGCCACTATGACAGGACGATTTTCTTCGCCAATCATTTCTGCCAAAATAACCGCACTATCATCCTTTGTAGCGGAGGCCATTATCATTACAGGATCGGCTATTTCTTGTGGCAAAGACTTCATACTTTCAGCAAGATCATGATAATGGTCATTTTTTCCATGATATTTACTGCGATATTTGCCATCACTTTTTGCTGCTGAATAGGTATGTTTTACAGTAACCAGCATAGGCAGTTGTGAAAGTCCAATATCGGTCGATACTTTTGCAGTCGCACCCATTTCAGAAAGAACCAATCTGTTCTTCAAATGGTTCAGATACCGAATGGCTAGCATTATCAGTATCATTTTCAAAATTCTTGCATAAACTATAATTGGCAGTATCTTTTTGTTGAGCTTTTTCTAAAGCCAGCTCTACAGCTGTTTTGTCTTTTGTATTTTGTTGAGAAGCATTATACTTGACAATATTATCAGAACATGATACTCTGCCTATAAGACTCAAGTTGGTAACTTCGAACGGCAATTGCAGCCTATTACTGGAGAGCCAATTTTGGGTTCTTTTTTTTTATTTAGTTCAAGAAAAGATATTACTTGAATCAATTAAGTTTTGAGTATAATCTTTACCATAAGCCCGGCTTCATAATTATCTTCTTTGAACATAGGTGATTAGTGGCTGTAGCGCTGATGATATTGACGGAAAAAAATTGACAAGAATAAAATTTTTTGGGCGGAGGGACAATAATCTTGAGGTGAAAATAATGTCCAAGAAGAATAATAAAGCTCAACGTGAACCTATTGATAAGGATAAAGAGCTGAATCCCGCCGTTTTTGCTGATGTGCCGGAAAATCAAAATCAAAATCATAATATAAAAAAGCAGGCTCTGGGCCCGAACACCAAAAGATAAGGAAATACTGATGACTTCTATTTCAATCAGCTATGCGGAAATGGAGCGCCATTTATTGCAGGATCGGCAGCCCTCATTATATTTCAATAACATTTGCAAGCTACGGGCCTTTGCTTTATATCCCTTTAGCATGCTGCTCGAATTGCAAGAAACTCCTCAATCTGCACAATATCATCCCGAAGGGAATGTTTGGAATCATACTATGCTGGTTGTCGACGAGGCTGCTAAGGTGAGGGATAAAAGCTGCGATGCCAGGGTTTTTATGTGGGCGGCACTTTTGCATGATATCGGTAAGCCTGGTACTACCAGAATCAGAGGCAGCAAAGTTACCGCATATGATCATGAAAAGCTCGGCGCTGAGCTGGCACGAAAATTTTTGCTGGCTTTGACCGATGACAGCGCTTTTATGGAGCGGGTAGCAGTATTGATCCGTTGGCATATGCAGATACTCTTTGTGGTCAAGGGACTGCCGTTTGCCGAGATCGAGACCATGGGGCGAGAGGCAGATATCAATGAAATAGCTCTTTTGGGTTTATGCGATCGGCTGGGCAGGACCAATAGCAATAGAACTCTGGAAGAAAAAAATATTGAAATTTTTGTCAGCAAGTGTGGGCACAGACCAACAAAGATATGATTACGGGCGCTCAAGTGTTATCAATTGCGGTAAATTTCTTTATATAAAATCGAGAATTGTTTAAAATTTTATGCATTAAGTGTAGTTATGTCAAGTCGTTGGGAGCATGCAAGTAAAAAAAGTAAAAGCCACTACTACCGTTATGGTAGCGGTGGCTTTTTTGCCTGAAGCTTTTTATTTGATGAGGCCTTGAAAGGCGATGGCTTTACCGATAATACGAATATCAGGGTTGGCTTGGGACAACACCAGCGGCTTATAGGCTGGGTTTTCCGCATGCAGTTGTATGGTTTCGCCTATTTTGTAGACCCTTCTCAAGGTAGGTTGTTTATCTATGATAACGGCGGCAACCTCCCCATCATTGACCGTGGCTTGGCGGTGCACCAAGATAATATCCCCGTCATAGATGCGGGCATTTATCATGCTGTCGCCCTTGAATCTGAGGCAGAAATCCGCGTCGATAGCGGTCGCCATTTGCATATAGCCTTCATGATCCATATTATTTATGTCGGCTTCACCGCAACCCCTGACTCCCGGGCCGGGGAAGTTCTTTTTCTCTACCGACATGATATCCGAATAAATAAAAATATCCTCATTACCATCATCCCAGCCCATGAGAGAGGCCGGAGTGGTTTGCAGTGTTTTTGCCAGCTTGGATATTTTGTCTCGGCGGATATTCTCGATGACTCCACTTTCCCAGCGCTGAACCGTGGCTTTGCTGACTCCTACTCTCTTACCTACTTCTTCCAGCGTCAGGCCCAAAGCCAGACGACGATTCCTTATAATATTTTTGAACTCCATGAAACATAAGCTCCTTTCCCGCTTTTTCGTGACTATGACCTATTCGCTGGAATAAGAGGTTTGTGATAAAATTGAATCTTAGTAACTGCGAAAGGACATATTATTCCCCTTATAATATTAAATTTTATAAGATAAAATTTTTTTACACCTATGATAATAACCTATAAGTTACGAAAAAGCAACAAATTTTATTAATTTTATTAAAAAGTATCTTTTTGTTGACTGTAATATTTTTTATGTTATTATTTAGTTGCTTAAACGAAACTTCTTTATGGAAAGGATGATTATGTATGTTTAATAAAAAAAAATTTATTGCTGCTGCTGTATTAAGTGGTAAAAACATGGCCAATATCGCTGATATGCTTGGTATTAGTAGGGTGACTCTCTATAGGAAGCTCAATGGGGATAGTGATTTTTTTCGTAAAGAGATCGAGGTATGTTGTAAATATTTGCAAATAGAAAACCCAAGTGAAATTTTTTTGCCGAAGAAGTTTCTTAAAAGGAAACAATGCGCTATCTCATATTACCATAATTTAGCAAATAATGCAAGGGGCTAATTTTTGTTTCTTGCTCTTGTTCTTCTGCTAATTCGGTAGGACAAGCCTTTGGTCTGGCAGATGCCGTCAGATTTTTCAAAAATAAAGACCTGTTAAAAATACAGGTCTTGGGGAGTTATTGAATATCGATTTTTTTAACTGAGTTTTCCTCATCTTGTGGATCAGCTTTGGGCAAGGTCATTGTCAATAGTCCATTATCAAAGCTGGCTGTGATCTTATCCTCCGCAATATTTTCGATACGGAAGGCGCGGTAAAGGGAGCCGTATTTACGTTCTTTTTTGATAAAGCCCCGGTTGTTGTTATCGCTTTTTTCTATTTGTTTTTGCATTTTTGCCTGGATGCGGATGGTGTCATCGTGGACAGTGATGGAGATATCTTCTTTTTGGAAGCCGGGCAGATCGGCCAGAAGTTCATAATGATCGCCTTTGTCTATGATGTCTGTTCTCATATGGCTATGGGCCAAGAGATTACCTTCCAGAGAGTCTATAAAATTAAACAGATTATGCTCTCTGTGCCAAGGGGATAGTTCGTACATATTTTTACCTCCTATTTATTAATTTTTTTGCTAGTTTAACCTTATTTTTTTTAAATATTTATGGAAATTTTTTCTTATCAGGATTTATTACAAAAATACCAAGGTAGTTGAAGCGGGGATGGAGTGAGTGGCAAAAGCGGGAGCGGGTGTGGGGGGATGAAATCAGGCGAGGAAGCCTGGCGGTGCGGCGGTTATTTGGTAAGGAGCAGGGATGGGGTGAGTGCGGAATGTATAAATGTTTTGATTGCGGAGCGATTTTTATGGAGCCTGTTTCTTGGCGGGAGCTTTACGGTGAACGTTTATGGGGATGTCCGGTATGTTTTGGACCGTGCCGTCAAATCGAGACTTGCTGGCGGCAGAAGTATTTTTGCCACAAGCTGCCCTTTGTGCCTTTTTATAACAATGGCTCGCATATGGGTGATCTCTGGATGTATAAAGACCTGATCGACCAATATGACCGCGTGGTATCGGGCTATGCCAATGACCTTTTTGATATTCAGGAGGTCATTTTTGTTTTGCGTAATTATGGCGGTGAGGATTTGGCCACTTTCCTCTCGGAATTGAAGCGCTATAAGGCCATCAAGGTGGATGGCGATTCCCGCTCTGAGGGCGGTATCGAGACTATGCAAATCGATATTCCCATTGAAGCCAGAGTCAAATTTTTGGAGCTCTTACGGCGGCAAATCTTTATCAGCGGTCAGGGGGTCGATCCCAATCCGCATAATTTCGGTAATTCTTCCGGCGTAGCTTTGAAGTATCTTTACAGCTTGCTGGAAATCAAGGCCGGACTCTTGGAAACGGAATTCCGCGCCGGTTTCAGTCGTTTTTTACGTTTGCTTTTGCGTTATCTGAAGGTGGAAAGACAACCGGTTGTGCGGCAAATCTACACCAGAAACAGCGTACAAAATGATTTGGAAACTTCTCAGATTGCTAAAGATAGCCTGAATATCATCTCCCGCAGGAGTATTTTGCAGAATCATCCCTGGGTGGAAGATGTGGAGCAGGAGCTGGAGCTGGTACAAGTAAGGCCAGTAGATGAAAAAGCCAGTAGTTTATCGAGAAGTGGAGATAAAACAAGACAAGAAAACTGTTAGAAGATAGACCGGTAGCAGAAAGGGAATCAGGTGAGAAGGCCCCGTGGGCTTCTGCTATTCTTTGGTAAGGGGTAGAGACGAGCGGATACAAAAAAGACAACGCGTGAGGCTACCACGTAAAAAGCGTAGTTGGGAAAGGAGACGCAAGATGAAAAGGGATTTTTTGAAAGGGTTAGAGTTGTCCGATGAGGTGATTGAAAAAATCATGGCCGAGCATGGCCGCGACTTGGAGAAGCATAAGGCGGCCTCTGAGAAGCAAAAAGCACATCTTGAGGATTTGCAGGCTAGTTTGGCGGAGGCTAATGCCCGCCTCGAAGGTTTTGCCGGGCTGGATATCGAGGGCTTGCAGCAAGAGGCTCAAAAATGGCAGTCCAAGGCCCAAGAACTGGAGGAGCAAGGCCGTGCTGAGCTGAAGGCTGTGCGTTTTGATTTTGCCTTGGAGGCTGCTTTGATGGGCGCCAAGGCCAGAAATATCAAGGCGGTGAGAGCCTTGCTCGATACGAAAAATATGCACCTAAAGGATGGTAAACTGCTTGGCCTGGAGGAACAACTGCAGGCTGTGCAGGCAGAAAATCCTTATCTCTTTGAGGAGGCTTCCCCGCATCAGGGTTATGCCTATACTCCCATCAAAGGAGAGGGAGCGCCTGATTTATCTCTTTTATCAGACGATGAGTTTTATCGTTTGATGGATAAGGGTTGATTGGAATATTAAAAATTAAAACTATTGAGAGGATGATTTATTAATGAGTAACACTTTTTTGACGGCACAGGAGATTGCCAGACAATCTTTGCTGATTTTGAAGGACAATCTTGTTTTCCCCATGCTTTGCTATAAGGATTGCAGTAATGATTTCGCTAAAAAGGGCGATACCGTTCAGGTGAAAAAACCGCCTGTTTATGAGGCTGATGATTTTGACGGCACAATTGTTTCACAAAGTATCAAAGAGGAAAATGTATTGGTGACCTTGGATAGGATCGCTGATGTTTCCGTTGAGGTATCCGCTTATGAGATGGCTTTGAATCTGGAAAGCTTCAGTGAGCAGGTTATCACTCCCGCCGCTTGCGCAATTGCGGAAAAAATCAACCGTGAGGGGCTCAAGCTTTATCAGGATATCCCCTATTTTGCCGGTACAGCCGGTACGACACCTGATGAATTGAATGATTTGGCCCAAGCGAGAAAAATCCTCAATCTTAACCGCGCTCCCGTGGCCGGGCGTTCCGCTGTCTGGGATCCGGAGGCTGACGTTGCCTTCTCCGTTATCCCTGCTATCGTCAATGCCGAAAAGTCCGGTTCGACTGCTGCTTTGCGCGAGGGTGCAATCGGACGTATCCAGGGCTTGGATAACTATATGAGCCAAGCGGTGGCCACTCATACTACCGGCATAACCGGCGCCGCTACTGTAAAAACCGATGGGGCTGTAGCAGCTGGCGCTCATAAGCTTTCTCTTAAAGGGGCTACTTTGAGCGGAAAATTGGTCAAAGGCGATCTCCTAGTTATAGCTGATCGAAGCTATGTGGTGACTAAAGATAGCGCTGACGCTTCGGCTAATGCTATCGCGGGGGTAGAGGTTTATCCCGCCTTGCCAGCCTTGGAAGACCAAACAGAGGTAACTCTCATCGACTCTCATACTGCTAACTTAGCCTTCCATAAAAATGCTTTTGCTTTTGTTACCAGACCTTTGGAAGTGGCACGCGGTGTGGAAAGCTATGTGACTTCTTTTAACGGCTTGACTTTGAGAGTGACATTCAGCTACGATTCCCTGCACAAAAAACAAATGCTTTCTATCGATACTTTGTATGGTTTCAGAACTTTGTATCCTGAATTGGCAGTCAGGGTTTTGGGCTAGTTTGGACAGTGATAATGCGGGGGGAGGTGTTCCGGCTATCAATGTTTTTGATATTGTGTTGTCCAAATTGGCGGAAAGCGAGTCCTCCGCCTCTATTGATATGGCTATCAGTGAAGCGGAGCAGTTGATCAAAAATTACTGCTCCCTTAATTATGTCCCGGGAGAATTGGTTTTTGTGTGGGCCAATATGGCTCTTGATATTTTGGCGGCAGATGCCTCTTTGTCCGAGGGGGGTATGCCGCAGGTCGGTGATGTTTTGACCTCAATTTCCCTGGGGGATACTTCTTATGGTTTTACCAATGTCAGGAAAAACTGCCTGAACGAGATCAGAGATAATTATGCTGTGCAGTTGGGACGTTTCCGAAAGGGGCTGTTCGGTGATGAATAACCTGCCGATGCAAACTATCAATGAGCGATTGCTCTATCAAGACCGTTTTTCTGTCAGTCGACAGGTGAGTTTGGTGCAGCCCAACAAAAGTATCCGAAAAGTGATCAAGCCTGTGCCGGAGCTGCAGGATATTCCTTGTGCTTTTTCCAATAACTCGCACTCTTCTTCTTATCCCAACAAAATGATGGATAAGCAGTATCACGGCTATGGTATCTCGGTCCTGAAGCGCATATTTTGTGCCTCCAAGCATGAGCTCCTGCCGGGGGATACGGTATTTGTCACTACCAGAGCCGGCTATAAGCGGCGGTTTGTGGCGGGCGAGGCCATGAAATACCTAACCCATCAGGAAATATTATTGCAGACCAAAGCAGAAGCCTGACAGGAGTGGGTGGGGGCAAGTCGCATAGTAAAGGCTATAGCTCTTGTCCCCAGTCTTTTCTCCTCTTGATCTTGCGATCTAAATTACGTCCTTGGTTGGCTGACGGTAAGTTACGTCACGAATTGCAATTGTTTCGTAAAGGAAACGCATGGAAGTGGGTAAATAGGATTTTTTTGCTAAGGGGTGTGAAATGTCGAAAATTTGTGTAACATTATGGGCACTCTCCTGTTGCCAAAAAATGTCAGAGCTAATATAATAGAGAGCAAGAGCATAACAAGGGGGCACTTTGTTGATAAAAAGAGACTTGCTATTTTGCTGGTTATTATATTGGCTGTGGCAGTGACTATGACAGGCTGCGGAGGAAGCGATCGGGAGAGCGGTGCAACTCCGGGACAAAACATAAATAGGTCTGACAATCAGGCACAGGCGACCCTAGAACCGATTATTGATGTGACCAAATTCATCGGTATCAGCCCGGATGAGCTGGTGGCGATGCTGGGAGAGCCAACCAGGATTGATGAATTAGACACCTCATATGACGGTTATTATCATAAGGAATATGTATATCGTGACCTGCCATATAGCTATAACGGGAAAGAGGGCCATTTTTCTAATTTCACATTTTCCTTTGTAAAATTCGAGAGCGGATATAAGCTGACAGAGTTGAATATGAGGTTTTATAATTATTCACGTGGTGATGAGCCATTTTTAGTTCCCGCTGATTCTGATATATTTTCACTTTTGGGGATTACTCCTGATCCGGGAATGATAAAGGAGAGGGATTATCCGCAGAGGTATGCATATGTCACAGATGATATAGATTATATGGTTGTACTTTCCGATAAAACAGAAGATGGCCAGATAGATCTGTGGAATGTGATAATAACATATATTGTGTATATATAAAAACTAAACGGACAAAAAGCAATCGCTTATGCGGTTGCTTTTTTATATGCAGTGATAAATCTGAAAGGAGGCTTTTTATGGTAACTGTGGCACAAGCGGTCGGAAATTCCAACAGCCAACTGCAAAAAACTATAGAAAAAATGGAAAAAATCAACAGCATCAATGACCGGATCATCAGCGGCTTTGAATCCTGGAGCAAGCGTTTGCAAAAGGCCTGCGGCATTTTGGGCGATATCCAATCCGTCTGGCAGACGATCAGATCGGTGACAGATGTCGTCGACAATTATACCCTGATGAATATTCAGCTGGATAATGTCATAAAAAACTGCGAGAAGACAGCCGAAGCACAAAATAAGATATATGATGCCGCCAATAAAGCCAGGACCACTTATGAAGTGATGGCTGATATTGTGATTGAATTAAGCAAAAAGAACAGCAGGCTTTTCCCTGCCGAAGATATTGGTGACACAATCCGATTTGTTGAGCTTATTATTAAATCTATGAGGACATTGGGCATGGGAACGGAGGCCGAAAAGGCGGCTTTGCAAGAGATGGTCGAGATCATGTCCTCGGATAGTGAGATTCTGAGTAAAGAGCAACTAAAGGTGTTAGCCGAGGCAGTACCAGCGATTGCCGAATTAATGGATGGTTTTTCCGGGCCTGTGAGCAAAGCGGCTCTCTTTGATGCCGTCATTGCCGATGCACAGAGAATAGAAGATAAATTTGCCAATCTGCCGACGACCTTTGCGGAGGCTTTTGCGCAATTCAGCAACAATATGGGCAGGGCCCTGGCTCCCGCTATGGAGAAGCTGGCGGAGCTGACGGATACCGAGCAGTTCCGGAATTTTATCAATAATGTGGCTGAGGGTATGTTTATGGTTGGCGATATCTTTTATAAGGTATTCTCTTTTATTATAGAGCATTTCGGCGCCATAGTGATGGCCATATTGGCCCTTTCCATCGCCGCCTTGACCTGGAATCTGGTTATGGGTTATGTGAGGTTTGCCATTCTAAAGGCAACTTTGGCACAAGAAGGCTTTAATAAAGCTGTGGCCGTCTGCAGGTTCTTTACTATTATCGGTGTTATACTGACGATAGTTTCCTTAATTATAGTGGCCTGGCAAACCAGTGAAAAATTCCGATATGCCATTTTTAAAATAGTAGAATCAATTGCTAATCTGTTTATAGGGGTAGCAAACTTTATCACAGATATAGTTAATAAATTGCCCCTGGGCAAAACTAAGCTTGAGCGTATGGAATATCTTAATTTTGCCGAAGAGATGGCAAAGCTCCCTGATGCACAAAGCAAAGCCACTTCTACCGATGAGATGCTTGCCGCCGCCGATATAAGTGTGTTGACGCCTGCTGATCTGGACAAAGAGCTGAAAAACATGGGTATTGGTACCGGCGGTTATTCTGCAGCTGACTGGGCGGCTGCTTCTGCTGCACAAGGCGTTAATCTCGGCAGTACTAAGCCCAGCGGCGGCAAGCTGGATGAGGTGGGTAAGATCAGCGAAAAGGTCGGCCTGGCCGACAAAACCATCAAGGAGCTGATCGAGGGTATCAAGCCGCAATGCGTCAACAACATCAAAGTGGAGACACCGCCTGCCAACGTCAATCTCTCCCTCAACGGCGATATCAGAAACGATATCGATCTCAACAATTTCGTCTCTACCTTATCTAAGTCATTGCATATGACCATATCCAATTCTACTACCTTTCGTGCGCTCAGATAAGCCCGGCAGGCAGCAGAAAAAGCGCTTTCTTTTTTTTATTCACCAAGTTGCGTAAAAGAAACTTGTAGAGCTGAGGTAATAGCAAACAGTTAATTATTTTCAGTAAGGAGGGGATAGTCATTTACAAAATTGCGTTATTAAGTGACAAATGGGGAAAATTGATCTTTCCGGTCAATCCCGAAAGCCTGGAGATTTCCAGCCAAGCGGAGCACGGCAGCTATAAGCTCATGAATGTGGGTGAGGTCGTGGTGCCGGGACCTAAGGGTTTGCAGAGTTTCTCCTTTTCCGCCTATTTTCCGCGTGCCTCTCAGCCCGATAGCTACATCAAAAAAATCGAGGGCATGATGGCGGACAAAGAGATCGTGCGCCTTATCATCACACGTTCTGATCTGCAGGGCAAAAAGCTGTGGGACACCAATTGTCAGGCCGTGATCGACAGCTTCAAATACGAGGAGCAAGGCGGTGAGGTGGGCGCGGTATTTTTTGATATCGAGCTGATCGAGTACCGGCCTTTTACGGTTAGGGTGATAGTATGACAGAATTGATAAAAATCGATAATCAGGAATTTGAGTTTGTCAAGCGCCGGATAGACAAGCATGATCTGGACTATGAGGTCATCATCGGCGCCAGAAGCGATAAGCGCATCCAGGATGTCAGCCGTCTCATAATTGATATGATCTGGACTACATACAAAGCCGGCAGCCCCGGCAAGCTGGATTTTAACCTGGTAAAAAACGATGTGGTCAGCTTCGGCGAGGGGGATATGGTGACGCTCAAGGTTGGCCAAAAGCCTCTCTTTAAGGGCTATGTTTTTGCCAAGGAAAAAAACGAAAAAGGTGAGATCTCTGCTACCTGCTACGATCAGATACGTTATTTGAAGGCCAGGCAGAGCTACAATTTTTCCGGTATGACGGCCGGCGCCATCATCAAAAAGATCTCCCAGGACTTCGGGCTCAAGTGGGGGCAGATCGTGGATACGGCTTACGTCATACCCTCGCTGGTCATTGATGATAAGGAATGTTTGGATACCATCAACAATATTTTGCAGCTGACTTCGCAGGCCACGGGTAAAAGCTATGTCTTTTATGATGATTTCGGCAACCTCAACCTGCAAGAAAATACTGCCCTAGAGGTGAAATATATCTTGGGTGATGAAAGCCTGGTGGAGGGTTACAGCTACAAGACCTCAATCGATGATGATGTATATAACTATATCAAGCTGGTGCGTCCTAACAAAAATAAAGGGCAGGCCGATGTTTGCCTGGCCAAGTCAGCCACTACTATGAGCCGCTGGGGCTTTTTGCAATTATATGAAAAGGTGGATGAAAACTATAATCTCGCGCAATTACAGGAGCTGGCCCAGAGCAAGCTTCGTGAGCATAACAGGCCCAAACGCACTTTGAGCCTCTCTTGCATCGGTGTGGCGGATATTCGCGCCGGTTCTATCATCCCTGTTTGTATCAAGAGTTTGGGCGATATCTCGCTTAGCCAGCGGCTGGCGGCCGAGAGCGTGAGGCATAAATTTACCCCCGCCATGCACACCATGGATATCGACTTTACGGTTTTGTGGCCGGGCGATAGTTATTATGCGGTGCAGCAGAGACAGTTTTTTGAATATGACCCCACATCAGCTTCGGCTAAGGAGACGGATTTTTCCCCTCTTCCTACAGCTCAGCTGAGGGCTCATCGAGTGGCTACAGTCATCCTTTTCATGACGGCTATAGAATTACGGCCGTTTTCAATCAAAGCGTGGGAGCCTGGGAAAAACGTCATACCGGCACGGATTACGTCGGCACCGGCGACAAAAATGTCTATGCTATCACCAGCGGTATTGTTACTAAAATACTTAGGAATCACAAAAGCTACGGCAAATGTATCCATATCAAGCATTATGACGGCTATCTGAGTCTGTATGCTCATCTGGATAAAATCTATGTCGAATTAAATCAGCAAGTCGACAGCGATACCCCCATCGGCACAGAAGGCACTAGCGGTAATACTACGGGCACGCATTTACATTTGGAGATACACAAGGGTGAGTATAAGCATCCGGCCACTATCGATCCGGAGGCCTTTATCCAAAAATAATAGCTAGGAGGATAAATATGGAAAAAAATCTCGATACCAATGCTTTGGCCGATACCATCAAGCTGATGATCGAAAATATGCTCAACAATTGGGATCTCACGGATTATGCTGCCGGTACGGTAATAAACATCAACCCCCTGAGGGTCAGACTGCATGAGCGGCTGATCCTGGAGGAAAAAGATCTGGTCCTCACCACTAATGTCATGGATCAAAAAGTGCCCGTCAGCAATTTTTGTCCCGAGCATGGTGAGGAATCCGGTTTTATTATGGACGCTGTGGCCCCCGGCGATAAGCTGATTATGCTCAAAGCCGCGCGCGGACAAACCTATGTGGTGATCGGAAAGGCGGTGAGCTGATGACGGAAAAAATAGAACAAGTGGAATTTATGCCTCGTCTTTTGCCTGAGGCAGGTGATTTGGATATGTCCAATATCATCACAGCTTACCCTTCTTTCACCTACAAGCTGGATAGGAAAAAGGGACGTATCCATGGTTATATCGATAATATGGAGGCTATCTGCCAGGCGGTTTATAAGCTGCTGGATACGCCTTGCGGGGTTTATCCCATCTATAGCCCAAATTACGGGCTTTTTTTGTTGGACTTGAAAGGTTTGGACCACGATTTCGCGACCAGTGAAATAAAAAGGCGTATCAGTGAAAATGCGCTTGTGGACGACAGACTAGCTGCGGTGGAGGATTTTAATTTCAGCGGTGAGGGGGCTGATTTGACGGTTAGCTTTCGTATCATCAGCCGGGATGGCCACAGTGCTGCTATTGAAAGGAGGTTATACGACCTATGATAAATTTGGATTACTATACCTATCGCTTCATTTTGCAGCGTATGCTCTCCCGCATTCCCGACAGTATAGATAAAAGAGAGGGCAGCATTATTTATGATGCTCTGGCTCCTGCGGCTTATGAATTAGACGCCTATTATGCATTGCTAAAAGCTGCCTACGAAAATACTTTTGTCGATACTGCCAGCGGCGAGGCTCTAGATCTAAGAGCCGATGAGCTGGGCGTACAAAGAAACACTGCTGTCAAAGCAGTGAGAAAAGGTATATTCAAAGATAGTAACGACCTACCTATGGATGTACCTCTCGGTAGCCGCTTTTCTACGATGGATGGTGATGAAAGCCTTAATTTTGTGGTCAGGGAGAAACTATCTGTTGGCATTTTTCGTTTAGAATGTGAGCAGACAGGGGCTTCGGGCAATAACTATATCGGGGAGCTGATGGCTATTACTCCCATCGCAGGCTTGGGCAGCGCAGAGCTGACGGATATCATTATTCCCGGCCAAGAAATAGAAAGCGATGACCAGTTGAGAGCGCGTGTCAAGCAATATGTCAGGAGCGCCGCGCAGGACGGCAATATCAGCCAGTATTACGAATGGGCAAGTAATTTTTCAGGCATTGGCAGGGCCAGGGTTTTTCCCTTATGGGATGGTGTAATACGGTCAAGGTCAGTATCTTAAACAGCCTTTATCAACCGGCAGATAGCGCCTTGGTAGATGATTTTCAAAATTATCTGGATCCCAGTGATTGCGAAAGCTTCAGTGGTGACGGAGCTACTAAAGTATTCACGCTGGCGTCCGCCACCAAGCCGACTTGGCTCAACCTTGTGACGGTCGATGGTGTGCGGATGGAGTTTGACACCGACTATACTTATGATGTTGTTGAAGGTACAATCACTTTCACTACTGAACCGGCAAATAATGCTGTGATCAAAGTGCGCTATCGTGGGGGACTGGGTAACGGTGTGGCGCCGATCGGAGCCATTGTAACAGTCAGCACGGCCACCACAAAAACAATCGATATATTCGCTACCATAACACTGACAGACGGTTATAGCAAAGAACAGGCGGATACAGAAGCCCAAGCGCTGCTGGACGCTTTCTTTAAAGATTGTGCTTACATAAAAAACAGGGTCAATTATATCGAGATCGGAGCCATATTGCTGGCAGCTGCATCCATTGAGGCTGTTTCGGATTTGACCATCAACGAGGGGGCAGTAGATATCCCTTTGGCAGCGGAAGAAATACCTGTTATAGGTACTCTGACATTAACGGAGGCGGTATGATATGACTACAAAATTACTTGTCTATCTGCCGCCTTTTTATAACGGGGTATTCGAGATGGAACAGCTTTTAGCATCAGAAGATGCTGAATTTAATGAAGCGGCAGGATTTAATGTGTGGCTGATCGATCAATCATCTATAAAAAGAGCCTCAAAGAGCCGTATATCAGAGTGGGAGCAGCTCCTACAAATCGTACCAATGGGGACACTGGAGCAGCGCCGGATGATGATCATTGCTACTTTAAGGGGCAGAGGTAAACTCAACGAGGCTAAAATTAAAACCATTGTCGAGAGCTTCACGGGTGATGAGGATGCTGAGGTCACCTTTGCTGATTCAACATTAAAGGTACGTATATTGCCGCCCGATAACGGTGAGATCTTCCTTTTTCCCGATGTGGAGCGGGCGCTGTTGCCTTTGATCCCTGCCCATATCAAGCTCAAAGTGGAGCGCTGGTATTGCACTTGGGGAGATATCAAGAGCAATAAAACCGACTGGCAAGCCGTCCATGATGATTTTACTACCTGGAATGATGTGAAAATGTGGAATTTGGAGAATTTGGAGGTGTAAATAAGTGCAAGAAACTACTAATTTGAAGCTAAAAAAACCCGAGCTTACCGACGCCCCGCCCGATATCACGGTCTTGGACCATAACTGGGATACGCTGGATACGGAAGTCAATGATTTGCAGGAAAATAAGGCGGACAAGAATCTTACAGCTAATAAAGAACTTACTAATGTTACAAATAGTGATTTCAGAAGGAAAGCTCAGGTAGCAGGAATAGCGGTCGAAGTAAAAGAGGTAAATACCAATTATACGTTGACCTTAGATAATGCTGGTGATTTACTCAAATGTACTAATACTAATGACATTACTATCACGGTACCGACCGACACTGATGTTGATTTTCCTATTGGCACAGAAATCGAATTAATTAGATATGGTGCAGGAGACGTGGCAGTAGATGCACCTGCTGGTGTAACGATTATAAACCCTAATAATATAACACCACCGGACATTAATACGATACTTAAATATAAAGGAAATGATAGAATTTTAACCACTCAATTTACTAGTATTGTCCTAAAAAAAATTGGTGTCAATGATTGGTTTTTAATTGGGGATGTATATAGAATAAAATCTCTCATAGCAACAATTAAATCTTCAGGTGATTGGACTGTTCCTGCCGGAATAACTTCTGTTGATGTTTACCTAGTGTGCGGTGGTGGCGGCGGTGGTTACGGACTTAGAGGTGGCGGGGGCGGTGGTTACTGTAAGTTATATAAGAATATCTCATTAATTATTGGCAATTCGTATGCTTGCGTAATTGGTGCTGGTGGTGCCAGAGGTACATCTAGCACTACTACAGGGGGTGCTGGCGGAACAAGCTCTTTTAATTCTATCTATACTGCTACTGGCGGCTCTGGAGGTTCTGGCTCTTCAGGAGGTAACGGGGGTTCCGGTGGTGGTGGCAGTGGTACTAGTTCCGGTGGTGACGGAGGAAGTAACGGAAGTAACGGACAATCCGGTAGCGATGACCCAGGCGGTTCTGGTGGTGGCACAATCGATTATACTCCAACCAATCCTTATAATAATACTTTATATGGTGGCGGCGGAGGCGGTGGCAGCACCATCTCTAGCGGTTCAGGCGGTAGCGGCGGCTCCGGTATAATTCTTATTTACGGCTAGGAGGCTTTATGGAAACTATCTATGCAGAAAATAAGCGATAACATCATTGCAAATATTGCAGTATGTGAAGATATTGAATTTGCCCAACAGAGGGGCGGATTTTGCTGCCCGAGGGTTTTGGTAGCGGCGAAAGCTATATCAATGGGGAGTTTGTGAAAAAGGAAGAAACAGAAGATTGAAAGGATGATCTGATATGACCTATGAAATCATGCAAATAATTATCAGTCTGGCCGCTGCTCTGATCACTGCTTTTCTTATTCCGTACATAAAAGGGAGAATAGGCGAAGCCAAATCAGTAAGAATTAACGGGCCGTTATTTCTGCAGTTCCGATAAGGGCACTCCACCGACACCGATACTCTCTCTTTCATATTCATTGATAAAGACGGTGAACGCTTGTAATGGTATATTGGTGGTTTCGGACATTAATTGAGAGACTTTTTCAATGATTTCTTTTTTCTTATCCGCTGACAGTTTGCCGATAGCGATATTAATACTTGGCATAAAATCACTCCTTATCCAATAGTTAATTATCTTTAGGTTTATAAGCATAATATATCATGTTGATGGCTTTGTTTCAAGCTGCATGCTGGTTTGTATGGCCCGAAAGGCTAAAAGCCAAAAAACCGCTTTTCAGCGGGGGATATAGATGGTGATGCAGCATATTATAATAGTAACAAGCAATAATTACTATCTGCCCAAGCGCAAACCTCGGCCCGCCTTTAGGTCTCGGCCGCTCATCGGCAGCCGCTATCCCTAGAAAGTTGGGCGTAGTAACGGCGTCAGCCCGGCCAGACGGAATATTTTCTGATAGAGGCCACTATATTGTAATCAAAGGAGCCTCCGGCAAGCAAGTCAGCCTTATGAAGGCGGTTATCAAGCCGCAAAATTCCACAAAGCCGGAGAGAAAGGCCGGGTGGTGGTCGATGTTAATGGGAAAAAAAATAGTATTGATGTATTGGCGGCTGATACGAAAAGCAATATGCTGTCTTCTAATCTTTTTAGAGCAAAGGAGGAGAAAAAGATGGTAAGCAAAGAGCAAGAAGTGAGCAGTTGGGCCAAAGAAGCCCAAGACTGGGTCAAAAAAAACGGTATCTCAGATGGCAGCAATCCCAAAAAAATCGTAACAAGAGAAGAAGTCTGGGCCATGCTGTATCGTTGGACCAATAAAAAAGCACAATAGAAGGACTCCCGGCAAACTTAGCGGTTACGAGCTGATGGCAGGGGATCTTTACTTGACAACCTCCTATGATGAGGCGGTCAATGCTAAAGAGCAGTAGATGCTGGAGGGGTTTTTACATTGATCTTAGCAGTGTAATTTAAGCAAGCAAATATTGCAAAATTGCACTATACTGGCAGATCGCCTGCCCCCGAAAAATAGCATTTGCTACTCAAATCACCCTGCAGCCTGTAATATGGATAAGTAGCCGAAAATATATAATAAAAACCCGCCCTGTAGGGTGGGTTTTTTTGATTTCGGGCAGCGGGGCCAACAATCCCGGGTAGCATAAAATCTTGCATGCGGCAGTATCAGGGCCTAAGGCAAGGGCAGTAAACGATTTTCAGGTGGCAAAAAAACCACTTTTTTTGCGCATAATTATGATATAATCAACAAAGAGCTATAAATTTTATGGATAGGGGGAAATTATATGAGCGTTACCTATAAAAGCGAGGAAAATATGCAAAAGGCCTATCAATTGTTCAGGGACTGTGAATATGGTGTTTTAGCCACTATCGACAGTAGCGACGGTTATCCTTATGGCACGCCTGTTTCCCTGGTGGTGATCGACAATGATATCTATTTTCATAGTGCCAAAGTAGGCCAAAAAAATACTAATATGGAACAAAACCCCAAAGTTTGCGTCACTTGCGTGGGCGAGACCGAGCTGAAACCGGAATGTTATAATACGGATTTTGAATCGGCTATCGCTTGCGGACAAGCCCAAGAAGTGAAAGATGAGCAAGAAAAAATTGCCGTGTTAAGAAAGATCTGTGAAAAATATGCTGCCAGTAATATGCAGCTTTTTGATACAGCTATTGCAGAAGCCTTCTCCCGTACAGCCATATATAAAGTCCAGGTGGAAAAGATAACCTCCAAAGTGAGAAAGAATTGATTTTATATATATATAATAGCAAAGTAATGATGTGATAACAAAAACTCTGCTTATAGAGCAGAATTTTTTGTGTCTAATCGATGATAGTCGACATGCTCTAATTTGCATGCAAAAGAAATGATTTTATCCTCTGGTAATTTGTGTGGCAGCAGTATATAATATCCTATAATGCACATAAATAGATATAATCTGTGCAAAAAGAGCTAATAAGAATAGAGTGTGGTCAAAATGCAAAAAAGAGAGAAAAAAAGGAAGATAGCTGTCCCCAAATATCAGCAGATAGCGGCTGATCTGGCTGCCAAGATCGCCGATAAACGCTACCAGGTCGGAGATAAGATATATGCCCGTTCCTCACTGGCTAGTTTATACGGAGTATCTGCCGAGACAGCCCGTAGGGCTATTTGTGTTTTATCGGATATGAAGGTTGTGGATACGACAAAGGGCAGTGGGGTAGTGATATCCTCCTATGAAAACGCGGTGAAATTTCTAAATCACCATCAAGATATTAAAACCATGAACAATTTAAAGTCCGAGATTCTAGGCATCATAGAAGAGCAGACTCATAATAATCAGGTTTTGAATGAATTGGTCTCCGAGATGATGGAAAAAACAGATAGATTCAAAAATATTAATCCTTTTATCCCCTTCGAGGTAACTATTGATGAATCATCACCTTATATTGGCAAAAACATCTCAGAAATCAATTTTTGGCATAATACATCCGCAACCATTATTGCAATTTTGCATGAGGAAAGGTTATTACTTTCCCCCGGACCTTATGCCATTTTAGAAAAAGGTGATACTATCTATTTTGTCGGTGACGAAAACAGTTATGCCAAAGTAAAAAACTTCTTGTGTATTGGGCCATAACCAATATCTTTTCCTATCGTCAGTACCATTTATAATAGGCTTTTTAAATAAGTAAATGTGCACTATAAAGGCATGTTTGCTTATTTTTTTTCCATTAGTCGCCTTGACAAACAGGGGTGTTTTAGGGTATAAATATATATAATACAACTTACAAAAATTTCAAGATTGTTACTTTACCGCTCGCTGTCTCGTACTTTTATCGTTTCTATATAGGGATCAAATTTAAATCAAAGGGGGTTTTTTATGACTGAAATTACCAGTACAGTACAAGAAGCTGACCGAGCATATAAGCTGGAGGTCAAAAATTTATTTAAAATATTCGGACCATCTCCCAAAAAGGTTATTCCGTTGCTGCAACATAACACCTCAAAAGAGGAGATATTAAAGAAAACAGGTCACAGCGTAGGTGTGGATGATGCTACTTTCGGTGTTTATAAGGGAGAGGTCTTTGTGGTTATGGGTTTGTCCGGCAGCGGCAAATCAACTCTCATCAGATGTTTAAACCGTTTAATCGAGCCCACAGAGGGACAAGTGCTCATAGACGGACAAAATATTATTAATTGCGGTAATGAGGAGCTTTTGGAAATCCGCCGCAAAAAAATGGCTATGGTTTTCCAGAACTTTGCCTTACTGCCTCATAGAACAATATTAGATAATGTAGCATTCGGGTTAGAGATACAGAAAATACCTTTGCAGCAAAGAATAGAAAAAGCCTCGCAAATGTTGGATTTAGTAGGATTGAAAGGTTATGAGGATTCCCTGCCCTCGCAGCTGAGCGGAGGTATGAAGCAAAGAGTCGGTCTGGCAAGAGCCTTGACAACCGATCCCGATATTCTCTTGATGGATGAGGCTTTTAGTGCCTTGGATCCACTGATACGCAAGGAAATGCAAAATGAATTGCTGTCCTTAAATGCCAAAATGCATAAAACTATTATTTTTATTACCCATGATTTGGACGAAGCTTTGAAAATAGGCGATCGGATCGCCATCATGAAAGATGGTAAAATCGTACAAATAGATGCTCCTGAAGAGATACTTAAAAACCCTGCCAACGACTATGTCAGAGATTTTGTGCGAGATGTCAACCGTGCCAAAGTGGTAACGGCTGCCTCAATCATGGTAACCCCCGATACTCTTATATCTTCTAAAGAAGGCGCCCGAATAGCTGTGAGGAAAATGCGAGAGAATGCTATTTCCAGCCTTTTTGTGGTCGATAAAGACCACCGTTTGCAGGGTATCATCACTATTGATGATGTCATTGAATTGCTAAAATCGAATCGCAACGACCTAAAAGAAATTATTGATACTGATGTCAGCACTGTTTCTCCTGATACCTTGATAGAGGATATACTACCGCTTGCTATCAATTCCAAATATCCTGTGGTGGTTATTGATGATGAAAACACGCTCTTAGGTATAATATTCAAGGTCTCAGTCTTATCCGGTATCATGGGAGAGGAGGAGGAAAGTGATTAGGATCCCACTAGGAAATTATGTAGAACACGGTATCGATTATTTGACTATTAATTTCGCCGCATTTTTCAGCGGTGTGAAAGATATGCTTTTATCATCAGTAAGCGCCTTTGAATTTGTGTTTACTGCCATACCGTTTTTTATTATTATTATAATATTGGCCTTGGTAGCTTGGAGATTGACGAACAAAGGTATTGCCATCTTTACTGCGGCGGGACTTTTACTCATCCAATCACTGGGCTTGTGGCCGGAAACCATGTCTACCTTGGGCTTGGTCGTCACGGCAACTCTGATTACGGTTATCATTGGCTTGCCGCTGGGCATTTGGATGTCGAGAAACGATACCTTGAATAAAGTAATTCGTCCGATCTTAGATTTTATGCAGACCATGCCGGCTTTTGTATATTTGATACCGGCGGTGTACTTTTTTGATCTGGGCGTGGCACCGGGCATCGTTGCGACAGTGATTTTTGCTATGCCGCCTGTTGTTCGTTTGACGGACCTTGGCATACGGCAAGTACCGCGTGATGTGATAGAGGCCTCTCATTCCTTTGGTGCTACATCAGGCCAATTATTACTAAAAGTGCAGATGCCTTTGGCTATGCCCACTATACTGGCAGGACTCAATCAAACCATCATGCTTTCCCTATCCATGGTTGTGATTTCAGCCATGATCGGCTCGGGTGGCTTGGGTGATGTGGTCTTGAGAGGTATCACGCAGATGAAAATGGGACAAGGCTTTGAGGGTGGCCTCGCCGTAGTAATATTGGCGATGGTCCTGGATAGAATCACCCAAGGCTTTGGCAACATCAAAAAAAAGAACAATAAAAATAAATAAATTTTACTTTCGGCTTAGAAACATATTTGCTAAATATAAGTTACTTAGGAAAAATCATTTATGAAAGGATGAGTGAGTATGAAAAAAATTCTGGTATTGGTTTTGGCTGCTGCATTCTGTCTAGCTCTTTTTGCCGGTTGCGGTGCTACAGGAGAGCAGGATGTTGGGGGGCAAAGCAAAGGCACGGTTAAGCTGGGATATGTTAATTGGGCTGAAGGTATTGCCATGACTAATCTGGCAGCAGCTGTTTTGGAAGATAAAATGGGTTATGATGTGGAGCTGACTATGGCTGATGTAGCTCCGGTGTTCACATCGCTGGCCAGCGGCAATACAGATGTTTTTATGGATGTATGGCTTCCCGTCACACATAAGGATTATTTGGATCAATACGGTGATCAATTGGTAGACCTGGGTATCAGCTATAAAAATGCTCTGATTGGGCTGGTAGTTCCTTCATATGTGGAGATAGACAGCATCGAGGAGCTAAATGATAACAAGGATCTATTTAACGGTCAAATCATCGGTATCGACTCCGGTGCCGGATTGATGAAAGCGACCGAAAAGGCAATCGAGCAATATGGCTTGGATTATACCTTGGTCTCCGGCAGCGGTCCTACCATGACTGCCGCTTTGAAAAAGGCTATCGATGCCAATCAACCCATTGTGGTCACAGGTTGGACACCGCATTGGAAATTTGCCCGTTGGGATTTGAAAGTTCTTGAGGATCCCAAAAAGATTTTTGGCGATAAGGAAAATATCCATATCATGAGCAGGATCGGTTTGGAAGATGATATGCCGGAAGTTGTAGAATTCCTCAAAAACTTCAAAATGACCGATAGTGAGCTGGGTGATTTGATGGGTGCTATCGATGATAGCGATAAAGAACCTTTGGAAACAGCCAGAGAATGGATGAATGCCAACGCTGATTTGATCAATTCATGGTTACCCGCAAAATAAGTCAAATAAGGCTTTATACTAAAGCATGATACAAGTAAAAACCATTGTTCTGCCATACGCAAAAAGATGACAAAACGATGGTTTTTTTGTAGTTTTATATGATTTTTGTTAAAGAAACGGCAAGCATTTTCTACAAGGTTCGACATCATTTTTGGCGTTATTTAGCATGATGATAGTTTTTGCTACTATTTTAATAGTAAATGTATGGACTTTTCTATGCTTTATATGCTATTATTAAAAAAAGGAAATTTATGGATAAAACTTTAAATATGGAATATATATCATTTGATAGTCGGTCTTTAATTAACATACCAGCCGTTTATTACCGATTACATATTTTGACAATGAGATGAAATTTTTTTATCTAACCAGAAACTTTGACCGGTTGTTTGCCGTCTCTTAAATAGTACTATGCCAAGTATTGGCAAACTACTAGTATAAAATATTTTTAGGGGGAATACAGATGAAGATGAGAAAACTAGCAGTACTATTGGTGATCGTTGCATTTGCTCTAATGGCCTTTACTGTACAGGCTGTTGCAGCCGATACCACATCTCCTATGGCAACCAAGATCGAGCTTTATAAATCGGGAGCCTCCGCGCCTTTCCGTACCCTGGATGCTGATGCCTTAGAGGGCTATTATGACGATGAATCCGGGGAATATGATATCGACGACCTTTATGTGCCCGCCAGTGCCAAAATTACTGTCAAAGTTACAACTGATGAATCAATAAAAAGAGTCTATATCGACTCCAAACAAGCCGACAAAGAAAGTTCCAGAGTCTTTTCTTACACCATTACCGCTCCCAGAGTAGATATAGATGATGATTTCCTGATCGAGCTGGGCGGCAAAGGTTCAGATTCCGAGAAAACCTATAAAGTGACTTGGAAAGGTACCAATGATAGCGCTGATTTGTCCAGACTGTCCTTAAAAGCAGAAAACGGCAGCAAGAAATCAGTCAGCCTCTATCCTTCTTTTTCCAAGAATTATTATGGCGAATATTTTGCCTTGATCCCTTATAATAGCTCCGGCTATGACACATTGATTTTTGATATAGCTGCTTCCAGCGGTGCTGATATAACCATCAACGGCGATTCTATCGACGGAAACAAAGACACTGCCTACGAATACGACTTGGATGGGGATGATGAGGTCATTACCATCACCGTAGAAAATGGTGATATGACCAGAGAATATACACTCAATGTCTATCATTCCAATGACAACTCCAAAGACTGCGAACTGGATGATCTTTTTCTGGAAGCTGATGGAGATGATGTAAAACTCAGCCCCAAATTCAAATCCGGCACCACCTCTTATACGGCCAGTGTCGATGAAGATGTAGAGGAGGCCACTATAGGCTTTGAGGCTGAAGATGATTATTGCAAAGTCCTGGTCAGATTAAACGATTCTGCAGTTGTTTGTGAGTATGAGGACGAAGTCTATGTGGAATTGGAAGAAGGCAAAAATGAGATCGAGATCACAGTATTTGCCGGCAATTATTCCACCACCGAAACATATACCGTTAATCTCTACAGAGGCGAAAGCGATAACAATTATCTCTCCGGGCTGGCTTTGAAAAGCAGCTCCGGCGCCAATATCAGCATTAACCCTAATTTCAGTGAAACCACTACCACTTATACAGCCAATGTGGCCAACAGCGTCAACCAAATAGCTGCTAAAGCTATCCTGCAAGACAGCGAAGCCACATTGAGGATCAATAGTGCTACCGTCAATGATGACACCTGGAGCAATTATATCTCCTTGAACGAGGGCGTCAATACCATAAAATTTGCAGTAACAGCCCAAGACGGTACCATCAGGACATATCAAGTCAATGTCACGAGAGAAGCCTCACCGAAAAAGAATCTTAGCCTTTATATCGGCAAAAATACTGCCTATGTGGGGAGCTCCGCGGTAGTTTTGGATGCCGCTCCCTTCCTATATAAATATGGTGTCAATAATTACACCATGGTTCCCATCCGCTTCATCGGCGAACAAGGCTTGGGTGCCAATGTCCATTGGAATTCTGTCACCAAGAGTGTCTCTATCTCCAAAGGCGGCACCACCATCAATATGACTTTGGGTAAGGCCAATCCCGCAATCGGCTTAGACTGCCCGCCCATGATCAAAAATAACCGCACTTTTGTACCCATCCGTTATGTGGCCACCCAACTCGATTGCATCGTTAATTATACCGGTATCGATCAACCCATCACCATCAATCCTAGATAATATCTGTAAAGAAAAGTAAACAAAATAGCACTTTCCCCGACCCACTGCTTTTTATGGGTCGGGGAAAATGCATACTAAAACAAACAAAATATACAGAAAATTCTGAGCAAAAAGCCATAATGAGATATACAAACTATCTACTATTAT
>JBMNOA010000102.1:0-3457 GCA_050942825.1 Bacillota bacterium
CCGCTCAGGTTGATGTCCTGGCCGGCATCAATGGTTATATTGCTGCCGCCGATAACGCTTTGCTGATGGGTTACGGTATCTATGCTCGCGCTTGACTTAGGATAGGTAACCGCCACGTGTTTTTCGGCAGCTACGCTGGCAATATCAATATTATTGCCAGCTTTAAGCGCAACATCCTTACCTGCGCTTAAAGCAGCCCCCTGGTTAATAATATCATTTTTTGACAAAGGGGACGTTCCTTTTTCGTCACCTTCTATCAAATCTTTGCTATTACGCCGCGAGATATTCCAGTTGCTCTCTCAATTTAATCATACCACGACGTTCAGTATTCAGTAATTTAACTATGTACGTGGGATAGCTAGATGACAAATAAGGAACGTCCCCGTTGTCGATTTCATAGTGTCATCCTCCGTTTGATTTTTTTATTATTTTTTTGTGGTGGGTGAATCGTCCATATTAAACTCAAACGGTAGGATTTTTTTAACAACTATTTTGGCGGTGGGTAAAAAAATAAAACCGAGTGATTTTCTCGACTTAGTTTTACGCTGTCGCGTAGTGCTCCGCTTTGCTTCGCACTGTCTGTTATTTTTATATATTTTTATTATTTGTGCGAGTATATCTGTTCTAATTGCATTTGAGTGCATAAGTAATTATTATTTTATGGCGGTATGTGTGTTGAATGTTTTGCTGTAGAAATATTTGCGGGTGCTGTTTATTAAAATGCTATATATTATTTGGTTTGTTTAACTATAAATAACTATAAATAACTATAAATAACTATAAATAACTATAAATAACTGTTTTTCCGATTTTTAAATTTAATATTTAAATATTACAAAATCACGAAAGTGTAACATGGCTTGGGCGATTTTTAAAAAAATATTTTTCCGGGGGCAGTAATTGATGTTATTTTGTGCGTAGTAATAAATAATAGGGCTGTTAATGTATTGGGTGCTGCAGATTTGTTTAAAATACTGATATTTACTGGGTTTGGCGTGTACTATAAACAAATATTTTCCGTTTTTTTAATTTAATATATAAATATTACAAAGTCGGGAAAGTGTAACATGAAATTGAGACATTTTTGATAATTATTTTATCTTTGACCCAGTAGAATAAATTCTATAAGATATTAACTTGTGACGGTAAACTGTCTGTAGTTATCACTGTTTGAACCAGATTTATTCCGGGACAACTGTTAATAGTATTTATTGTATTGGTTTACGATTAATCACTGTGGTGACTCTGATTGTATAATATGATTATTATTTAATGAGTCAGATTGATTGAGTTATTGATTTTACTGGATTCATGATATTTTACATAAAAGAACCTCTACGACGAAAACTCCGTTTTCGTCATCACCGCAAGGTGATATATTAGAATTATTATTACTAAGGAGGTTTTATTAATATGTACGATAATGTGAGGAAATGTCCTAATTGCGGTAAAGAAGCACCTTGTATGGGTTCATTGATGAAGTGTAAGGAATGTGGCAGTGTTTATTGTTCTAATTGTTCTGGTAATGGTTATGGAGGTATGTGTCCTCATTGTGGTAGTAATGAGTCTAAGTCATTCTGATGCACCAGATTTAATTTTCACGATTTATCAATAGATAAATATTATCCAGTTGCTGTTTGTTCATCAGACGACACCTGAGATAAAGAGAGAGGTCAGTGGATTTTTACGTCCGCTGACCTCTCTTTTTCTTCTCTTGGTTAATCCAAATTATTTTGTGATACCTTTCCCTACAATTTTTCCATCAACAGAATTTACAGTTACTGTAACGCCATTGTAATTTGTGGCAATAATAAAATTATCTTCAGTTATACGTGTACCAACATAAGGAACATCATTTTTAAATGAATATACGTCGTTAACATCTTGCACTTGCCATACTATGTGACCATTCTCATTCACGGCATAAACATTGTTAGTAGTTTTGATATTTGATGGAATATCGACTAGAACAATATATAAGCTATTACAAATCTTTACATTATCAATTTTAAACTGAAACTTAACCTTGTTCCCATTTACTATCAAGACGTTATCATCAATTTTAAAATCTCTCATTTCATACTCCTATTCTAATGGCCGTGGATTAGAGAATTCTTCTCCAATACCTCTTTGCCCCACTAGGTCGATTTGAGTACCGCCACCTTTTCCCCATCCAGCTACTTCGTTGGCTTCTCCAACACGTACTTTTGTGCCAGCAGGGATTGTAACATCTGTAATATATTTAGGAACCTCTGGTAGAGCAAATTTATCTCTTATCTGCTCTGGCGTTAATCCTGCAATATCTTCTTTTTTCATTACCCACCCACCTTTTTGGAATGAATTTTCATCATCATAAACACGTACAAAGGTGGTTGTTTCTTTCAATTCTACCTCTTGTACAACAGTTCCAGGCTTATAAGGAGGCTTATCGTAACCTTTTTCTATTTTCCACCAATTATTAACTTCATCTGCACTTCTCTCAATTTTGCTGGATACTTTTATACCGTTTAGAGCTTTAGCTGCCGTTGCAACTGCTGCTGCTTCTTCCGCAGCCCTTACACCAGTTCCAATTCCCCCCGCAAGGCTACCACCAGAATATCCTGAACCTAGTGCAATTACACCACTTGCCCATTCTCGTGCTTTTGCAAGGATTAATTCTTTCTTCTGGGCATCGGTATCATCGGTAATAGCAATTCCTATTGCCTTACCATTGATCTCAAAAAGGATTGTTTGATATTGGACTACTCCGGGGAAATAGGTATCTACTGAGCTTATTCCATTTCCCTTTTGATAATCCCAACCATAATCAGGGTTATTTGCATCTTGCTCCCAGAAATATACTCCCTCTGGTGGCGGTGCTATGGCGGTGTCAACTCCGTTTATTACCATAAAGAATCCATCCTTGGTATGAACTATCTCTCCTTCACGATGGGTTCTATGGTTATAGTCATTATACTTAACCCCATTATAGGCCGCACCGGCTCCAACCTGAGCATTGCCACCCACTACTTCAGCTGCTGCTGCGCCAATAGCTGCGCTGGCAATAAGGCGTAAGTTTTTGTCGGTGATTTTAGATAATTCTTTTTGGGCAAGCTGGCTTAATCCATCTGCCACTGCTCCAGAGGCAAAACCATTTCCGGAAAGGCTAGAAGTAATTCCTGCAGCTACAGCATGGAGAAGAGCCTTATATTCTCCGCCTTCTGCCCATTTCGCCTTTTCTTCTGGTGTTGATGCCTTTTCCCTCATGCGTTCAGCAAAATCGCCAATTATTTTATTGGTTTCTTGACTAAACAGGTTAACTAATTCTTGTTTTTCTTTGACAGCTTCTTTGTCAAATATTTTTCCTAAAGCATTCAGGGCTTGGTCTGTATTACGATTTATTCTGCTTACATCGGTATCGCCTGATCTTACTTCAATGGTGCCTGGTGAAATAGCTGATTGCGTCGTACTATCTGCA
>JBMNOA010000068.1:0-6520 GCA_050942825.1 Bacillota bacterium
ATAACGGCTATGCCAGAATGTGCTTTTTCACAAATGCCTTTACACCTGATGATGTAATAGGCAAAGCAGTCATAATTCATGAAAACCCGGACGATTATCGAACACAGCCTGCAGGAAATGCGGGCAGGAGATTAGCTTGCGGTGTAATTACACACGTCAACCCATTCGATGTAACCTGAATACTTTTCAAGTTCAGGAATGGATAACTCAATGGCACTGTTGCTGCTTCCGCATGCTGGAAACACGGTCTCAAAGCGCTTAAGGGATTCATCAAGATAAACGGCTACTTTTTGGCTAACTCCAAAGGGACATACCCCGCCAACCTCATAGCCTATTAATTCTACTACTTCTTCTGGTGAAAGCATCTTTGCTTTAGTGCCAAATTTTTGCTTATACTTTTTATTATCTATCTTTACATCTCCTGCAGTAACAATAAGGATGGGCTTTTCATTTACCTTAAAAGCTAATGTCTTTGCGATCCGCTCCGGCACACAATTGAGGGCTTTGGCTGCCAGCTCCACCGTTGCACTGGATACGTCAAATTCCTGTATCCTATCTTCTATATTCCACTTACTGAAATATTGTCTCACTTTTTCTACTCCCATAAAACTTCCTCCCAAGTGATCGTTCATTTTTGATTGACTGTTGCCCGTTCCATGATTTCCTGGACTATTGATGTTTTGGCGTCCGCATAGTGCTGAACGTGCCTCCACTTATTCTTAGCCAAGCTTCGCTTGACTCGTGCATATTTGTCACGATCACTCTCATTTAAGCGCAGCCAATCTCGAAAGCGTAACATTCTATTTATTTCAGACGCTCCCTCACTGAACACATGTAGGTTAATGTCAGTATCTGGTCCTTTAAACATACGATGCTCGAACCACTCGGGCTCTTGGACCCGTAACTTATATCCCGCTGCCTCCAAGGCCGGAACATAGGCCGACTCCTCGGCAGAGTTCTTCACAACTAACAGTATATCAATTATTGGTTTGGCACAAAGCCCAGGCACCGATGTTGAGCCAACATGCTCAATCTGCAGCGCTTTGCCGCCCAGCACCTTGCGAATCCGCTTTGCTTCCCGTTCAAACAACTTAGGCCAGCTGGGATCATATTCCACTAGAGTAATCGGTGCGTTGTGTAGCTTAAGTTCACCAACTGTGCTATTTTGCAGTTCCTCATCACTTCTTGGCGCAAAGTTTTCAGATGCCACCTTATTGCACTCCTTTTCTTTCTATCTTGAGGGTTACATTAATTTCAAATCCTATATATTTCTTAAATCAAGGCTCATATACTCGACCGTCGTTTTAAAACTTCAAAATTCAGGAATTTCATAGAAAGTCAGAGCTTATATTGAAATCCTCCAAACTGCTCTTTCGACTTCTTCATGAATAGTCACTTTCGGGTTATATCCTTTTTCAATTAATCCCAGCCAGACATGACAAGCGCATAGCTGCGCACTGAGCGCCGCGAATCAATGGTGCTTTTGATTGGAAAAGGGACCATCATCTGTAAAACCTCCAATTATAGTCTTTAACATCGTGCACTTTCAACACCTACTACTCCTGGAAGTCCGTATTATCTCGCAACCACGGCTCCATGGGTCGTGAAAACTAAAATGAAACTAAGTCTCTTTAGTTTTCTCTTGGGAGGCCTTGGCCTTATAGATCTTTTTAAAGTGGTACATCTGATCATCGGCATCTTTAAGGATTTTATGGAAATCCGGCTTTTCCCATCCTCTAAAAATGCTATATCCATAAGAGATTGTCGGCAACGGATAGTCTTTTTCCCGCATCGCCTCAAGATTATTTGTCATATTTCTAAGCTGATATTCTATCTTTTCTTGATCTGTTTCGCTGCTAATAACAGAAAATTCATCTCCACCAAATCGATAACAGGTATACTGTTTGTTGAATGATTTTTGAATAATTGCCGCCACTAATTTGATAATATTATCTCCGTAAGCATGGCCGTATGTATCATTGACATTTTTGAAATCGTTTATATCAAGGATAATAACGGAAAATGCCTTTGCCTTTGCCTTTGACTCCGCTTTCTGCTTTATTGCTTTATCAAATGCCGCGCGGTTATAAAGGCCAGTCAACGCATCAAAGCTGCTGTCAAACTCTGACATCAAGAGGAAATATAGCAGCAAAGATAATGTTACGCAATGCCAAGAAGAATAGGCTAAGGGATATACAAGCTGAATACTTGTGCCGAAGAGGGTGAAAAGTGATAAGGCAAGGAGCTTCCACATAATTGGATAATTATAATTCTTGCCTGCTTCTAAAGTACTGATAACGAGAAGCAAAAAGTTTATAATGTAAGCTATGATGAAGATGAAAAAATAATCTCCTCTTGAATAATGATTGTTAGCATCTACATAAAAAATATATCCATATAGTGGCGATAAAACTGCAGCAACGATATTTATTAGTGTAGGGAGCAGCAAAAGTTTGTGGCTTTTTAAAATCCTTTCATCAAAAATTAAAGTTATTGAAATTGGGATAATTGGAGTTAGAGCAAATCCTAGAATATTACATAAAATATTTATGCTGCGCAGGTTTAAGCTTCCATTGTCGCAAAATACAGTTCCTGCTTCAGATAGAATTATAATTACTGTGAGAATTATAGCAATCAAAAATGGCTTTTTTCGATAGAATTTTAAAGCAGAGCTGGAATGCAGCAAACCTATCAAGCAAAAAAGTGCAGTTATGTCTATGGTATATGTGGCAAGATACATTATTTTATGCCATCCCCCTCGGGAAAAATTTAATTGCGACAAGTAACTCTTTTTACCAGAAAAATCAATTGTAATAATAATTAATTATAACATTTCAAACAATATCTTCATAAATTTTTTTTATTTATTTGCTAATTACTCCAACTATGGAAAATATTCGAGACATATATTCGTTGTGAGTTTTTCTCTGTATAAGTGCCTGTATCGGTACATGGATGAACATGATGGCAATACTTAAAAGAAAAAGAACAGCTGACAGCAAGAAAAAATACAAGAGCGTATCTTCCCCTAGTTGGGATATAATGGAAGGAAACAATAAAAGTGAAAATGCCAGCATCATAGCCATGAGCAAATTGCTGCCTATTATAAGCGGTCTTAACATCTTTTTCTCTTTGTCAAACAACAGGCCCACTAAAATATTCCCCATCAGTGCCCCTAATATTATTATCATCTGTAAATAGCCATACTGTGTTTCAGAGTAATTTAGCTGGGTTCTAAATAACAGGGGTAAGACTACCGCAAATGTAGGCTGAATCAAAGCATATATTATCAAGAAAAATACACATAGTTGGCGTATCATCTTTTTATCTAATATGAATTTGATGCCTTCAGATAAATCTGTCATAATTCCCGTTATGCCTTCGCCCGCTTTGCGCCTGAAATGCTCATACTTTATCAACATTTCACTTATCGCCGACAACAAAAATGATATGCCATTAACAAAGAACAACACAGTAATTCCCAAGTTCGCATACAGGACAGTACCAATTACAGGTCCCAAGAGACTTGACAAAGTCCGAAGGGAGGCAACGGCAGAATTGGCCCGGGTCAGTTCTGCCTCATCCACCAATTGGAGCAGCATTCCTTTTGTCCGGATCAAATATTCCGTTTAGCAGCGCAAATTCACTAACTGCAGCCTTAAATATCCGCTGCCTCTTTTCTTCACTCAGGTTGTAGAATGTTTCCTTTGGCATAATCACACCTCCACTAGCATATGAGAAGCCTCTCATATAAATAGTTACTCATTTTTTTAAACAATAATCAGGTCAGTCTATTGATATATGGTCTTATCCTAGCATTTATACTCAAAAAAGCAACGCTACGAAACTATATGAACGTTGCTTTTTCCACCTATTTCCAGGTGGCATTCTCACTTTAAGTTGTTTGTAATCCCTTACAGGGATTGACTCGGCCTTCATACCTTTCAGCATTAAATTTAAACCTATCCGTACTATTAAATGTAAATATTCCCGAAGTAGTTGTTAATTATACTTTCTCTTCTCATCCTTCGAAATCCAATATATATCAATATGACACATATTACTAATCCTACCATTGCCGGAACAAATACTGTTTTTCCCGATTCGCCTCCAAAAGCCACACTCCAGCTCATTTTTGCCAATGCTATAAAAACCATTACAGCTACTCCAATCCACAAATTTCGTTTCCAGAAAGCAATAGCAAGAGCGGAGAGTGATGCAGGTATCAAAAGTGTTATCAGCACTTTTGATACCTGCATCACTCTATAAAAATATAATAAAGTAATTGTTATCAAACATTTTATCATATATCAGACCTATATCTCAGCCACAACCATAATAGCCATACTGATTAACCATACCAGAATATAATTAAAACAGGTTAGTCATTTAGCTAACCTGTTTTGGCAATGATATAATAAATTCCGTCCCTTCACCAACTTTGCTCTTTACTTGAATCTTCCCTTTGTGTGCATCAACTATTGCCCTAGCAATTGTAAGGCCAATTCCAGCACCTCCGGTCATCCGGTTCCTTGATTTATCCGCACGATAGAAACGTTCCAAAAGTGTTCCATCTTTTGATTCTGGTAAAGCTGTGCATAATGGTAAGATCCTTTGCTGTTGTGAAAAGACCCATGTTTAAGGTAGTTAGTTTACCGGTAATCGTAAGTTTAACATCACCCCAATCAAACTCTAGTGTTTCTCCTAAATCATATTCCTGTCTAACAAAGGCTTCTTTTTTATCATAGGTCTTTCTAATGTAGTTACAAACAGTGGTATATCCCATATCATATCCATTTTCAACTAGGTGTTCGTGTATATCTGTTTTCTTCATAAACTGTTTGTTTATGTCTTCCTAGTATTTTATTCCTTTCATCTTTAGCAATTAGCTTGTCTATTTCATCAATGATTTCTTCAGTTAGTTTAACTTTTGTTCTGCTGCTAGTATCATATTTGGGTTTGAGGCCATTTCTTCTATTAGGCTAGTATTTTTATTTTATTACTGTCCTCGTCTTGTTTTAATTCCATCAGTTTTTCATGTTTTGCTTTACAGTCGTTTATGTGTTTTTGCACTGTAGTTCTTGATATTCCAAGTTCTCTTGCTATGATTCTTTGGGATTTGTTTTCTCTAAAATATTTCATTAGGATCTCTGCTTTCTGGTCCAAACTTATCAACCTCCATACCCCCTAAAATGTACATAGGGGTATATATCTTAAGGTGGACCAGTTTTCAATTGAAATGGTGGCCTACTTTTAGATTAACATAAACTACTTTTTCTTTGCAATATAAAAACCATAGCTGTAATAATCCTTAAACCGGTTATACATATCGGCTTCAATTTTACCTTGTTCAACGAAGTCCTTAACCTCATCGGCATAATCATATTTTTTCAGGAACTCTTCCGCGTTTTCTAAAAGGGGCTGATAATAACTTAACCAACATTTTTCATCCAGCACAAAATGGGCGACAGGATTATACCCGCATTTTTCAATAATTGATAACTTATTCTCTATTGTATCAATCTCCGAGTATTCATTAATCCAGTACTGCTCAATTTCCTCTGGTCTCGTGTCGGTTAGCCATGAAATTTCCGAAACAGCGATATAACCGTTATCCTTCAAGTATTTTCTCCACAGGGACAACCCCTTTTCAAAACCTATATTGTATATAGCCCCCTCCGACCATATTACATCAAAAGAATTTTCATCAAAGGTTAAGCTATCCATTAACATTTCTTTAGCTATAATACGGTCTGTAAGGTTATTCTCCTTAGCTTTTTTCATAAGCATTTCTAAAAACTGCGGCAGCATATCCACAGCGGTAATATGTGCTTCTGTATTTTTCGCTAGGGCAATTGTCTGCCCACCGGTGCCGCAACCGATGTCCAGTATTTTAGTTTTTTCATTCAAATCAGGAATATAGCTTAGTGCTCTTAATGTTGCTTCTTCACTGCCTGGTCCCTGCCGTTCGTTATCCTTGTGATACTCTATGATTAATTCTAATAAATCCATTTTGATTCTCCTCGTAAAAATTTATTTCACCTAGGTCACAATCCCACTAATTCTCCTTGTCTTAAAAGTTATTTATTTCCGATACAATTTGTTTCACATCATTATAAAGTTTCTCAGTCGTGTCATAGCACTCAATAAGCGAGAGACCAAGTACCTCAAAAATACGATTAACCCTTTTGCCATATTTTTCAGGTTTATATTAAAAAGTCTCAATTAATTTTATAGCTTTCTTTTCGTTTATGCAATAAACATTATTACAAGCAAATAATACTTGATTTAAACATGAAACTACACGAAATACATGACCTGCAATATAATATTTATCGTCTGCTCTTAAATTTGCCTTTACAAACATTAAAGAGAATCCTGCCTCAAAAGCCTTCACCTGTGAATTTAACTGATACCATCATTCTTCTCCTTTATCCACTTAGAAACTCGCACCAGCTAAAGAAGTACTTAATATTTTCCTATACTGCTGTATACAGCTATTGCATCTATAATATTATAC
>JBMNOA010000069.1:0-6497 GCA_050942825.1 Bacillota bacterium
CAATATTAAAATAGGATATGCAAATATTCCAACGACTACTGAATGCAATAACGATTTTGTAAAGTTTCGCAATAGTGCACCGCCATTTAGAGAGTTGGATAAAGCCAAGCATGAATCAATAGAATACCCGGCTTATATTCCATATGAATTTGAGTTGATTGAAAAAGCATTGAAAGAAGCGACTTCTTTGTTATCTGATTATGATAGAGTTATAATAGCTTCAGATCATGGAGCAAGTAGATTGGCTGTAATAGGTCAAGGAACTACAGTTAAAGCTAAAGAAACTTCCAAAGTTGAACGACATGGACGGTATTGCGTTGATAATAATATTCAATATAGCGATGAATTTTTGGGATGTATTGACTATGGAGAATACCATGTGTTTGCCGATTACGATAGGTTTAGTATAAGTGGTGGAGTAAAAGGTGAAATACACGGTGGTGCGAGTTTGGAAGAGGTATTGGTACCAGTGATCGAACTGTCGAAAAAGCCCTTTGATGAAGCTGATATTCCTATATTGCTGACACGTGAGGTTAGATTGAAAGCTGGTCAAAAAGTTGTTATTAGGTTTAAACTTAATAAAGATTATGACAATTTGTATGCGGTGATTGGAAATAAGAGATATAAATGCATTAAAGATGGAAACTCCTGGTATTTTGAACCTGATGTTGATAAGAAGGAGGTATATAAGGCAAAGATTGTTGCAAATCGTACTTTAGGAACAATAGAATATAAGATAATTAAAGGTATAACATCAAATTTAGATATATAGTAGGTGAAATCTATGACTGAGAAACTTAAAAGGTATTTTTCTGATATGCTAGTTTTCAAATCTCCTGAACAGGGTAAATTTTTCTCAGCTTTAAGTTTGCCTTCTTTTATGAGAGATTGGATACTCATGAAGTTTGCTGATGAAAATGGGATAATTGAAAAAGTAATACCCAAAAAAGAGCATTGGGAACAGCTCAAATATGAAATGGCGAGAAATTATCAAAGTGTAAAGTTTCTTGCTAAAGTAAAGGTAGAGATTGATATTACTACAAGAACTGCTTTGTTTAGCTTACCTGACTTTGGCGTACCAAAGAAAAAAGGTGAAGCTATTGCAGATTGGGATACTGTAGAGCTAAATAAGGATTATCTTTTGTCACCAAATGAAGTCTGGGGTATTGTTGAACTGGTGTGTGATGAGGGCAATGGTACTCGGAATGAAAGTAAAATTAAGATGATAGATTTTAAGCAGTTCTGTCCTTATAATATAGATTTGGAGTATTACGTTGAGGCGCGAAAAGGTTTTACAATTGACGAATGGATAGATGTTGTATTAAGTGCAATTGATTATAATCCTGCTGGTTATGCAAGTAATACTCAAAAACTTACAATGATCAGTAGGTTGCTTCCATTTGTCGAGAAGAGAGTTAATCTTATTGAATTAGCACCAAAGGGAACAGGTAAGTCTTATTTATTTTCTCAGATAAGTAAATATGGTTGGCTAGTTAGTGGCGGAAGCATTTCAAGAGCTAAAATGTTTTATGATATTAGTAAAAGAACAAGTGGACTTGCCTCTCACTATGATTATGTCGCTTTTGATGAAATACAAAGTATAGCTTTTCCGGATAAGAATGAAATGCAAGGGGCATTGAAAGGTTATTTGGAAAGTGGTGAGTACCGGGTTGGAGACTATAGGGGCGTTGGAGAGTCAGGGTTAATATTACTCGGTAATATAGAAGAGGAGCGGATGAATGTCAATGTAAATATGTTTTCTAACTTACCAGAAATCTTTCATGAGTCTGCATTGATTGATCGGTTCCATGGATTTATTAAAGGTTGGGACATTCCAAGAATGAAGGAAAACCTGAAAGTAAACGGATGGGCATTAAATGTTGAGTATTTTTCTGAGATTATTCATTTAATGAGGAATGAACTAATTTACAGGGCAATTGTTGATGATGTCCTAGAAGTGCCTAAAAATGCTGATACAAGAGATACTGAGGCAATAAAAAGACTATGTACTGGATTCATGAAATTGCTCTTCCCACATGTAAGGAGATCAGAAGATGTAAATGTTGAAGAATTCAATCAATATTGTCTTGAGCCAGCCAAAGCAATGCGGAGAATTATTAAGACTCAGCTTGGTATTATTGATACAGAGTTCAGGGGTAAGGATATTCCTGATATTAAGTTAAGAAGTAGCTTAAGGGATTGATGTAAATGAAAATTGTGATATGCCATTTGTGCGATACAAAATTAGAAAAGGATCATATTGCTCTTAATAAGAAGCTGCTTGGTAGGCAGGTGAAAAAGTTCTTTTGCCTTCGATGTTTTGCTGATTATCTCAGTTGTTCGGAAGATGATTTATTGATAAAGATAGAGGAGTTTAAGGAGCTGGGGTGTGGGCTATTCAAATATTGATTGTTCTATAAAAAGAGAGATAACTTCAGGTACTCGATGTAGAGGATACGATACTTTATTATGAATTTATTACACTAATGGATGTACCTTCAGTACCGATAAACTCAGGTAAATTACAATAAAGAATTGAGGTGCATTATGGCAAAAAGTTCAAACCAAAAACTGAAAATACTTTACCTTATGAAAATCCTCCTTGAGAAGACCGATGAAGAGAATACTATAACCCTCAATCAGATGATAGCAGAGCTTGAGCGCTATGGTATTGCAGCTGAGCGTAAATCCATCTATGACGATATCGAAGCCTTGCGCCAGTATGGCATTGACATTGCCACCCGGAAAACAAAAACTACTGACTATTTTGTGGCAAACCGGCTTTTTGAACTGCCGGAGCTAAAGCTCCTGGTTGATATCGTCCAGTCATCAAAATTCATTACTCATAAAAAGAGTAACGACCTGATAAAGAAAATTGAAAGCCTCACAAGCATACATCAGGCTAAAAAGCTTCAAAGACAGGTATACGTTGCCAATAGAGTCAAGACCATGAATGAACTCATTTACTGCAATGTTGATGCCCTGCATACTGCAATATCAGAAAATTGCCAGATATCCTTTAAATATTTTGAGTATAACATTGAAAAAAAGAAGCAATTCCGGAATTCCGGACAAGTTTATATTGTGAGTCCTTATGCACTTTCCTGGGTGGATGAAAACTACTATTTAATCTCTCATTATCCCAAGAATCCGGAGCTGACACATTTCAGAGTTGACAGGATGATTGAAATAAAGCTCCTGAATGAACCTCGCCGGGATTTGTCGGAAATAATTGGTAAAAAAAGCCTGGATATCGCCGAGTATTCGAAAAAGGTATTCAATATGTTCGGAGGCGAGGAAGAAACGGTGAAGCTTCAGTTTGACAATTCCCTTGTGAATGTTGTGATTGACCGCTTTGGTAAGGATGTATCCTTAGAGAAGGCTGATGAAAACCATTTTAACGTGAGAATCAATGTGGCCGTGAGCTCTACTTTCCTGGCCTGGATGTTCCAGTTTGGGAATAAGGTGAAGATATTGTCACCGGATGGAGTTATAGAAAAATATAGGGAGATGCTGCAAAGTGGTCTGGAAAATCATATTATTTAACTATCCGTTTTAATGTACACATTGTGTGATAAAATAGTTAGATGAAAATACAATTATTTGGAAATTCCGAATAGTGCGTAATGAAATGAATGGAAGGGTATATATAAGTATGGCTTTGAAGAAAACGCCGCCAAGAGAGAAGCGGTTACAAATGGCGAAAGCCTGGATACCAACATATACAGGTAAAAATATTGTAAAAGGATATAAAAAGCACTTTGCACTTTCGCCCCTTGCTGCTGTGGCGGACTTGCAGTTAATGGGGTATGAATTCACTCCTGAATATATTGAGCAACTGAAAAGAGATGAAGTAAACAGGAGTAATGCAAAAAGAAAGCTAAAAGAAGAATTGCTTGAACGCATTGAGTATGATGAGTTTGAAGGTTTTTGCTGCTTTTTAAATGAGGATGAATGTAAAAATGTGCCGCTTCAAAAAACGAGAAAATTCAAAAATCATGAATTTGTAGGTGGGAAGTTATTACAGACCAATAAGAAGTTTTCACAGCTTAAGGAGAAGCAAAAATCCTTAATTGCAGAATGGTTTTATATTGAATGTGATAATTTCTATAAAAGTAACAATAAATTTCCATCATCAAAGAGCGAAACTGAAGCTATCCTTGATTTGGTTTATGAAAGAATACAAGAACGTGACATATGGATTCCTTTTGGAGAGATCAAACAGTATTTTGCAAAACGGAAAACTAAGATTGAGAAGAGGGTATTAAAGTAGCTTGAAAATATGTGAGCAGATTTTTTTGGCTTTGACCGAAATATTGGGGCTAAAAAATGGATTCAGATCTATTCCTGAAAAGCCATTGAAGGACAGCCGGGGAATCCCGATGCAGATGGTTTATGTAGAAATATAATATTATGAATAAAATATGACCTTATAGTAAATAATAACATGTACAATAAGATTGTTTTTATTTAGATAACTTCCCTGTATGTTTATTATAGGGGGTTGAGACATGGACTATAAGGCTATTGGGCAAAGAATAAAACAAGAACGAAATAAAATGGGACTCACGCAATTTCAGCTTGCTGAAAAGGTTGATATTTCACCACAGTATGAGGGAAAGATAGAACGGGGAGAAAAACAATTTTCATTTGAGACTATTGCAAAACTGTCTGTTGCATTAAATACTTCATTGGATTATCTTGCATTCGGTCATAAAAATAGTACTCAAAGTCCTGAGAGACTGGAATTGGAGATATTGGTCAACAAATTGTCTGAAGCGCAAATAAGTCTATTAAATGACATCATTAGGGCCATGCTGGTGCACAAAAACAGAATGTAAAAATAAGGGGTAGAATACTATATTACGGTTAATCTACCCTAAAATTATATACATAATATGCACTATTAGTAATAATACATATTTACTATATGGGAATATTGATATAAAATATAAAGTATGCAAATGCTAATACCTGTAAAAATGTGATTGTGATGTTTGTGCTGAGTAAAGAGAATACTGTAAAAGAGATAGAGGTAAAAAGATGGGGTATCTTTATAAGATGAGAAATGCTTTATATAAATATACTCCTATTTGTGTAGGAGTTTGGGGGTTAATGATAAGTTCTGCTGCTTGCTTTATCTTCCAGAGAATACAACCGGCATTTTATAATTTTTTCTGGATATGTGTTATCATATTTTCAACAATTATCAGTGTGGTTTTCGGATTCTGGCTGAAAAGAATAATGTTTTATGCCTATAAAGATCCGCTGACAGGACTTTACAACCGCAGGTATTTCTACAAAAAGCTGGAATCGGATCTAAAGATGTTAAACAGATCAAATAGTAATCTATCCCTTTGTATAATCGATATAGATCATTTTAAAAAGGTAAATGACAGGTACGGGCATCTAGCTGGGGACAAGCTCCTGACTCGAGTCTCAAAAATTCTTAAAGCGAATTCCAGGGAAATCGATACGATTGCACGATGGGGAGGTGAGGAATTTGCTGTTATTCTCCCTGATACTGACAATAACGGAGCGTTAAAGTATGCAGAGAGGACCAGAAAGGTAATAGAAAAATCAGAAAAATGTTTTGGCACTACTGTATGTATCGGCGTAGTAACAGTCAATAAGCCAATAGACATGGATGTTATATTGGCTAAGGCAGATATGGCACTTTACCAGGCGAAAAGGGTCAGGAATAAGGTTGAAACAGCTATTTTCCCTTTATGTGAAGTTATTCAAGAATAAATATATGGGTGGTATATATGGCTAATGTTTATGAATTAAAGACAGAAATCGAAGAAATCAGATATCTGTTATATGCAATTATTTCTGAAAAGGAACTGTATGATTTTAACAGCAAGATTCTATTGGATATAAGCACAAGAATGGATGAACTGATTCTGGAGTATATGAAAAACGGGGTGGAGTAATTTTGCATTATGAGGAAACTATGCAGCTAATAGAAGCATTTAAGCAACATCCGGTTCAGGGAACGTTTATTGTTCTTTTGATAGCTGGTTTTCTTGGGTGCTTGATTTATATTGATAAGCGAAAAAAATAAAATACACGAAGCATTTTTAAAAAATGATAATTACTGTCCGTCTTATTGTACAAATTATATGGTAAAATAAAGCAGAGGAATATTATACACAATCAATACATGGATATTGGAGTCAAAACGTATGAGTTTGAGGTTTATATACGGCAGGGCGGGCAGCGGCAAAACCCGTTTTTGCCTTAATGAAATCAAATCAAAGCTCGCTGCCGGAGCCACGCAGCCGCTGGTCCTGCTTGTCCCTGAGCAGTTTACCTTTCAAGCGGAAAGGGATATGATTACCGTGCTGGAAACAGGCGGCATCATTAAGACAGAGGTCCTGAGCTTCCGCCGCATGGCCTACAGGGCCTTCAATGAAGCAGGCGGCATTACCTATCCGCATATCCATCCGGCAGGCAAATGCATGATTCTTTACAGGATTCTGGACAAAATGCGG
>JBMNOA010000020.1:0-30715 GCA_050942825.1 Bacillota bacterium
ATTTATACTTAAAAACTTATTAATTTTAAATATGAATCTTCACTCTTAGAGTTGAGATTGATGAATATAAGGAGGATTTACAATGAAAAGAACTTATCAGCCTAAAAAACGAGTTCATAAAAGAGTACATGGATTTTTAGCCAGAATGAGCAGCAAATCTGGTCGTAATGTTTTGAAAAGAAGACGTAACAAAGGTAGAAAAGTACTTTCGGCTTAATTTTTATGTTAGATAAAATTAATCGATTACAGAAAAATAAAGATTTCCGCCGTATCTATCAAAAAGGAAAATCACGGTCTTTTGACGGTTTTGTACTTTATTATTACAAAAGCCATAAAAAAAACGGGTTACAAATTGGCTTTTCCGTATCGAAAAAAAACGGTAAAGCCGTACAAAGAAATTTTATCAAAAGACGGTTTAGAGAAGCTTGCCGACATTTAATTGAACAGTTTGTGCCTGGTTATGATTATATATTTATTATCAGAAGATCTGCCTTCGATATGTCTTTTGCTCAGCTAAAAGCTGAGATTGTTCGAGCAATAAATATTATCCACATAGATTAACGGTAATTAAATTGCTTTTTGAATTTTTGTAGAGAGAATATTGATATGACTAGAATATTACTTTTTTTTATTTACCTATATCAAAAAGGTATATCGCCTCTTTTGGGAGCACATTGTCGATATTATCCAACCTGCTCACAATATACAAAAGAAGCTGTTTCTCGTTATGGTGCTCTTAGGGGTTCCTGGTTGGGAATAAAACGGGTTTGCCGGTGCCATCCTTTTCATCCTGGCGGATATGATCCGGTTCCTGATTTGCCCACAGCAAATCAAAAATAAAAAATTCAAGCATCATAAAATTAAAACTTGCTTTTTTTAAAACAGGATTTAATAATGATAAAAAAGGCATTGGCGGCTTAGCCGAATTGCCATAAAGGAGAGAAAAAATGCACGATTTCCTCTTCAATATCAGTTTATTGGGGATTTCCGGATTATGGAATGGAATAAAAGATGCTTTAGCTGCATTTTTGCAATTGCTTTATCAATTTACAGTTATTATTAATGTCCCGAGTTATGCTTTGGCTATTGTGATTTTTACGGTAATAGTCAAATTTGCACTTTATCCGTTAACCGTTAAACAAATGCGTTCTATGCGCAGTATGCAAAAAATCCAGCCTCTTATTGCTGCACTGGATAAAAAGTATGCCAATAATCCGCAAAAAAAACAGGAAGAAATGTTTCGTATATACAAGGAAAACAATGTTAATCCTCTGAGCGGTTGTTTGCCTTTGTTGATTCAGTTTCCTATTTTGATAGCTCTTTATCGTACTTTATATAACTTTACTCCCCCGGAAGCAGTGCATTATACTTTCTTTTGGGTGCAAAACTTGTCTATGCCGGACCCCACGTTTGTTTTCCCTGTATTGGTCGGCCTAGCTACTTTTTTCCAACAAAAATTTTCTATTACTGATATCAATAATCCCAGCCAGAAAGTGATGCTTTATGCGATGCCGATATTCTTTGGTTTTATTTCCAGATCTTTTCCGGCTGCATTAAGTATTTATTGGATATCTTTCAGTTTAATTGGTGCTTTGCAACAATATATGGTAAATAAAATTTGTGATAAACAAGATCTTTTAGCAGCAGAAGCTCAGGCCCAGGCCGAGGTTGAAAATCCCTCTAAAAAATCAAAGAAACCGACAGAACTAGAAAAGGCTATAGCTGCTGCTAAGGCTGAAAAAGAAGCAAAAGCAAAAGCAAAACAAGATGCTAAAAATAAACAAGTTAAAGATAAATTGACCAAAAATGATATTTTCGATGGTGATCATCCGTATTCTAGAAGAAAGCCTAATGTCGTAAGTACTCCGGAAGGGGTTGTATATATGGATGACCAAAATGAAGAAAGCCTTTCTTCCGGCATAACTGAGATGAGCGAATCTAAGCCTCTTTCGCAAGAAATGAAAAACAAGGTCAAAAAAGATGGTACTAAGCATAAATTGCGCAAGAAAAAATAGTTTATTATTAATTAAAGAGAAGCGCCTTAAGAAAACGTAAGGGGTGTAACTATAAGTGAATAATATTTTTGAAGCTACTGGTAAAACGGTTGAAGACGCCTTAAAAGCAGCTTGTGAAGCAGCCGCAGTTGGATTGGACGAAGTAGATGTAGAGATTTTGGAAATGGGCAGTAAAGGTTTTTTGGGTTTAGGTGGTAAGGATGCTAAAGTTCGGATCATAATACAAAAGCCTGTTGTTGAGACTGTGAAGGAAGATCGAGGAGATAACACACCAAACCATAAACATAAGCAACCATATAAAGAACACAAAGATAATAATAAAGATAAAAAAGATCATGATAAAAAAGATAAATGCTCTCCTAGAGTTAATACGATAGAAGAAGATTCGGCCAAACCGTTTGGCATTTTTAAACAATCTGAACGGGATGCCATAGTATTTTTGAAACCAATTTTTGCTAAAATGCAAATCAATCCCAGCTATGAAGCACGAGTAAAAGAAGAAATACTTTGGATATCTTTTAGTGGTATGAATCTTGGTTCTTTAATCGGAAGAAGAGGCGAAACCTTAAATGCTCTACAATACCTAACGAATTTGATTATCAATCGAGGCAAAGCCGAACATTGCCGAATTGTTTTAGATGTAGAGGGTTATCGGCAAAGCAGAGAAGAAACTTTGCGATTATTAGCAAAAAAAATGGCCGATCAGGCTGTTCGTTCCGGGCGCAGGCTAGAATTGGAGCCAATGAATCCACATGAAAGACGTATAGTTCATCTAGCTTTGCAAGAGGATAAGAGGGTTGATACGCTAAGCTATGGAGAAGAACCTTATCGGCGAGTCGTTATATTAAAAAAACATCATCATAAAGGCAAATAAAGCCCTAAACCCGGCCTTGGCCGGGTTTTATTATTATAGTTTATTGGTATTAAACTTGAGTATAGCTGAAAAAAAGCATAATAATGATTATCATAGTGGATAATGTATAATGATGATTTAATTTTACTTAATAACATAGGAGATGTCATGAACAACAAAATTAATAAATTAAGTGAATATGCTTTAGATGAGACTATAGCCGCAATTGCTACCCCTATCGGCAGCGGTGGCATAGGTATTGTAAGGATCAGCGGAGCAAAGGCTCTGTCTATAGCAGCTAATATATGCAATTTTATATCATTAAAGCCTCGTTATATGACATACGGCAAGATTTATCGTCAGGACGGTACTTTGATAGATGATGCTTTGATAGTATATATGCCCGGACCGCATTCATACACCGGCGAGGACGTGGTGGAATTGCAATGCCATGGCGGTGCTCAAGTTCCTGCACAGGTTCTTGCTGCTGTGATTCAGGCAGGCGCCCGTTTAGCTATGCCGGGGGAGTTTACCTTGAGAGCCTTTTTAAATGGGCGTATAGATTTAACCCAGGCAGAGGCTATAGATGATTTGATTCAAGCACAAACTCCTCAAGCGGCAACTGTTTTGGCGCAACAGGTTTCCGGACGTCTAAGCCAAGAATTGGCCCCTATAGAAGATGATTTGTTGGATTTATTAGCGTCTATTGAGGTCGGAGTTGATTTTCCAGATGATGAGGATGCTCTGCACGCAGAGCAAATTATTGAGCAAACGAGGGCTATTCTCTTAAAAATAGAAAATCTTTTAGCAGGTGCTGAAGAAGGACGTATTATCAAAGAGGGGATCAACGTTTGTCTTTTAGGTGCTGCCAATGTGGGCAAATCCAGCCTTATGAATGCGCTTTTAGCTCAGGAACGTGCTATTGTAACACAGTTCGAGGGGACAACCCGTGATGTGATAGAAGAATATCTTAATTTAGGAGGACTGCCAATCTTATTAAGTGATACGGCCGGCCTACGCCAGGCAAAGGATGAAGCCGAGCATATCGGCATCAGCAAAAGCCACCAAAAAGCTATAGCTGCTCAGCTGATTTTGCTGGTTTTAGATTGCTCCCGCCCTATTACGGAAGAAGAGAGAGCAATTGTTGCATCCTATGCCGATAAAAAGATGATTATACTTTTAAATAAAAGTGATATTGCTTCAGGTGAGCATTTGCAAGCTTATTTGCAGAAAGAATATCCACATATTATCCACATCCTGGTTTCCGCCAAAACCCGTTCAGGGCTGGATAATTTGGAAAAGGCCATCAAGGATCTGGTGCTTGCGGGAAAAGTGAGCGGCCAAAGAGCGGGTTTAATTAATAACATTCGTCACCAGGAGGCATTGATGGCCGCTAAGGCTTCTTTGGAGCAAGCCATAGAGTCCCTGGAGCAAGGTTGTCCAGTGGATCTGGCTGCCATAGATTTGCAGTCCGCCTGGCAGTCTTTTGGTGAAATAAGCGGCAAAACTGCCGGCGAAGAAGTTATCACCAGGATTTTCAGCAAATTTTGTTTGGGTAAATAATTATATACTAAGGAGAACTTGCGAGTACAATGAGTCAAAATGTACTAAAAAAAGACTATATAGCAGGCGAATATGAAGTAATTGTGGTTGGAGGTGGTCATGCCGGCTGTGAAGCAGCCTTAGCTGCAGCCAGAATGGGTGCCAGGACTTTACTTGTGACTATTAGTCCGGAAGCAATTGCCCTTGCGCCTTGCAACCCTGCCATTGGTGGACCTGCTAAGAGTGTTTTAGTTAGAGAAATCGATGCCTTGGGCGGAGCTATGGCTAAAATTACTGATCAAAGCCAGATTCAGATCCGCATGTTAAATACAGGAAAAGGCCCTGCCGTCCAGGCTTTGCGCGCCCAAATAGATAAGCCTACTTATCAAAATTCTATGAGATACTATTTAGAAGGCACTCCCAACCTTTCTCTGCGTCAAGGAGAGGTTTCGGAGCTAATATTACAAAACGCTACAGTAAAAGGTTTGCGCATGGCTAACGGGGCCGTGTTTGTTACGGATACTATTGTATTAGCTTGCGGCACATATCTTAGCGGCAAGGTGATTATTGGGGAATATAGCTATAATTCCGGTCCGGTAGGTCACTTGCCCGCTTTATCTTTAGGTGAATATTTGCGCAATTTGGGCTTGTCCATGAGTAGATTTAAAACGGGCACACCAGCTCGTGTTGATAAACGGAGTATAGATTTTAGCCGTACTCAGGAGCAACCCGGTGATGACAGTGGATTAGCTTTTTCCTATTTGACTACTATAGAAGAATCTCTGGCGCGCCCACAAATTCCTTGTTGGCTTACTTATACCAATGAGAAGACTCATCAGGTGATAAGAGATAATCTGCATCGTTCACCGCTTTATTCCGGGGTTATTAAGGGCGTTGGACCGCGCTATTGTCCTTCCATCGAAGACAAAGTAGTCCGTTTTGCCGATAGAACCTCCCACCAGTTGTTTTTAGAACCGGAGGGCTTGAATTGCCGAGAATATTATGTGCAGGGCATGTCTTCCAGTCTGCCGGAGGATGTGCAGATAGCATTTTTGCGTACCATTGCAGGATTAGAGGCAGTTGAAATTGTGCGTCCCGCTTATGCTATAGAATATGACTGTATTGACCCCACACAGCTCAACAATCGATTGGAACACAAACAAATCAGCGGGCTGTTTTTTGCCGGGCAGATCAATGGGACTTCCGGCTATGAGGAAGCAGCGGGTCAAGGCCTTTTAACAGGCATTAACGCTGCAGCCAAGGTGCTTTCTTTACCTCCTTTCACCTTGGATAGATCCCAGGCGTATATTGGAGTTATGGTTGATGATTTGGTGACTAAAGGTGTACAGGAACCTTATCGTTTGTTCACATCCTTAGCAGAATATCGACTACTTTTACGTCAGGATAATGCGGATGCCCGTTTAACAAAACTTGGTATGAAGTGGGGCTTGATAGATGAGGAAAGAATATCTTTTTACAATAAAAAAGAAAGCACCTGTCAGGCGGAAATTAGAAGACTAAAAAACAGCCGCCCTAAACAAGAACAGTTAACGGCTCTTGGGTTAGAAGGCAAAGCCAATGTCACCTATGCTCAATTGCTGCGTCATCCGAATGTGGATTATGAAAAAATCTGCCTTATCTCTCCCCCGCCTATTCCTTTGACAAAACAAGAAGCCGAACAGGTGGAGATCTCCTTAAAATATGCCGGGTATATAGAAAAGCAGCAAAAGCAGGTAGAACGTTTTAGTCGTTTAGAGAAGAAACTTTTGCCGGAAGACATAGATTATTTGCAAATAAAAGGACTCTCGCTGGAATCTGCACAAAAATTGGCTGCTTTTCGTCCTCTCTCCTTGGGACAAGCCAGCCGTATTACAGGGGTATCCCCTGCGGATATAAATGTCTTGATTATTTATCTGGAAAAAAGACGTCAAAGTAGAAGAAACCAGGACTAAATGTTTCACATGAAACAAAATATAGAAAGAGGAACAGATGTTGTTCATAAAACAATTGAAAGAGAAAGCGGCTTATATGAATTTATCCGTTGATGACCACCAAGCGGCTTTAATGAGTAGACACTGGCAACTGGTCAATTCGGCCAATAATAAATTTAATCTCACAGCCATTAATGAACAAAAAACAGCTATTATCAAGCATTATATAGATTCTCTTTTAGTGGAACCTCTTTTGCCTCAGGAAGGGAAGGTCGTGGATATTGGCAGCGGCGCCGGTTATCCGGGCATCCCTTTGGCTATTATGAGGCCGTCAGCGCAGTTCCTGCTTTTGGATTCGTCTAAAAAACGCTGCGGATTTTTAGAGCAGGTGAAAAACCAGCTGGAGCTTAATAATGTGTCAGTCCTTTGCTCAAGGGCAGAGACCATGGCCAGAGATCCTCATTTGAGGGGGACGATCTCAGTAGTGATTGCCAGGGCTGTGAGTTCTTTGCCGGTTTTATTAGAATATGCATTACCCTTTTTAGCTCCTAAGGGCATTTTTTTGGCCATGAAGGGACCTAATCTCCAGGAAGAATTAACCAATTCCAGCAATGCTCTTAGTGTGTTAGGCGCAAAAACAGAGCTGATTAAAAAATATATTTTGCCTGATACGGAAGAGACTCGCTACGTTGCTGTTATACGAAAAACGGACTATTGTCCTGACAAATGCCCTCGTAGAGCGGGTAAACCAGAAAAACACCCGTTATAAGAGCCTTTTGCTTAATAATAATGATGTTTCACATGAAACATTGTTGCAGGATAAAGCCACATGCATGTGGAATGTTTTTTATGAGACAAATAGATAAAAGATTGATAATGGCGGTGTGAAATGACTAAAGTTGTTGCTGTAGTAAATCAAAAAGGCGGTGTGGCCAAGACCACTACTGTAGTAAATCTATCTTCTTATCTTGCTAAAGAAGGTAAGAAGATGCTTCTTGTTGATATGGACCCACAAGGCAATGCCACGAGCGGGGTGGGCATCGATCGTCGCAAGGTCAAGTATTGCGTATATGATGTTCTGATTAATGGAGCTCCTGCGGAATCTGTGATTTTAACCAGCCAGTTTGAAAATTTGGATATACTGCCTGCCACAATACAGTTGGCAGGAGCGGAAATTGAACTGGTTTCGGCTATCTCCAGGGAATCAAAATTAAAAAAAGCACTTAAGCCTTTAAAAGGCAGATATGATTATATGTTATTGGATTGCCCACCGTCTCTGGGGCTTTTAACTCTTAATGCTTTGACAGCGGCTGACAGCATCATTGTTCCCTTGCAATGCGAATACTATGCTTTGGAAGGAGTAAGTCAATTGATGAATACCTTTGAACTGGTCAAGCGCCATCTAAATTCAACGCTGGCTTTAGAGGGAGTGCTTTTGACCATGTATGATGCCCGTACTAATTTGTCCGCGCAAGTGGCTGAGGAGGTTAAAGAATATTTTGCGGAAAAGGTTTTTGATGCTATTATACCACGCAGCATCCGCCTTTCCGAAGCTCCCAGTCATGGGCTTCCGATTTGTTATTATGATCCTAAATCTAAGGGTGCGGAATATTATCAGCAATTGGCTTATGAATTTTTGGCCAGACAAGAGTTGAGTTGTTGTGGTTAAAATGATATAAGGGAGGTCTGAATATGGCGAAAAAAGGTTTGGGCAGAGGGCTTTCTGCTCTTATCGGTGATAATAAGCATGAAGAGCTGCAAAAGGGGGAATTTATTGCCCTTTTGCCATTAAGCAAGATTAAAGCTAATGTTGATCAACCACGAAAGTTTTTTGATGAAGAGAAATTACTAGAATTAGCGGAGTCTCTAAAGCAATTTGGACTATTGCAGCCGATAATTGTGGTGGAAAAAAATAAAGAGTATGAAATCGTAGCTGGAGAAAGGCGTTGGCGGGCCGCAGCTATGGCTGGCTTGCAAGAAATACCTTGTATTATACGTCAGTTGGCCGATGAACAAATTACGGAATTTTCTCTCATAGAAAATATTCAAAGGGAAAACCTTAATGCTTTGGAAGAAGCCCAAACATATAAAAAAATGCAAGAACTATTTGGCTATACACAAGAAGAGTTGGCGGTTAAGCTGGGCAAGAGCCGACCACATATTGCTAACATGATGCGGCTTTTGGCCCTGCCCCCCTCATTGCAGGCTATGCTTATTGATGGAAGGATCACAGCCGGACATGGCCGGGCTATCTTAATGCTGGATAATCCGGTTAAGCAAGAGATGTTGGCTAAAAAGGTTGTGGAGCAAAATCTTTCTGTAAGGCAGGCGGAAAATATGGCCCGACTGCTGGCAGGACAAGCTGTTTTGAAGTGCAAAGACAAAAAAATTGCTAAAACACCTGTTCAAATCCTAATTTTCAGCGATATTGCTAATCGTTTGCAGCAGCAATTAGGAACCAAGGTTGTTTTGGAAAAAGGACGCAAAGGTGGAAAAATAGTAATTGAATATTATAACGAAGAGGACTTGGAGCGTATTTTAGAACATTTGTTGCCGGAAGCTGAATTTTAATTTTGTTTTTCACCTTATAACAAGTATTATCATAAAATATATAAAAGACAAAACCAGGAGCTTTTATGATGATATTTTTTGATAATGCTGCAGGCTCCCATCCTAAGCCACAACAGGTCAAGATAGCGTTAGCACAATCATGTGATAAATATGGTGCTAACCCCGGCCGTGGTGCTTATAAAATGTCTTTAGCAGCCTCCCGGTTGCTTTTTTCGACCAGAGAACGCTTGGCGCGATTTTTTGATTGTCCGGATCCCAATCGGCTGGTTTTTACCGCTGGAGCTACTGCCAGTATCAATATGGCTTTAAGGGGTATTTTAAAGCCAGGTGATCATGTGGTTTATTCCGGCATGGAGCACAATGCTTTTTGGCGGCCTTTAATGAGAATGCAGGAAGAAGGGCTTATCACAAGCACAAGAATCGCAGCCGATAAATGGGGTTATGTTAAAGCTGAGGATTTTGCCCGAGCTGTCAGATCTGATACGGGGCTTATTGCTTGTCTTCATGCCTCCAATGTAACGGGCAGTGTTCAGCCAATAGAGAGGATAGGCATCATTGCCAAAAAAAACAACATACCTTTTATGGTCGATACGGCTCAATCTGCGGGCCTTATACCTATTGATATGCAAAAAATGCATATCTCTCTTTTAGCTTTTGCCGGTCATAAGGCTCTCTATGGTCCGGCAGGCATCGGCGGACTTTGTATTGCCCCTGATGTGGATTTGCAACCTTTGATTTTGGGTGGCACAGGTAGTAATTCTCAGGATTGGCATCAACCCGTAAGTTATCCTGACAGGATGGAAAGCGGTAGTCTCAATATGCCGGCAATTGCCGGTTTATCGGGGGCCATGGATTTTTTATCACAAATTGGATTGCCGGAGATTTATGACTATACCATGAGTCTAAATGACCGTTTTTGTTATTGGGTAGCGCAGATAGAAGGAATACGGCTATTAACTCCCCCCGATAATCTAAAATTATCCCGCGTTCCGGTGGTTTCTTTAGTTATTGACGGCATGGACGTCAGTCAGGCTGCTTGGATTTTAGATAATGAATATGATATTGCTGTACGTGGTGGTTTGCATTGTACGCCGCTGGCCCATGAGGCTATAAATACTCTGGATACGGGAACGCTGCGTTTTAGTTTTGGAGTCTTTAATACAAAAAAAGAAATTGATTTGGCGGTTTCTGCCCTGGCTAAAACAGCAAAAGGCAGGACAAAAAAATAGCACCCTTTTGAGGGTGCGTCTTGGTACTTTTTATCTCAGAAAAAATCGGCATAGTTTGGTATGTGTTACCGGCTATGCCGATTTTTCTTTTTGAGGGGATGTTCGGTGCAGATGTGCAGTCTTGCTTTGATATTTATTGGCACTTTTTTTAAATAGTAATGCCGATGTTATATCACCGAATGATGTAGATAAGGACTATATGTATTCTCTACCATGCCCGGTGTGGCTACAGTAACGAGGACTTTTCGTTAATGGCGTTATCCAAGTGCCCCTTTTATAATGGTTATATCTCCTCGGATAGCATTGTGATTAACATATAATATTCACATTCCTTAGAACGGCACATAGAAACGTCTTCGTTTGGAAAAAACGGCTAACCTTTCATAGCCATATTTTTTCAACTGTTTCTTCGCTAAATCAAGGTTCGTTCCTAAATCATCAGGATAATGTGCATCTGACGATAAAGTCATTGGGATTTGATATTTTGCCAGCGTCTGTAAGTAGTGAGGGCTTGGGCAAGCTTCTTTTATCGGAGCACGATAGGAAAGCCCTGTATTCAATTCGCTAGCAATATTATGCTTCCTCAAAGATGAGGCGACCTTTTCGTAACAACCTTGCAACAGTTTCGTAAATGGTATGACAGATACTTGATTCAACCACTTTCTTTGTATATTTCCTAATTTATCTGATTCGAGATAAATATGCTTTTTATAATAATCCAGCGCATCATGAAAGCGATAGAGATGATCCACGATACCAACTTCCTTAATGCCAAGCTGCTTTGCCCGCTCCAAGTATAAATCAAGCCAATACTCACAGTATGCACCTTCTTTTGCTCTTTTGTTTAAAAAAGCTAGTAATGATTGCATCCACTTATAAGAATAGGATTTATCCTCCCTGAAGAATTCCAAAGCATTTGCGGTGCGGCCAATCCAATTCGCTGAATAGGGTCCTTCTTCTAAATGAACATGGTAATCTATATTCATTTGAACACCTCCTTCCTCTTGGTGTCAGAGCAGTTCGGATGATAAATACAAACAAGGTACCCTATATCCGGTTTAATAGAGTGCCTTGTTTTGCTTTTATGTGCAACTACCGTCACGCCGGACTTAAATTATAAGGTTAATCTGTTTTCATAGATAGTGAACCTTTAATATATGGAGAAACTTAGGTAAAAGTAAATCCCATCTTAAAAACTCATCTTTCTTCATATTTATATGATTCATTTTGGTGATCCAAGCAGGGCCGTTTCTTTTTTGTAAACAGAATTGCATGGCTCCAGATAATATCATATAGAGGAGAAGCAATCTTGGTCTCCTGATTGACATAGGCTCTAAGCCTATAAGAATATTCTGATTGTTATCAACTCCGAATGCCGACACTTGGGGGTTGCCTGTGCTGTAAGGTATAATCACTTCATTGCCTTCCTTGCTATCCCTTGCCATTTTTACTACATAATAGTATTTTAAATTTTTATAATGTTTGGGGAAATATTCATCGGCAGGATATTGCAGTTCATTTGTTATACGGGCTGCCACAACTCCATTCAAAAGTTCTTCACCGTAAAAGCTGTTAGCTAAATAAGTTGCGAATCCAGTTTGTGTGTGATTTATGCCATATAGTATAACAAAATCATCATCAGTAGCTAATTGAAAACTTTCTGTTCTATAATAAACTGTATCCCTGTCATCTATTAGAGCATTTCTATCCTGCAGTATACTTTCAAAACCATCAATTTCCCAGGGATTTAAACCAAGGTCAACAATATCATATTCCGGATTTCTGTATTTACAAATAATTTGATTTCTCAAGTAATCCAGTGTTTCCCTTGCTGTTGGTATAACCTGGAACTCAGTAGTGCCGGTCTCACGCTTTTTAAGCTCGGGTATGGGCCAGGATTTGTCAGCAGAGCAAGGTTTTTTAGGGGTAATTCGCAATACGGTAAAATATTTATTAAGATTATAAATATAATCCCAGCCAATCTCAGGATTTTCAAAGATTGCTGCTCTCATGACAAACGAAAAGTGATCTTTACCCCTTTCCAGTCCCATGTTAACTAGATTTAAAGGAATATTATCATTGTTCATAATTCCTGGGTTAAATTCCGATTCAATCAGTGTATTACGCATTTGGTTGTTTATGTCTCTGTCTGCAGTTGTTATGATAATTGTAGAACTATCAAAAGGATTTCCAGGGGTTCCATAAGGTGTACTATTTGTCCAAATAGAGTTATTGCTAATCTGGTCACCCATACTGGCACCTATATAGTGGTAAAAACCGGTACAGGGATTACCAGTTATAATATTATCGTTATAGTCCTTTTCCCTTTTATTTTCAACAAACCCCAGATAACTTCGAAAACTAAAATAAACTGCCGGGGGAGGTGTCTGTCCTATTAATACAATAGCTTCATCAGGGCGCAGTTTATAGTCAAGTCCAGGTGCTGCATATAGAATATTAGGTGGATAATTATCAGGGTTACAAGGATCATAGTCTTTTGGCGGACTCTGGCCTGGGCAAGGATCCTGGTTCGGTGCCGGCGGCAGGAGATAGACTGCATAGGGTACGCCTGCATTGTTGCCAAAGCAAGTGTCAACTTTACCATCACTGGCTAACTTTAATATATCGATATAGCTTATACTGCCTTTTTGAGCAATAAAGCCTCTTTCTTCTAATAATTTTACAAACCTATTTATGCTTCCATTTCTATCAAAATAGTGTTTCATACTTTGGTGTATTAACACGATTATGATACGGGTTACTTATAATAGTATGGTTCATATTAATCACTCCTTGACTTCTTTATCATATAATAGTATATGATGTGTTTCTAAAAGGTGTGATTAGTAAATAGTGAAAATGAGCATACCTTTAAATGAGAATTAGAATATGGAATTAGTATAATGACAAATCAATGCAGTAAACTTTCCCTGTATAGAGTATATATCTAATAATAACACAACATAAAGAAAGACTGTACCGGAAGGATTAAACCTATAGTGAAATCTTTACCTTTGAGCCTCCGCATGAAAAGAGTCTGTTTAATTTTCTTGTTTTTGTAATCCCTAAGCTGAACTCCCTTTAAAAAGGGTTCATTTTTTTTGACCTAAATATAACTTAGATGATATTAGAAACTTTATTCACGATATTACTGTCTAAAAAATATTGATTAGTAAAATATTATTTTATAATTCTTACCGGTTTTTATTGCTAAACGGATAAAAATTGATTATATTATTACAAATAGGAGGTATTTGGCTATGAAAAATATGGAATGGCTAAAAAGTCATCTGGCTGCTGTTTTTAAGAATACGTTTATTCGTTTTCCTTTGCTTTTGTTGCTTTGTTTAGCCGCTGCTGTATTGGGTGTTATATGCCTTCAAACCACAGGTGAACTCATCAGTTCCGGCAATGTTTGGGAACGCTTGCTGTTAGTTACTGAATTGGCTATACCCATTTTTTTAGCCATCTATCTCTTCTTTGAATACCGATCTAAATCCCTTTACTATCGAATATTGGTTTTTTCTGTAACAACAGTTCTATTGCTTATATATTTGTTTTTTGCATTGACCGACCCTGTTAATCAATGGCAGATGATGACTCATATTATAATGTGCATAGTAGCCTGCTCTTTTTGGATAGTGATCCCCTGGCTTTTAGGCCGCGATGCTTTTGAGGATTTCTTTGTCCATTGCATTTCGCGCTTTTTCTGGGCTTTATTGTTTGCCGTAATTTTAGCGGGCGGCTTGTTTTTAATCTTTTTTGCTGTGGATCAATTGTTGTTTACCATCAACGATTCTATATATCCTAGTATTTTGATAGTTGTCGGCAATGTGTTTTTGTTAAGCTTTTTTTTCAGTCAATTACCGCAAAAAAATGAAGTGTTGAGAGACTATCCTAAAGGGCTGCACATAATTTTTCTGTATATTTTACTACCGCTTTTTGTCGCCTATAGTCTAGTTTTTTATATTTATGGCTTTCGTATCCTGATTACCGGTGTTTGGCCTCAAGGTATAGTAGCCGGATTGGCTCTGGCCCATTTCGCGGTGGGATTATTGTTGATAATGGTCCTGCAGCCTTTAAAAAATAATAAGTTATTACAAAAAATACGAAGGTATTTGCCCCTTTCTTTGATTCCTACTTTACTTTTATATATAATGGCTTTTAGCTATCGTATTATGGCTTACGGCATAACGGAAAAACGTTATTATCTAATAATTGTGGCGATTTTTGTCGCTATATCGATTATTTGGCTTTTATGGAAAAAAGGACAGAAAACGGCTTTTATCATCATCATTGGCTCAGCTTTGGCAATGATTTCTTTAATTGGACCTTGGAATGCTTATAATATATCCTGCTATAGTCAAAGCCAAAGGCTGGATAGTCTTTTAGTAAAAAATCATATGCTGGATGAAAACGGCAATATTATTCCTGCAAGCCAAAATCTTTCTTTTGCCGATAAACAAAGTATTAGTTCTGCTTTGGCCTACTTGCAAGACAAAGGGCAGTATCAATTGACGCATTTGCCGGAAAAAGTAAATATTCAAGAAAACAGCCGGCAAATACTCGGTTTTGACTTTATCTATGATTGGGAGACCGATCCCAACGATATGGATAATAAAAATGGCCAAAGCTTCCACTTCGCTATTGATAGCAAACAAGCCTTGCCTATAGCGGGATACAGCAATTTGGTCGATATCAATTACATTCTAGATCAAGTTCATATGAATAATAAGTATACGGAACCAAACGCTCCTTCCAGTGAGAAAAGTATATTTGCCCTGCCCAATGGTATAAATGTATTAATAAATTATGACTCAGCTAACATTTCCGCCCAAAACATTGTTTTGAGTAAAGAGGGTGCAAAGAGTTTAAATATAGATCTATCTCAAATTGCAGAACAGCTATATAAAAATGCAGAAAGCAGCGAATTAGTACAACAACAAATAAAAGATGCTATTTTTGACTTTTCCTCTCAAGATGGGAAGATAGAGGCCAGAGTCATCATAAGAGAACTATATGCTACCTATTATGATGCTGATGCTGCTCCCAAGGAAGGAAGTAAAGAAGGTTCGGTTGATGGTTGGACTATTACTCTATACGGATATTTATTAATAAAGTAGGCTTTTATACTTGCTATTATATATACAAAAAGTATATAATAAATAGATAGCTAATTAATTATAATATCGAGGTTTTTATTATGAGTAGAGCCAGTTATGGCGGTCAGGCCGTTATAGAAGGCATAGTGATGAATGGTCCGGGCGGCAAGGCCATCGCCTGCCGTACTGCTGATGGAGAAATTGTTTATAAAAAAGAGATTAAAAGGCCTCTTAAAGAAAAATATCCTGTTTTGGGTTGGCCAATAATTAGGGGATTTGTTTCTTTTATCTATTCTCTTGTAGTAGGAATGCAGGATATAGCCTGGTCAGCAGCGCAAGCAGGAGAAGAGGAGGAGCAGCTTTCCACGAAAGATATCGTGTTTGCTATTATTTTAGCCTGTGCTATGGCTATTGGACTTTTTGTTGTTTTACCGGTTTTTATAGGTAATTTTGCTTGGGCTGCTGGCGGTGATTTTGCTCGCAGTCTTACAGAAGGTCTCTTCAGAGGAGGCATTTTCTTTGCATATATTCTTTTAATCAGCCGGATGTCGGATGTACAAAGGCTTTTTGCCTATCATGGAGCCGAGCATAAGACTATTAATGCTGTAGAAGCCGGAGAAATCTTGACCCCGCAAAATGTCAGTAAATATTCCCGTATCCACACACGTTGCGGCACCAGTTTTATTTTAATGAGCATGATATTGATGATAGTAATTTTTACTTTCGTGGGTCAAACGGATACTTTGCATAGGATTTTTATTAAACTCGCTGTGATGCCGTTGGTGGCGGGGGGAGCCTATGAGCTTTTTCGCCTGCCGCTTTTTTGTCCCCATAATCCTTTGGTAAAAGCTTTGGTTGCTCCGGGATTGTGGATGCAAAGGCTTACTACCAAAGAGCCCGATGAAAAGCAGCTGGAAGTGGCTATTGCTGCTATGGTCGCCGTTCCTGGTTTTGCTGAAGAAAATGGTGAGTTGATAGTAAAAAAGGCTTTACCTGAATCAGGACAACCATCTATAGAAGAAACTGCGGAGGATCTTACTGCAAAAACACCAGAGGAAATTATTGAACAAGCAAAATCTGATTTGTTAGAGGCCCAAAAAATAGTAGAACCTCCGCCTGTAGATACTCTGGCTAATACCTTGATGGATATTTTAGCCGATATACCAGCAAAGGAACCTCTAAATAATAATTTACTAAACGATGAAGAAACAGCAATAAATCTGTATCCCGAAGATAAGGAGCAATGTGAATGATTGACAAACTAGCCGCTTTGGAAGAAAAGTTTGATGAATTAACCAAATTGATCTCTGATCCGCAAGTTATTGCCGATCAGGAATCCTGGCAAAAACATGTTAAAGCTCGAGCTGATTTAGAAGAGCTTGTCGAAAACTTCCGCGAATTTAAAATTTGTGATGCCGGCATCAATGATGCCCTGCAAATATTAAAAGAAAAAGGCGATCCTGAAATCATGGAATTAGCTCAGATGGAGCTAGATGAATTAAGGGCAAAAAAAGAAGCTCTACAAAATAAGCTCACTTTGTTGCTTTTGCCCAAAGATCCCAACGATCATAAAAATGTTATTTTGGAAATCAGAGCGGGAACCGGTGGTGATGAAGCTGCGCTTTTTGCTACTGATCTTTTTAAGATGTATAGCCGTTACGCCGAAAAAAATGGTTGGCGTATGGAAATAATGAATGCTAATTATAATGATATTGGCGGTATAAAAGAGATAATTTTGCTCATAGAAGGCCGTGGCACTTATAGTAAGCTTAAATTCGAGAGTGGTGTTCATCGCGTGCAGAGGGTGCCGGAAACGGAATCCAGCGGCCGCATCCATACTTCAGCAGCCACCGTGGCTGTATTGCCTGAGGCTGAGGAGGTTGAGTTGGAAATCAGTCCCAATGATGTACGTATAGATGTTTTTTGTGCTTCCGGTCCCGGGGGACAGTGTGTCAATACTACGCAATCAGCGGTGCGCTTGACCCATATACCTACGGGTATTGTGGTATCATGTCAGGACGAAAAAAGCCAGCATAAAAATAAAGATAAAGGTATGCGGGTTTTGCGGGCCAGGGTATTAGAAAAAATACAGGAAGAAAAATCCGGTGCCGAAGCCGATACGAGAAAAAGTATGGTAGGCTCAGGGGACCGTTCGGAACGCATTCGCACCTATAATTTCCCTCAAGGTCGTGTTACTGATCATCGCATAGGTCTAACTTTGCATAAGCTAGAGTGGATTTTGCAGGGGAATTTGGATGAAGTGATCGATGCGCTCATTACAACTGATCGGGCCCAGCATCTAAAAAACAGTAACTAAAATGACTCAGGGAGTTTCTATGAAAGCCCAAGCAGCGATTATTATGACCCAAAAGAAATTATCGGCTTGCGGTATCAGTGAGGCCAAACGTGAAGCGGAATTGATTTGCGCACACGTTTTGTCATGTCATCCCAACCAGCTTTTCTTGCGGCGTGAGGATATCTTATCCTTTGAACAGCAAAAAATGCTGCAAGAAATAGTGGAGAAACGTGCTCTTTTTTATCCTTTGCAATATCTTTTGGGTTGTCAGGAATTCATGTCTTTGGATTTTCTGGTTAATCCAGCTGTTTTGATACCTCGCTGGGATACGGAAAGACTTGTTGAAGCGGCTATTTCTTTATTTCAAAACAAAGCACAAGCACTGATAGCTGATATTTGCTGCGGATCGGGAGCCATAGGGATTTCTTTAGCTCATTATTTGCCGCGAACACAAGTGATTCTAGGTGATATATCGCTGCAAGCTTTATCTGTTTGCAGACAAAATATCCGGCGGCATGGTCTTGACGATAGATGTCATGTTTTACATGGGGATTTACTTGTACCGCTGAAGGAAGCAGGTATTCATGTTGATATGTTGATTTCCAATCCGCCCTATATCAAAGACGGAGAGCTTTGCTTTTTGCCTCCTGATGTTTTGTACGAGCCCAGACAAGCTTTGGCAGGCGGGGTTGACGGATTGGATTTTTATCGCCGTTTAATAGACCAAGCTCCCGCTGTTTTGGTTAGGGGCGGCTATTTACTTTTAGAAACAGCATCTGACCAAAAAGAGGCTGTACAGGATCTATTAATCACAGGTGGCTTTATCTGTCGACATAGTATCAATGATTATGGCGGCAACCATCGGGGAATAGTAGCTGTATTAACATAACTATATAAGCAGAAAAAGAGGTCCTAAGTATGCAAACGGAGATTGTTAAGATAGATGCAGTAGTAGATAAAGAAACATTAAAAGCTCAAAAAATCGCCGCTAAATTTGGGCGGCGAAAGACGGAGCCTGATCCCATAGAAAAAGCGGCTCAGTTTCTAAAAAATGGTCAATTAGTAGCCTTTCCCACCGAGACTGTATATGGCCTGGGCGCTAATGCTTTAGACGAAAAGGCCGTAGCACAGATCTTTATGGTCAAGGGTCGTCCCTCCGATAATCCTCTGATAGTGCATATTGCTGAAATAGATGATATGGAAAAAATAGCCGAGGTAAATCCGCTAGCCAGAAAATTAGCTCAGGCTTTTTTCCCCGGACCCTTAACTCTAGTACTGCCAAAAAAACCGTGTATTCCCGATCTTGTGACAGCAGGCCTTGCTACAGTGGCTGTTCGTATGCCTGCTCATGTGGTGGCCAGAAATTTGATCAAAGCGGCCGGGGTGCCTATAGCAGCGCCTTCTGCTAATAAATCAGGACGTCCCAGTCCTACTTTAGCCGGCCATGTCGCGGAAGATTTTGATGGACAAATACCGATGATTATTGATAGTGGCGCCGTAGAAATCGGTTTAGAATCCACTGTACTTGATCTAAGTGTGGAAAAGCCTGTTATTTTGCGCCCGGGTAAAATAGGTGTTCAGGAATTGGCCCCGATTTTAGGGTCTGTGTCTTATGCCGAAAAAGAAAGTGATAGACCATCTTCTCCTGGTATGAAATATAGTCACTATGCACCCCAAGCGCAGGTTGTTTTGGCCGCAAAGAAAGATCTTACTACTACTTGGCAAAAAATGAGCCAAGATTACAACTCGGTTTTAGTTTTATGTTTTAGCGGCAGTATAGATGTTTTGCCCCAGGAGGCTGAAAGGTTAATTTTAGCTGATGACGAAGATTACGAAGGCTATGCCAGTCAGCTATTTGCCGCTTTCAGGCTGGCTGATGTACTGGACGTTCAAGCTCTCATTGTAGAAACCGTTGCCGAGGACAGTGGTTTAGGGATAGCCATTATGAATAGATTGCAAAAAGCTTCCCAGAATAGGAAATAAACTTATCTTCAAGGAGCTTCAGGTTATGAAAATATTGTTTGTTTGCAGTGGTAATACTTGCCGCAGCCCCATGGCGGAAGCTATTTTTCGCAACTTTTATAGCCAAAGCGATAGCCAACCTGAGATTGCCTCTGCCGGTATTTATGCCCTGCCTGGGGATGAAGCTTCTCCAAATGCTATTTTGGCTATGCAAAAAAGAGGTTTAGATATTAAAAACCATCGTAGCAGGGTTGTTTCGCCGTATCTTTTAGAGCAGGCTGATATTATTATCACTATGAATCAAAGCCACAAAGAGGCTTTATTATTGATTGATCCCGCTTTAGCCGATAAAACTTTAGCGATGGCAGAAATCGACGGTACTGATATAAATGATCCTTACGGAGGCGTTTTAGAACTCTATAAGGACTGTGCCGATCAAATAGAAAAATCTTTGCGTATCTTGTGGCATCGTCTCGAAGAAGATCGTCTCAAAAAAACAACGGCGCAAAAAACCAGCCAAGAAAAAGGAAATGAAGATTGAGATAGAGAATATACAATGGCTTATACTATTTATGTTAATGATATAAAATAAATATATAAGGGGGAGCCGCTATGATTATTCCGATAGCCAGTGACCACGCCGGTTATTCCATGAAAGAAAAAGTTAAAGCTTTGTTAAAGGAAATGGGTCACCATGTGGTTGATTTAGGCTGTTTTAATGATGAAAATTCGGTTGATTATCCTGATTATGGGATGGAAGTCGCTATGTCTGTTTCCAGAGGTGAGACTGAAAAAGGCGTACTTATTTGTGGCAGCGGGATAGGGATGTCGATAGTTGCCAATAAATATCCTCGTATCCGAGCCGCGCTCTGTCATAATGTTTACACCGCATTAACCAGTCGAGAACATAATGATGCAAATATATTAATTTTGGGTGCCAGAGTATTAGAATGGGAGGAAGCCAAAGACATAGTTAAGGTTTGGTTTTCTACAGAATATACAGGTGGACGTCATCAGGGACGTCTGGATAAAATCACCACTATAGAGAAAAATTTGCTGGGTGATAATTATGACCCCAAACCTATAGAATGTGCTTGCAGTTGCCAACAGTCCATAGAGGACGCTTTTAAATGACAGTAACCTAAAAATTATTATAAAATGGAGGGAAACTTTAATGGATTTTGACTTTTTGACACAAGTAGATCCCGAAATAGCCGATGTGATAGCCAGAGAAAACGGCAGACAGCAAAACAATATCGAGCTGATCGCATCGGAAAATTTTACCAGCAAGGCTGTGATGGCTGCACAAGGATCTATTCTTACTAACAAATATGCGGAAGGCTACCCCGGAAAAAGATATTATGGTGGCTGCGAATTTGTAGATATAGCCGAAGATCTGGCCCGTAACAGAGCTAAAGAGATTTTTGCTTCCGATCATGTCAATGTACAGCCCCATTCTGGCGCACAAGCTAATATGGCCGCTTACTATGTGCTCCTGGAGACCGGAGATAAAGTATTAGGTATGAATCTATCTCATGGCGGTCACTTGACACATGGTAGCCCGGTCAATTTTTCCGGCCGTCAATATAATTTTATTGCCTATGGTGTAAGTGCCGAAACAGAAGTAATTGATTATGATTTGCTGAAAAAACAAGCTATGGAAGAAAGACCCAAACTGATTGTTGCTGGTGCTTCTGCTTATCCTCGTATTATTGATTTTGCTGCTTTGGCTGATATAGCCGCAGCCAGTGGGGCTAAGTTGATGGTAGATATGGCCCATATAGCAGGCTTGGTAGCGGTGGGTCTGCATCCTAGCCCCATTCCTTATTGCGATATCGTAACAACAACCACACATAAAACATTGCGTGGACCTAGGGGCGGCGCTATCTTCTGCAAAGAGGAGTATAAAGCTGCCGTTGATAAAGCTATTTTCCCCGGTATCCAAGGTGGTCCTTTGATGCATGTTATAGCTGCTAAAGCAGTAGCTTTCAAAGAAGCCCAAAGCCCGCAATTTGCCGAATATCAAAGACAAGTAGTCAAAAATGCCGCTGTATTAGCAGAAGCACTTATGGAAAAGGGTTTCAGACTTGTTTCCGGCGGTACTGATAATCATTTACTCTTGATCGATGTACGCTGCCGTGATTTTACCGGTAAAGAAGCCGAGCATCTTTTGGATGCTGTAGGTATTACTGCTAATAAAAACACTATTCCTTTCGATCCGCAAAGTCCTTTTGTCACCAGCGGGATTCGTATGGGTACTCCTGCCGTTACCACCAGAGGCATGAAGGAAGAGCAAATGAGAGATATTGCACAAGCTATTGATTGGGCTTTAAGTAGAAATGAAGCTAATATTGCCCAAGCTGCCAAATTGGTTAAACAATTGACGAAAGACTTTCCTCTCTATGAATAAAGGAGTAAGAAAGCAGGTGTTTTATGCGCCAGCCATGGGATGAATATTTTATGACTATCGCCCATCAGGTAGCCAGTCGTTCTACCTGCCTGCGGCGTCAAGTAGGCGCGGTTGCCGTAAGCCCCGAAAATCGTATTTTAGGTACGGGTTATAATGGTGCTTTGCCGGGAGCCCCTCACTGTGATGTGATTGGGTGCTTACGTGACAAATTGGGCGTGCCTTCCGGCCAAAGACAAGAGATTTGTCGTGCCCAACATGCGGAGGCCAATGTTTGTAATTTTGCGGCCCGTTATGGTGTAGCCTTGGACGGAGCTACTATCTATGTGACTGCTCAGCCTTGTACTACCTGTGTTAAGGCTATGGTTACTTGCGGAATAAAAAAAGTCGTTTTTGACAGTGATTATCCCGATAAATTAGCTTGTCAATTAGCCAGTGAGGCCGGCATGGAGCTGGTACGTTATTCTGATATTATTAAAAATGGGCAATAAGCTAGAGGTATTTTAAATGAAGATCATCTCTGTATTTGGTACCAGACCGGAAGCTATCAAGATGGCTCCCTTAGTTAAACTTTTACAACAAAAAACAAATATTGAAGCAAAAATAGCTGTTACAGCCCAGCATAGAGAAATGTTGGACCAAGTTCTCGAGCTTTTTGATATCCAGCCGGACTATGATCTGAATATTATGCGTCAAGGACAAACTTTAGCTGATATCACCTCAACTGTTATTTGTGGCATGGGAGATGTTTTCGCCCAGGAAAAACCTCATTTAGTATTGGTCCATGGAGATACCACTACTACTTTTGCTGCGGCTTTGGCTGCTTTTTATGCGCGGATTCCTTGCGGACATGTGGAGGCAGGGTTGCGTACAGGCAATAAATATGCCCCTTATCCTGAAGAAATCAACCGTTGTCTAACGGGCGTTTTAGCGGATTATCACTTTGCACCCACCAAAACTGCTCAAGAAAATTTGTTGGCAGAAAACATTCCTGCTGCTCGAATCGTAGTTACAGGTAATACAGTAATAGATGCACTTTTGCAGGTAGTAAAAAAGGATTGTGACCTAGCTGATTATGGGCTCGGAGCTGTTGATTGGCAAAAAGATATTATCCTATTGACTTGTCATAGAAGAGAAAATTGGGGATATCCTATGCAGCAGATTTTTTCCGCTGTTGCTGCTTTAGTAGAAAAATATGCTGAGACTGAAGTGGTTTTTCCCGTTCATAAAAACCCTCTGGTGCGTCAGGAAGCAGAAAAATATTTATCCGGCCATCCCCGCATCCATCTTATAGAACCCTTAGACTACCTGCCTTTTGCTAAAATAATGAGCCGTGCCAAGATAGTTTTAACTGATAGCGGGGGTATGCAAGAAGAAGCTCCTGCCTTGGGAAAACCGGTATTAGTGTTGCGAGAAGTGACGGAAAGACCGGAAGCAATTTTATCTGGTACAGCAAAATTAGTGGGCATAGAAAAAGATAGTATTATCAAAGGTGTCAGTGTTTTATTAGATGATAATAATGAATATACTAAAATGGCACAGGCTATTAATCCTTATGGTGATGGCCAGGCCAGTCAAAAAATTCTTGAGGCGATTGGTAATTATTTTTCTCTTGATATAGCATAATTGATAATTACCACGGCATGATTATTTAATGTGATAATATATAGTAATACACCGAAAGACAAGAGATCATGATCTCTTGTCTTTTCATGTGTATTTTTTAGAAAGCATATAAGGACTAATATGCAAAACTATTTTTTATCTGTTCATAACATATGGAAAAAACCATTATGACCGAGAGGCTATACCGCTCTATAAGATGCTATTTTTTGAATAGAGTGCTTTATGAGGAGACTCCTTTTCATATTAATAATCTATATGTTTTTTTTCTTCATCGGCTTTTTTTTGCAGGGAACAAGCTAGATTTTTTATTTTATCCTTATCCATATTTCCTTGCCCTTTTTCAATTTCGCTGATTAAAGAAGAGACCAGTGCGGCGTTTTCCGGGGATAAAAACTGCTGATATTGCTGAAAAAGATTTTTTAGTTCCTCGACACTTTTAATAGTAGGCAGCTGAAAATTATCCATAATCGGTATGAACCTCCTTTTATTATTATACCTACTTAATAGCGGCTCCAATGGGCAGCCATTTGTCTGACCTCGTTAAAGCTGGGTAGATACATTTTATACCGCCAGCAAGGATGCGGACAATTTTGGCAAGGATCATAAGGCTCTTCTGCTAAGTCGTCGCTATAAAGGGGGGTTACTGATACGGGTATAGGTTCATTTTGCTCATCTTTTTGCCTTTGCTGGCTGGTATTTGCTTCTTGATCTTGATTTTGCTGTTGTTGATTTTTTGTATTAAGGGTAGGGTTGGCATTATTTTCCATATTTGGGTTATTATTAAAATTATTGCCATTATTTATGGTGTTAATATTATTAGCGTTAGATAAATTGCCCAGATTACCAAGATTACTCAAATTGCTCAAGTTACTTAAAGCTGAGGCCAAAAGAGAAGCCAATGGCAAGGGATCTGCCTGAACATCAGAGCCTTCCGGAGGATCAACAATGATTTCACGATCGGGAGCGGCTCCTGGGCCTGGTTTTGCCTCTTGTGATGATAAAGGAGGCTGCTGCTGAGATGGTACGGAACCATTAATAGTCCCTAAAAGTTCTGACAATTTTGACAGTAAATCCTGGCCATTAAGATTACCCAAGGTAGCAGAAAGGTTATTAATATTATTATCTACATTGTGTGAAGAGTTATTAATAGGGCCAGCCGTATTTGCCGTATTTGCCATATTTGCCAAACCGGCCAGTCCTGCTAAATTACCGAGAGGATTGGTTGCGGCCGGAGCTGTAGCTCCGCCACCACCTAGTGTAGACAAGATTGCGCTCAGATCAAGTCCTCCGCCTACAGAAGGCGCAGCGGGAGCGGAAGGCATATTGCCCAATCCAGACAGAGTTGATAATATGTTTAATAAGCCGGCATTTGGCCCTCCCGCTCCACCTGTACCTCCCATCAGAGCACCCAGGTTTCCTAATGTATTATTACCTCCGCCACCCAATATGCTGCCCAAGGCACCCAGTCCCCCGGCGTTGCTACCACCCAAAAGACTGCCTAATCCACCCAGTATATTGCCGTTGCCACCCAAGCCTAAAATATTCCCCAGACCGCCTAAAATGTTGCCACTATTGCTGGGCTGTCTTTGCATATGAGATCCTGAGGGTTTATTGCCTGTTCTCGGCCCTTTTCTCGGAGCCCTATGGGGGCCTGGTCTGCTAGTAGCCGGGTTAGGTTGGGCATTTTTTATATTTTTTCCCATATTGCCGGAATATGGCGTGTTATTATTGCGGGCGCCTCCGGAGCCAGGCGAAAAAGAATTTTTATTATGGCTATAATTCTTGTTGTTATCAGCCACAGGGGCAAACCTCCCGCATTTTTTGTCCGGACCTTCTGGTCGAGCAAAAAATATTTTTCTGCTAGCAGATTATGCTGTGGTTATAAAGCAGGTGCCTGACTACTAAAAAGAAATAATTTTTTCGGGATTAAACAGCATAAAAAAGCGGCCGGCAAGCCGGCCGCAAGTTAGTCCCAGAGGGACCGCCGAAAGGTAATAATTTTTAACAACAGTTATTATTGTTAGAGCCGCAATTACATGAATTGCATACATTGCAGCTATCAAAACATCCACAGTCATTACATTCAAAATCATCACAGCCATTACAGCCACCGTTGTTATTATTGGAAAAAATGCTGCAAATGAATTGAAGAATAATCAGTATGATGATGAGGTTTACAACACAGCCAAAAGTACCGCAATCACTGCCATTACCACCTAAAAAATTATTGAAAAAACCCATCATATTACCCCCTTTAAGGTTTTTAGCATCTTAGCAACAATTTCCACCACAATTGGTGGGGTTAATGATATTGCAAAGGAATTCCAGTACAATCAAGAGGATAATCAGATTTACAAGGCAGCCCCAGATACTTCCGTCTCCACAACCGCTGCAGCCATTGCTGCCATTAAAACCAAAATTAAACATAATAATCTCTCCTTTTCGGCTTTTTTTATAGCCTGCCCATTATCAATGGCAGTTCCTACCAAAAAAGGCAGGACTAAATAAAAAGCAAAGTGCTGCAGCCCCTAAAAGAACAGGTGCTGCGCCATTTAAAGGGCTATTACATGGCTGACAAGGAGGGGTGCAGCAATTATGAGTGGGATAGGGTGTTTGACATACTACGGGGTGGTGATATTGATTTGGGCTTGGGTAATTGTGGCAAGATGCAAAATAACTCGCTCCGGCAAAATTTGAGCCGAATTTTCTGCAAGAAGGGCGTCTTTTGCAACAAATATTCATACATTTACCTCCTTTTTCTGGTAGTTCGCCTTACGGCAGGCTTTTATAGTACATGATATGGAAGCAAATGATTTTTGGTGCTTTTCTTTAAATCTTTTATTAAAAATTTTGTATCGATGAAATTTTTCGCATCAAGATAAATATTATATTTTATCGAATTATTGATAATATCTGGTAATTTGTCAAAAAATCTAATTTATACTATTTCTTAATTGCTAAATCTGTTACAATATATTAAACATACCAATATAAGGTTTTTGTACCATAATAGAAGTATTTTAAAATATATTACATATATTCCCAAAAATTTTTTTGAAAAAACGCAAGATTTTTATAAATAAATTGGTATAAATTATAAGTACAGGAGGCTGGCGCATGAAGCGTCTCGACGATAAAGCATTAGTTTCTCTTTGTATTGGGGGACAAAAACAGGCTTTTAATATTCTCGTTATTCGTTACGAAAAACAAATATTTGCTCTGGCCTATCGACTATGTAGGAATTATGATGAGGCAAGGGATCTAGCACAAGAGGCCTTTTTACATATTTATCGCCATCTATCCTATTTTGATTCTACTAGGCCATTTTTCCCTTGGATGTATAAAGTAGCCCGTAATATTTGTCTAAATAAATTAAATAAAGATGCTGGTCTTAATACATCATTTGATGATTTGACAGATTTTGTCCCTGTAGAAGACAAATCAGATTATATTCCCGAGCTTGCTTTGGATAAAAAAGAAATCTCCAACCAAATTTATCAAGCTATAGAAAATTTACCACAACAATATAAAGAAGCAATAATTTTGAAGTATATTCAAGGCTATTCATATAAAGAAATAAGTCAATGCTTGGATTTACCAGAGTCTACTATTGAGACTAGGTTATATCGAGGACGACAAGCACTACAAAAAACTTTGGCACATTTAATACATAAAAAATAGGGCCGAGGTAGAAAGGAGCAAAGAGATGAACTGCTCAGAATTCACAAAAATTATATATAAAAAATTAGATGGCGTTCTTTCTCAATCTCAGTCTGAAGCTTTTGACGAGCATTTGGCAGCATGTCCCACTTGTGCCCAGCAATATGAGCAAGCTGTGAATCTCAATGCTCTTTTGATAGATACTATGTCGGAAATAGAGGTTCCTGATGGCTTTGCTGCATCTGTGATGGATGCTTTGCCTGAAGACTTGTATATAGAGCAAAATTCTGAAAAGGTAATACCTTTAACAAAAAAAGTACCTGTAAAAAGAGGCTTCAAACCTTGGGCTTTAGTAGCCTGTGCCGCGGCTGTAGCGGTTTTTGCCGGGGTTTTTAGCATTGATGGTCAAAATGTTACTACACTACCTAATGATATTAATATTGCACAACATGGTACTAGCGAACCTGGTAATAAACCTGTCATTGATGACGAAAATGAGCCTGCGCCTGATGTGACTGATAATACTCCTAAAGATGAAAAACAGAATGAGTCGCTTGATTCCACAAGGGATCATACTAACCAAAAACCACTAAAGACGGCTGATAAAACTCAGGATACAAACAGTTTTGGAGTAGTGGATACTCCTAAAGTCGCTTATAATACCCAACTTAGCGGCCAATTCAATATTACTGTTTTGGCCCAGCATGAAAATACCAGTGCTTTAGCTCCACACATCAAGGTCAATGGTAATATTGAGTATCTATTAAAAACTGATGATGGTTATGAGCTGTGGCAACAAAGTTTAACAGCTTCATCCTCTCCCATCATGCTGGAAAGCGATGCCTCTAGTGTAACAAGGGGGTTATCAAATACCAGTGTAATGTCTTGGCTTGAGGGAAGAGATTATGTCACGGATATTTCTGATGATAACAGTATTTTTGCTGCTAATATCAAAGGTGCGGATGGAGGTCTGTGGGTTTCTTCTAATAACCCTGATTCGGAACCAAGAATAATAAGCACTAAAGGCGGTGGCTCTTGTTTATCTATTTCTCCTGATAGTAGTAAAATTGCTTTTACGGATTCATCAGGTAAGCTTTATATAGCTTATTTAGCAGAAGATACTATTCTAGAAGTTTTTTCGGGTAATGTAAGTTATCTGGAATGGTTGGCTGAAAGTCGTACTTTAGTCTTTTCCGCCATACCAAACGATGGAAAGTACAGTAATATTTATCGAGCTACCATACCTTAATAATTGAATTGTTAAAAAGCGGTATTTCTTTAAGAAATACCGCTTTTACTGTTTTTGAGGAAGGATAATCCAGCTAAAAAGAGAAGTAGTCATATGATAATTTTTTGTCAATTTGTAATAATAAAGCTTGTAAGAAGCTTAGTTTTATAAAAGAAAGGAAGATTTTTTTGCAAGGACAGAACACCATTATCGGCAAAAGGAAGCAAATAATAAAAGATCTAATTGTCAATGCTTTAATAGCTGCTAAACAAGAGGAGCTATTGCTCTTTGAAGGTTGCCCTGATTTTACCGTGGAGGTGCCAAGAGAAACCTCCCATGGCGATTTTGCTACCAATATAGCTATGCTTTTAAGCAAACAATGTAAAAAATCTCCCAGAGATATTGCTGCTATCATTATTGATAAATTTCCGCAAAATGAGCTGGTAAAAAAAACAGAAATGGCGGGACCCGGTTTTATTAATTTTCACTTGACTGATGATTGGCTCAATGTTTGTCTGGGTGAAATACTACTGCAAAAAGATAATTATGGCCGCAGTGATTTTGGCCAGGGAAAAAAAGTGCAGGTGGAATTTGTCAGCGCCAACCCTACCGGAGAATTGCATATGGGTAATGCCAGAGGGGCTGCCATAGGCGATACTTTAGCTTCCTTATTGACCTTAGCCGGATATGAGGTGCAAAGGGAGTTTTATATCAATGATGCCGGGGCCCAAATAGAAAAATTCGCTCTGTCTTTAGAAGCACGTTATTTTCAGGCTTTAGGTGATGACGTCGAGTTTCCCGAAGATGGGTATCACGGTCAAGACATTATAAATACCATCCAAGAATTAGTGCAAAAGGAAGGCGATAAATATAAAAACATGGACGCTATATTGCGCCGAGAACTCTTGACTAATTATGCCTTGGATAAAAAAATATCATCTATTAAAAAAACTTTGGCCGATTTTGGCGTTCATTATGATGTTTGGTTCAGTGAGCAATCTTTGCATGATAGTGGTGCAGTAACTGATATCATACAAAAACTGCAAGATAGTGAGTATCTTTATGAAAAAGAGGGCGCAATTTGGTTTGATTGTAAGCGCTTTGGTCAAGAAAAAGATGAGGTCTTGGTTCGCTCTAATGGTGTTCCTACGTATTTTGCAGCCGATATAGCTTATCATAACAATAAACTTCTTAGAGGTTTTGACCAAGTAATAGATATTTGGGGTGCTGATCACCATGGTCATGTGGCAAGAATGAAGGAGGCCATGAGTGCCTTAGGTTATGATCCAGCTCGTTTGGAAGTTATTCTGATGCAATTGGTTCGTCTGTATCAGGATGGGGAAATCTTGCGTATGTCCAAGCGTACCGGTACTTATATTACTTTGGCCGAATTGATGGAAGATATAGGCAAAGATGCAGCGAGATTTTTCTTTGTTATGCGTTCTGCCGATAGTCAGATGGATTTTGATTTGGATCTGGCAAAAAAACAATCCTCTGATAATCCAGTTTATTATGTGCAATATGCTTTTGCTCGTATTTGTTCTATGTTAGACACTGCCCGCAAAGAGGGTTATGAGTGGAGGCCTGTTGCAGAATGTAATTTGCAATTATTGAATCATCCCAGTGAATTAGCTTTGATACGTAAGATGGCCGATTTTCCTGATGAAATCATTTATGCCGCCAAAAATTATGAACCGCACCGTTTGGCCATCTATGTACAGGAGCTAGCGGCATTATTTCATAATTTTTATACTCATTGCCGTATTTTGGTTGAAGATAAAGAATTGGCTGAGGCCAGGATTTGGCTGTCCCAAGGGGTAGCCGGTATTATTAAAACAAGTTTGAATACCATGGGAGTCACGGCTCCGGAAAAAATGTGATAAACGATTATGGTTGTGTGGGGTATACCTGCCATAATAAGAGGAAGATATCCAGCAAAGTGAGTCCCGCTCATTTCTTAGCCAATTTATCTTAAATATTCTTCGTGGTATACCAAATAAACACTAAATAATGTATTTAATGCTTATAAAGTCCCGTAAAGTATTTTGCATCAACTAATACTTCTTAATGATTATTAAAAAAAGAACCCCAAAAGAAGCGTTCACTTAGGGATTGAAGAAAAACTTAACTGAACAGCTTCAAGCGGGACAAAAAAGACCAGTCACAATCAGGCATGAATGCTTGAAGTGACTGGTCTTTTATAAAGATATTATTTTTGAATTAGCGATTGATATTAATCTATATCAATCCTAAATACTTTTCAAAGAATATCATCAGCTTCTCGATAATTCCT
>JBMNOA010000070.1:0-6353 GCA_050942825.1 Bacillota bacterium
TAATATACAATCCATTGGTCTAATAGACGCTATTTCTGAATAATTAGAATTTTTAATTTTTTTATTGACATTTTTTTCTAGCGATGATAAAGTGAAATTTAACTAAAATATACATGCATTTAAATTTAGGGTTTTGCATTTCCCCCAGGAGATGATGATTGTAAATAATAAATAAGAAGGAGGAATTAAAAATGGCAGTAAAGTACATAGCTGAACCCTTTAGAATCAAAATGGTTGAACCAATCAAAATGCTCACTAGAGAAGAAAGGGAAGCCAAGATCAAAGCGGCACATTATAATGTCTTCAATTTGGCTGGCGAGGATTGCTATATCGATCTACTTACGGATTCTGGTACTAATGCTATGAGTGACCAGATGTGGGCTGGCATTCTCAGGGGCGACGAAGCCTATGCCGGCAGCCGCAGCTATTATAAGCTGGTTGATGCCTGCAAAGATATCTTTAATTACGGCTATATTCAACCAGTGCATCAGGGTCGTGCCGCGGAAAAGGTTCTTTTTGGTACCTTCCTTAAACCAGGCAAATACGCAATATCTAATATGTTTTTCGATACCACCCGTGCTCATGTTGAATTGACCGGCGCCCGTGCTATTGACTGCGTAGTAGAAGAAGCGAAAAATCCTTCTGTGCGTGCTCCTTTTAAAGGTAATATGGATGTCAAACGTCTGGAAGAACTCATCAATGAGCTGGGCCCGGAAAATGTCGGCTTAGTTGTAATGACTATCACAAATAATTCCGCCGGCGGACAACCCGTTTCCGTTGCCAACATGCGTGCCACGGCAGCCGTATGTAAGAAATATAACATACCTCTTGATATCGATGCTGCCCGCTATACCGAGAATGCTTATTTTGTGAAACAACGTGAAGAAGAATTCAAAAATTCCAGCATTATAGAAATCGTTCGTGCCTTTTTCGATTGTGCTGATATGTTCACTATGAGCGCCAAAAAAGATACCCTGGTCAATATCGGTGGTATAATCGGTGTTAAAGACCCGGAAAATGATATTATTCTTGGCATTAAAGCCAACACTATCAGTTTCGAAGGCTTTACTTCCTATGGCGGTTTAGCCGGACGTGATTTGGAAGCTTTGGCTATCGGTCTTTATGAAGGTCTGAACGAAGATTTTCTGCGCTACCGTATTGGTCAAATGGAATACATAGCAAGCAGACTTGATGAAGCAGGTATCGCTTATCAGGCTCCAGTGGGTGGTCATGGGATATTCATTGATGCTAAGCAAATCTTTCCCAATATGCCATATTATGAATTCCCCGGCCAAGTTTTAACTATTGAATTGTATAAAGAAGCCGGCATTCGCGCCTGTGATATCGGTTCTTATATGCTGGGCAATGACCCTGATACACTTGAACAATTAGAAGCTACCTTCGAATTTACACGTTTGGCCGTTCCCAGAAGGGTCTATACACAAGCTCATCTTGATATCGTTGTTGATGCCCTAATTGAAATCAAAAAACGTGCTCATACCATCAAGCACGGATATAAAATCACTTGGGAGCCTCCGATTTTGAGACATTTTCAGGCACATTTGGTTCCCATTGAAGACTAACTGATTACCGCTTTGGGTATTAAGCCATTTCCTTTTATGGCAAATAATAATACTCTTGTTAGGGCGGGTTTTTTTTAGAGCTTGTCTTGGTCGGGTAGCTGGTAAGTTTTTTAGCACATAAAGTCAACATTACCATTACCCTCGGAGTATTATTATTTGCCCAGGGATTGGTTATCTTTTGTGCCGGTATTTGTCATACGCAATTGAGCATCAATTACTAAGAAAATGGATTATCAGCCATATTATTGTCCAAGCTGCTGATAAAATAGAAAATTAGTTCTGGTAGCAATGGCTGGAACTAAAGCCCTAAAGCTTGCTTTATTTTTCTATATTATCATAGCTGGGGCAAGAGTTGCTTTCCTGATCGTAAGGATTATGTTAATATAAATGCTTAATATTCTTTTAAGCTGGCACATCTATTGTGGTTTACAAGTAAATGGAGAAATCTAATGTACCAAGAGGGTATAGGCCTAAACTTGATCCAAAGTTTTTTAGCAAATAAAGACAATAATCGGAACATCGCATCTATACTCTAAAATAGGTTAATAGGAATATTTTTTAGCCGGGGGAAATGCATGCTTAGAATTAATAATAAATCGGCCTCGAATGTGAGCTTTTAGGTAAATTACTTGTAAAGAGAACTAAACATAAGTTTAGGTTCTTAAAAGTAAGCATAATTAAAACAGAAGTTGCCGGTAGAGAAGCGTCATAACTTGCTTTCGTTGTTGCCAATGCTCTATTAAGTATTTGACCTAATTTTGCAAAAATGTGTGATTGGAGGGAAATTAATGAGAAAACTTATGACGGGAAATGAAGCTCTTGCCAGAGGAGCGTATGAAGCGGGGTGTGCAGTAGCAACCGCTTATCCTGGTACTCCCAGTACAGAAATTCTGGAAAACATAGCAAAATATAAGGAAATCTATTCCCAATGGTCAACCAATGAAAAGGTAGCTGTGGAAATAGCTTGCGGTGCCTCATTTGCTGGTGCAAGGTCCCTTTCCGCAATGAAGGTTGTAGGACTTAATGTCGCTATGGATCCCATAATGAACGGAGCCTATTTAGGGGTAAGGGGTGGTTTGATAATCGTAGTTGCCGATGACCCCAGTTGCACCAGTTCTCAAAATGAGCAAGATAATCGATTGGTTGCGCCTTTTGGTAAATTACCTCTAATCGAACCTTCAAATAGTCAGGAGTGTAAAGATTTTATAAAATATGCTTTTGAGTTAAGTGAAGAATATGATGTTCCGATTTTATTCAGAATGACAACACGTGTTTGCCATAGTAAATCCGTGGTAGAGCTAGGCGAACGGGTGGAAGTACCTATAAAAGAATATAAAAAGACTGATAAATATTTAAGTAGTCCGCAATTAGCTCGTAAAAATCATGCCCGTTTAGAAAAGATGGTGAAATCTTTAGGTGAATTTGCCAATAGTAGTCCAATTAACAAAATTGAATGGGGTCAAAGTAAGGAAATAGGTATAGTTACCAGCGGCATGTCCTATCAACATGCCAAAGAAGTATTTGGAGATAGTGTTTCATATCTGAAATTAGGGCTTTCTTACCCATTCCCTCAAAAATTGGTGCAAAAGTTTGCCAAAGCAGTAGGGAAATTATATGTGATTGAGGAAAATGAGCCTTATTTGGAAAATAACATAAAACAAATGGGAATTGAATGTATAGGCAAAGAGTTTATCCCGGCAATTAATGAATTGACACCTAAAATTATTAAAGATGCTTTGCTTCCACAAGAGACAAAGGAAGCTTGGCAAAATAATATTGATGTTCCCAATAGACCTCCGATGCTTTGTGCCGGCTGCCCTCATCGACCAATCTTCTACGTTGTCAGTAAATACAAAGACGTTGTTGCTGCCAATGATATTGGATGTTACACCCTGGGTATGGCTCCACCTCTTAATGTTACGGATGCGCTTATTTGTATGGGAGGAGGTATTACTCTCGGAATCGGCTTTGAAAAAGCCTTTAGGAAGAGCGGGCAAAAAAACAAAGTCTTTGGTTTTATGGGTGATTCCACCTTTTTTCACAGTGGCATAACCGGATTGATTGATGCTGTATGGAATAAAAGCAATATGGTTATTTGTATTTTAGATAACCGTACCACGGCAATGACTGGGCATCAGGAGAATCCCGGAACAGGTAAGACTCTGATGGGTGAAGAGTCCCCAGTCCTTGATATTGAACAAATCGTAAAAGCTTCAGGAGTCAAAGAAGAGAATATCAGGATCGTTGATGCCTATAACTTTGCCGAGGTAGAAAAGGCTGTTAAAGATGGCTATGAATCAAACGAAGTTTTTGTAATCATCACGAAAAGACCATGTGCCTTAATTAAAGAGGTGCAGAAGCAAAGACGCAATATATATTGTACAGTTGATAGTTCAAAATGTACTAAATGTAAGATTTGTATTAAAACAGGTTGTCCGGCTATTGCATTCAAAAATAAAGAGGTTGTTGTTAACCGTGCCATGTGTAATGGATGCGGCCTTTGTCAACAGGTATGTAAATTTAATGCTATTATAAAGGTTGGTGAATAATATGACAACCAATATACAGCTGGTTGGTGTTGGTGGCCAAGGTACCATTCTTACCTCGAAAATCCTTTCCGAAGGATTGCTTCAATTAGGGTATGATGTAAAAATGTCGGAGATCCATGGTATGGCTCAAAGAGGGGGCAGTGTAACCACACAGATAAAATTTGGTGATAAGGTATATTCGCCGATTATTGATGTTGGTGAAGCGGATGTAATAGTTGCTTTTGAAAAATCCGAAGCGGCTAGGTATTTACATTATTTAAAACCAACCGGAAAGTTGATCATCAATAATTGCGAAATTTTCCCTCTATCTGTTTTAGTTGGTGCAGAAAGTTACCCGGAGCAAATTATTGAGCAGATTAAAGAAAAAGCGCAAGTCATTGTTGTTGAGGGGGAAAAAATAGCTAATGAGCTTGGCAATAATCGTGTTCAGAATATAGTCCTCTTAGGCGCTGTAGTCAAAGCTTTAGGACTAGATAATGTGGATTGGATACAAATCATGAATAAATTCATTCCTGTATCATTACAAGAAATCAATAGCAAGGCTTTGAAACTTGGCTTAGAATGTTAATGGACTAGTTGTGAATATTTTAGCTTCGAGGAAATTTATATACTTAAAATGAAAATCCTATGCCATATTCTTTAATGATGCCAGCATAAGCTATTATTAAATACTTGGCCGCTGTGGAAGATTCCGTCAGCGGCCTTTTTTAGTGTCAAAAAACCCTTACTTTGAAGTACTGGTTTTATATATTCATTATTTATGAAAATAAATGATGTAACTATAGATATGCAAAACTTTAAAAAGAATTATTTGGTAGTTTGCTGGGCAGATTATAGTACAAGGAGTTTTTTGATATAAATTACTCAGATTAAAGCACCAGAGTGCTAAAGCCAAGGAGGATTATATTTTTGATTAAGATTATTAGAACCATATCCATCATACTGCTGATTACGACAGGTCTGCTTGTCGCCCTATCTGCCGATGATATTGCTTATGCTGTTGAAAATAAACGTTATAAAGTCATAGCCGAGAATATCACAACGGCAGACATCAATATGCTGGCTAGATTGGTTTGGTTAGAAGCCAGGGGAGAAAGTGATGCAGGACAACGGGCTGTTATTGAAGTAGTTTTTAACCGTGTAATGAGTAAGAGATTTCCTAATACCATTAAAGAAGTCATTTATGCCAAAAATCAGTTCACACCGGCGAAAAAGATAGCAAAAACGGTAGCAACTAGTAAAGAATACCGTAATGTCTATCATGTGTTGTACAGCAGTAAGAGAGTGTTACCTAATAATGTAGTCTATTTCAGTACCACCGCGCAGAATAATAAGGTATATGCAAAAATAGGTGGCCATATATTTTGTTTGATCTAGAAGTAATTGCATATAGCCGTAAGTACTGTCAGAGATAGCACCTGAAAACTGCAAGTTCAGTGGACTTCCTAGCTAGCCGATATCATACTCTTACTCCATCAATACAAATAAGACGGTGTGATAAATAGTTATAAGAATTCAGAGGCCTGTTATCAGCGTTAAAGCTATGTGTTGCAATAAGAATATTAGATGGTTGAGGAATATCAGCGGTGCTGACAATGAACAGCGAGTGAGAGTAGACATGGCCGTCAAAACTTAGTTGAATGATGTCGCCTGGCCGCGACTCCTCAAGAGGTGCTTGATGCCCATAGGGTCCGGCACCTTTATTGGAAATCAGAAAGTTATATAGGTAGGGTACACCTGTCCACGAAGCACTTCTTGAATTAGGAGAATTATAAAACCAGCCCACATTAGGTGTATAATTCATAACTTGGCAGCCGGCATAAAGACATTGGGAAATGAAATTGGTACAATCGCCACCTAGATTGCTAAAATCATAGTATCTTGCATTGCGGCTATAGGCCCATTTATGAGCATAGGTGATGGCTCGTTTACGATTATATGCCTTCACAACTCATTCACTCCTTAATACTATATATATTAAATATATGCGTATATGGTGTTGGGACAGAACTTGGCGCCAAACGGCTCTTAAGAAAGATTTGTTAATACTCAAATAAAATGACGATCGAATACTAAGTGTTTGATCGTTATTTTTTTAGAAAGACATGTTTTTTACAAATTGCAAATTTTGCGCAAAGGATATTTTGTAAATTTCAGGGGGTGAATTTTTTACGCTTGGGCTTGAGTTTTTTTTCAAAGGTTTGACACAAAACAGAGGTTT
>JBMNOA010000071.1:0-6134 GCA_050942825.1 Bacillota bacterium
AGTCGTAAAGGTCACGCTTGACCGTCCAGCGGCCCCGCCGCTCCTTCTTGACGATCCGCCGCTCATACCAATCCGGGTACTTCTCTTTCGCCTCGGCCAGCGACAGGCGGCTCTTTCTCATAAGCCCTTCAAGCCGCTGCTGCTCCCCGTTGCTGTCCGGGATATAATCAAGCAGCCGCACCAGCTCCACCGGCCCGCCGAGCCGGAACGCCCTCACAGGGTACTCACGCCCCAGCTTCGAGCCGGAGCCGACCACCCGAAATCCCTGCAAAATCCCCTGCATTTGTGGCTCCTTGATGGTGGAGGTAAACTTATTCCAAATCTGCCGAGTGAGGGAATATTTCAACTCTTTCAAGCATTTCTGGTTGTACGGGTACATAGGCACCGGCTCTTTCAGCACATAATACAGGTGAAGCCCTGTCCCGCTGTTTACAACAAAGGTTGCCTGGGGCAAAATATCCTTGTTCATCTGGTGCAGCGTGTCCCGGAGCTGGGGCATACCTACCCCGTCCAGGTCAAAGACCAAAGCATAGAGATACCGGGCATTTTTGCCGCACCGCCGCAGCCCAAAATAGGAGATCGGGGACATAATCGTAAAATCGGTGTCTTGCAGCTCCCTCAGCTCGTCCAGCTCGTCAGTGATGGTACAGCGTTTCGCTTTACCGTCCCCCTCGATCTGCAGGGCGATCCCGGTTGCCCTGTCAACCTCACCTTTCGTCACTGTCACCGCGATCCCGTTTCCCTTCCTGTCCTCAAAATGGCCCTTCCTCTCGAAAGATCCTTCCGGGAAGATCTCACGATAAAACTCATACGGCTCCACCGGCTCCAAAAACTTCTCTAAATGCTCATTCTTTTCCCTGTAAAGTTCCCGGAGCTGTTCCAGGGCTGCTTGCTGATCCTCCATTCCTTACACCTCTTTTCGTACATTCTGCAAACCCACAGGGGGAAAAGGGGGAGCCAAAGAGCGGCCCCTTCGGGGCCTTAAAGAGAAAGTCACCTCCCCCTTTTCCCCCTCGCTCTGGGGCATGGAAATGATGGAAAACCTTTCAGGTTTACCACATTCCCACACCCCGCCGCTCACCCCCATAACCCCCTCCGACTTTCTCCCTGTCAGAGAGAGAATATTTTATTATTTTTTCCCTGGCCTAAAGGCCATAGGGGGGCATATATTATCAATACATTTTATTCCCTATTTTACGACAAACCCATTTCAGCTTGTCCCCTTCACCCCATAGGGGGGCATATATTATCAATACATTTTATTCCCTATTTTTACTGTTATTATAGCCTGTCCGGGCGGCTCTTGCAAGGCTCCCGGACAGGCTTCTTTTACAGCTCCATACCGCCCCAGGTGTGGCCCTGTTCCTGTTCTCTCTCCGGCTGCTGCACCTCTGGCACTGGTAGCAGCTCCCGCGCCTTTTCGACCAGGGGCCGGAACTGCTCCGGCAAGTGCTGATCCAGAAAGTCCAGCACCGCCCCGATCCCTTCCCGGAGCCGCGCCGAAATCCCACGCTCCCAGCTCAAATCTTCTTCCAGGTATTCCACCTGCACTTTGAGCTGCCGGTTTTCATTTTCAAGCCGCTGCCGCTCCTGGGCCTCCTTCAGTTTTTCTTTCATCGAGGGGATTTTCTGCTGAAGCTGTTGGTTTTCTACCTTCAGCTCCCGCACCTTCTGCTCTGCCGCCGCGCCCCGGATCACCGCCGCCTTCAGCTCCTTCACCTGCTCCACCGTCACACCCTTGACGGCCCCTGTCAGCGTCTTTTCCGGCTGTATCGCGTCCAGATCGGGCTTAACCTTCTCCACCGCTTTCAGCAGCTTCACATTCCCTTGCAGGGCCTTTCTCTGCTTTTCCAGGGCCGCGATCTCCTGCTCTGCTGCTGTCACCTGTTCCTGGATAGCTTCAAGCCGCTGGGCCGCTGCTCTGTACTCTGGTAGCTCCATACGCTCGCGGCCACCGCCCAGGCTGATAATCTCAAACTCGTGAGCCTGGGCGATTTCCGTTAGGGCTTCTTTCTCCCGTTCCATCCAGGCTTTCCATTCGGTCTGCTTTCGGCCCATCCCTTCAAATCCCTGCTGCTTTAACGCCTGTTTCATTGATACCCGCGTTGAGAGGCCCCGGCTCTGCTCCGTTGCCACAGGCACGAAGTCCACATGGAGGTGGGGCGTGGCCTCGTCCATGTGCAGCACCATATTGAACACCCGCAGATGAGGGTTGCGCTCCTGGAAGGACTCTGCAAATTCTTTGAGAGCTGCCGCCGCCCGTTCCCCTCCAGGGGAGCCGCACCCGCAGTCCGTCAAGTTGCCGATCTGGAAGATAGCCTCGTGAAATAGCTTCTCCTGTTTGCTCTGCCGGATATGCTCATAGTAATCTGGTATCTTGTCCCTGGTCTTTTTCTTTTTGGCATTGTAGGCGGCCAGGGCTTCATCGAAAAGTTCGTGGTACACCTTCTTCAAATCCTCGTTGCAAAAGGTGACATTCTGCCCCGACCTGCTCCGGTCTACATTCGCCGCTGAAAAGCTCCTGTTGTTGTGCCGGATACTTCCCCGGCCCGTCATTCCCGAAATGGTTGTGCCTATAAAATCACCCGTCCCTTTCCTGCAAAAGCCTATATCCTACTACTCCTATTTTACCATAACTGGCCGCAGGCCACAACCTCTTTGTTACTTTCTTGTGAGAAAGTAACGCAAAAGCACTTTCACACCGCCGCCCCTTCGGGGCTGGCAGTATGAAAGTGCTTTTGCGCCCTGCCGGGGGCTAAAAGAAGCAGCCTCACAACTGTCTCCAAGAATTTCTGTTGTCACTCTACTTCTTCTGGTGCAAGAGGATAGCCACACAATTCATCTTCCTGTGCAGAAACCTCTGCGTCCTCTGTTTTTACAAGGCCGCTTTCTTCAAGCAAATCTGGCGGCACAGCACTTACAGCTAACTGTTGTTCTTCCGGCAAGCTATTATACCAATCCAGCCATTCAAGCGTTTCTTTGGAAAGGCCCTCCGCATCTACCATCCGATCACCATATCGGACTTGATTTCCGGCTCCTTCTCTTTGCTCAAAAACGATCCATTTCTCGTTCATAAAAATCTCTATGGTATTGTCGGCCCCGTATTGATATTCAAATCCTGTTCCAAAATTAGATTGGTTATCCTTTGTCGGTATCTCAGAGCCATCAACCGATGAAGTGATTTCCCCGTCCATTACCCCGCAACGGCCACTTATGGTACTTTCTTTCCCCGTATCATAGTAGAGTTTGCCATCCACCATTACCATAGGGATTTTATCCCATTCTTGCGTTTCTTCCTGTCCCGGCAGTTCATTCTCACTTACAGGAACAATCTCATATTGGTAGTTGTCCCAATAAGATTCAATATCAGCTGCTGTAAAATAATCCAGTTTCTCCTCTGGAAGTTTCAGTCTGCCTGACTTTACTGCTTCTGCACAGTAGATAATCTCATAACTTGTATCATTTGAGAGATTAAACCGAAAACTTGTTACTGTCCCTCCAGCAACAGGCTCCGTTTTTTTATCGCTTACCTCCAATCCCGAAAACAGAAAATAAATATCCTCTATATCATCGGTTTTTGTAATGACTTGCTTTTCAGCGGAGTTTGGCACAACATTGCGATACATCTCGATATTATTCACATCAGCAACATCAAAAGGCATTGAAATAGTTTCCTTTTTTTCGCAACCAGTGAATACCAAAACCATAGCCGCCACCAAAACAAGAGCAATCTTTTTCACTGTATCACACCGCCTTTCTTAACTTGTAGTGACGAAAAAAATATCCTTTTGTTTCCTATCTGCCACCAAAAATTTTTGAAAACCAGCTTTTTTTCTGTTCCGGTTCCTGCTGATCCGTTCCAGCCTCCCCGGTAATAAGCTGCTGCTGGATTGTCCCCGCGTGTAGGGCCTGGGCCGCTGCCGCTGTCTGCTGGGCGGCGGCCAGCGCGTCAGTAAGCCGGGTAATGGTCTGGGCCTGCTGCTCGATCTGCCGGTCTTTCACTTCAAGCTGCCCCTGCAGCGTGTCGATGGTGGCCTGTAAAACAGAAATCACACCATCAACCTCTGCTGTTTTTTCTGCATTTTTGGTTGACGGCGCGTCAACCAAACCGTCAACCGCGCCCGTCAACTGGTTGTCGGTGGTTGACGGTGCAATTTCAGAAAACGCCTGTTTTATCAGCTTTTCGCCGTCAACCTCTACCATCAACCTACCGTCAACCGTTGCCGTCAACCCCTGTAAACTGGTTGACAGTGGTTCACGCTTAATTTTTTTGAAAACAGCTTGCTTTGATACCCCTATCTCGTCAGCTATCTGCCGGATCGTTTTCATACCTTTACGAACAGGCCCACAGGACACACGCCCTTAAACCCCGGCGTAGATATGTACCAGCAGCCGGGGCCTGTCGGCTCCCACGCTACTTCCAGGGTAATCTCGTGCCACCCATCAGGGAACAGGGCCGTAAAACCCTGCCCTGCGTGTATGCCGCGACCTTCCAGGAGCAGCCGAGGGTGCGGATCATCGTCTGCCGGATCGGGAAGCTGTATCTGCGCGATCCTCTCTTTATCCCAGCTCATAGACCTTTCCTCCTTCCCCTAAAATAAATCGCTATGCGATCCCGTCCGGGTGAGATATAAAATCAGCTCGTCCCCGTCCACTTCGTAGATCAGCAACCAATCCGGCGTAATGTGGCACTCACGACACCCCGTATAATCCCCGGAAAGTTGGTGCTCCCTGTTCTTCTCTGGCAACGGCTCCCCCGCAGCCAGCTTTTTAATAATATCCGTCAGCAAAGAAATATCAAAGCCGCGCTTTTTCACGCGCTTCAAATCCTTCTGAAATTTTGTGGTTGGTCTTATGTTATACATCGGCAAGCAGCTCCTCCATCATCTGATCGACATTGGAATAGGTCTTGCCGAGGCTCGGATCGGCCTTCATTCTCTTTACTTCCTTGATTGCTTCAACGGTTTCAGCGTTCGGCACATCGCCGCTGATTTCAAAGGGTATTCTATACTCCCGCACCGCCTTACGCGCAAAAACATTGAACGCCGTTGTCATCGTCATTCCCATATCAGCACAGAACGCCTCAAACTGCCGCTTCAAGTCTGCGTCCATACGAATGTTAATATTTGTATTTGCCATAGGTAGCAACTCCTTTCATTCTTATTATATCCATTGTATAACTTTTTATTTACAATGTCAATATATGTTCCTGACCGTTTACCCAAGCACTGGCCCTTAAACTTCTACCCTGGTATGTTCGCATTTAGAGGGCAAAAAAGCCTTGATTTATGCGGCTTTCCAAACGCGGTAGAGAGGGGGCCGGTATATTTACCCTCGGAGGGCTGAAAACGGCTTCTAAAGCGTAACAGGGGCCTTTCTGGGCCTTATTCCTGGCCCCCATCGTGCAGCGCATCCAGGAGCCAATCGCTCAACTCCTGGGAAGGGGACACCCGCACCGTTATATGCCCATTTTCAAAGCGCACCGCTGGCGGCGGACAATCCCACCACTTGCGGACGGTTTTCGGATCAAGGCCAGTTTCCCGGTGACAGTCGGCCTTGCGCCCCTCCGGGTGCTGCTGCCGCCATTCATAAACCCGCGCCTGGGCCGTTCCGCTGCCTTTAGGCCGCCCGTTCCCTTCTCTCCAATTCGTACCATTAGCCTTATCGTTAATCTCCTGGATTGCTCTCGCGCCCTGCAAATGTACTGGCTGTTTGCGCCAGTTCCGCTTGTTGACAGGCATAGTCAGACCGGAGAGCTTCGCTATATCGTCCCTGGGGAATGTCACATAGTCCTCGTTGAACATCTCCAGGGCGCACACCACATCATCTTTCGTGAAGCGGTTTATATCCTCCACGCTCATATCATCGTAAGGCCGGAGCAGCGCGAAAGCGTCCCGGCGCAGCTCGTCCTCGTCTATCCCGCATTTTTTCGCATAAATCGCCAGCGTCATAATGCCATAGAAACGATGGCCCACCCGGATTTCATCGGCGATCCGGTGCAGCCACCAGTCGTAAAGGTCACGCTTGACCGTCCAGCGGCCCCGCCGCTCCTTCTTGACGATCCGCCGCTCATACCAATCCGGGTACTTCTCTTTCGCCTCGGCCAGCGACAGGCGGCTCTTTCTCATAAGCCC
>JBMNOA010000072.1:0-6126 GCA_050942825.1 Bacillota bacterium
AAAACAGGAATGAGCCTATGGGATAGCCAAGCATAAGGCTATCAAATAATTGGGTAATCTGGTCTACACCCCATACAAATTCTCTTTGGATAGAAGGTAGCAAATACTTTTTACTATGAATGCTGGCAATAGCTTCTTTTATTGTAAGTGCAGTTTGAAATGCCATTATTTCTCCTCCTGTTAATAATATCTGAAATATTATTCTTCCGTTATTGCTTCCTCATCAAAAATCCGATCAAGTTCAGCATTGGATGTTACACTACGAACTCTATTTCGAATGCTAAGCTTACTCATGTCTAAACGGTAGAAATGATCTCGTTTGTCCGCACCTTTTGCTTTGCGAATAAGTTGTATCCGGCCAAAATATTCACCATGCTTTTCGGCAAATTTTGCAAGACCAACGGCCTTTGGATAGTTATCCTTACGGCTGGGATCATGGGGCTCCAGAATATCGAAAACATACCCATTTGCATTAGTACGAACAACAATAAGGTCTGGGAACATGGGGGTTGTTACACCACCTACTTCGTATGGAATTTCAAGGGACCATTTTTTACGATCAAGATTGCGAAGCCACGCTACTGCACCTTTGGCTTCCTGCATCTCTTCCTCAATAACACCCTTTTCCCAATCTCCTAAGCTAACTTTGAAGTCTCCGCCCTCGGAAGGGATAAAAAGATGATTTTCTAAGGCAATAGCATCTTCTCCTATAGAAAAATCTATAGACTGGGGCAGCTGCCAATCAAGTGCGATTGGAATAGTGGAGGACTGTGCAAGTTTTCTATATGTATCCTTGCGATCTTCCTTTAAGTGGCGGAAGGCTGATTGATGGGTATCATATAACTCATTGAATAACCTACCGGCAAATGCTTCAAGCCTATCCATTGCTTCACTGTCACTGGCCAGAACAATCATTTCAGTTTTTACATCTTTGGCTTCACGAGTAGCATGACGAATCCAATACTCTTTGTGTAAGCCTTCGCCGAAGATTTTTCCCGCCCGCTCAAATAGATTATTCATATCAAAATCCGAAAGCGAGATAACTTCATTTGATTCCATAATTTTGTTTGCAACATCACTGCCATAATCGATGGTAAGGGAATAGAGGCCAAAGCCTGTAGTTGCTTTGGATATGGTCTCAAATTTGCCCGATTCTCTTAAAGCAGTGATTTCTTTTTCAAATTCATCAAGCAATTTTTTTAACATAGTCTTGCGAGCCCCTGGTGCAATCATATCTTGGGTAAGGGCACGAGCAAGGGCAATCAGCCTGCGTAGAGCTGGTTGCTTTCTTGCCGAATCTATGCGATATGTTATTAAATTCATATCGCTAAACACATCTGCAAAAGCAGGATTTCTTTTTAATGTGATTAATTCCCTGTGTGAGCCTGTTTCAGCAGGGATAGATGCTTCACCATCACGCAGGGCTTGCTCCACCATCTTGACAGTTTCCTCATCGAAGAATGGCAGGTAAAGGCTGACATTATTTAATTCAGCATCGGATTCAACACGGCGGGCAAGAGGGGTACGGATCATCCGCCCCAGCAGCTGAGCAATGTGAGTATAATCACTGGCGTTCCTAAATGACATCATTGTCTCGGCACGAGGGCAGTCCCATCCGGTGGAAAGGTTCATCTTAAAGAACACAACCATCGCCTTTTCATCATGTTCAATTCGGGATGCATCCACTTTGTATATATCTACATCACCTACTTTGATGGTTTCATATTTATCAAATGTATGAATTGCCTCGCCGGCACGGAGCTTGCGTCCAAGAGTATCTTCAATTACAGTGATACAATTTTCCAAATCTGTGTGGGTGATCAACCGTTCATTGCCATCTTCAACCTGAACTACAAGAATAGGGCGAACAGGATTTTTAATTTCCTCATGGTCAGAGTAAGCCGCCCAGCGTTCGCATTTATCTTTCCAGTTAGCAACAGCTTCTTTAAACATTGTCATATCAGCATTTATTGCAATTTCAGGGAAATGTATTATAATTCTATCTTTCAATAAGCCGGATTCCCGGACATCCTCCGGGGGAACAGCAACTTTTTGGATAGTAGAAGTAGTATCGGCTACAAGTCGTTGAAAACGCTGTGGTGTTGCAGTTACACCTATAACAAGTGGCATGATAGGCATTCCATCTTCTTTGCTGCCTTTAATAAATTTTTGCATAATGGATTGCGCTCTGTTTTCTGCTTGCGGTGTAGCTGTACCTCGGTGTGCCTCGTCTATAACAATATAAAATGATTTTGGTTGGCGCTTTGCCGTATTGGCAAGTGTCTCCCAAATTGTATATTGGCGCAGGTCCGACTTCTGGGTGAGAAGCTTGTCTGTACCAAGTTTTTGTGTATTTAAAAAATAGATTCCACCCGGTGCAAAATATTCGGAGTCATAGTTGGAATCAATTATGTGGATGTCTCTTGCGCGGAATTTATCTGATTTGCTTTCGATTTTTAAGCGTGTTTGTTCATTCAGCTCAGGCATATCTGAAAGCCAGACAAAAATAGAATCAGGCTCAGCTATACCATAGGCATGACCGAAAATAATGTCCTCAAACAGAGCGGTCATAATAATTGTCTTTCCTGCACCCGTGGGAGCGGTAAAGGAAATAACCTGCGGGTCTTTTTCGCTCCAAAGGGTATGTGCTTTTTGTATCTTTTCATGTAAGTCAGCAAGTGCTACTTCTTGAAAAGGAAATAAGGTTGCTCTCATAGACTATTCCTCCTGCTCCCAATTACGAAATTATCAATATAGTCACGATATAACTGGTAGGTATAAGTGGCCTCGATACCATCAGACATCTCCCTAAATGCCTCCTCAGAATTCGTGACAAAATACACTGTTTCAATTTTACCGGCATCAAGCAAGTCTTCAGAGAACTTGCCATAACAATCTTCATCAAGCAGAATTGCAAAAGAATTCTGCGGAAGAATCAGCATATCCGGTAATTCTATGCCATCTAATTCTGGTCGCTCGCCGACAGCACCTGCTTTTAGCCACAGAAGGGGCAGTATTTCATGAAATTGCTGGCCAAGGGAAACACTGTTCTTATCCAAAAATCCAAGCTTAAAGTATTCTACATTGGCGGCGAAGCCTTCACTCATTGGCCGCTTGAATGGTTCAGTTACTGTGATTGTACCGAGTAACTCAACCACTTTTGTTTTTATTTCATTAAAAATCCGGTTCTCTTTTGCAACAATATAGAAATCAGTAATATGCTCTTGGTCTTCAAGAGCTTCAAGCCATTCGTCAGCTGCTTCTGAATCAAAAAGAATTGAAGCGGTGTATTTCTCCGATACTACAAAACGGCTGTCGGCTTTAACGAGGGATTGTGGCAGCTTATTCTTGCCCATAAGAGCAACAATTTGTTTTTTTGCAGCAAGCACAAGTCTTGTAGGGTCTTCTACAAAGCCCAATTGATAAAATGAGCGGTTGACTTCTTTATCGGTGGTCAGGTTGGTAAAGTATTCTCCTGTTAAAATTGTGCCATCAGCTCGTTTGCCAAGGATACTATATTCTGTACGAGGCCAAGTTACCGAGCGGCATATGCCACGGCTTTCCCATTCAGGATCACCTGGCTGATAACCAGCAGCTTTCAATTCCCGTGCCTCAGCTTCTGATACCTCATTGTTGGTGACAAGGATACAGCGTCGTTTGCCGTCATCCTCCGCATTAAGCAAATTAACTGCATGGAGTGTAGTACCGCTGCCAGCGAAGAAGTCGACGATCAGTGCATCTTTTTTATCACGCATTACAGCATTTATTGAGTCTTTAGTAGCGTATACAGATTTAGGAAATGAAAATGTACGTGACTGCCCAATTATATTTGACAAAAGATCCGTGCCATAGGCACCGGCATTGTGCATAGTCCTATACCAAACGGTTCTAATTGCTTGATTATGTGCATCTGCATATTCTATTGTAACAACACCGGTATTTTCATTTTTACCAGTTACTATTACACGACCATTTGCAATCATTTTCTGGGTCTGATCACTTATATATGTAATTCCCCATGTATTACGTGTGGAATCAAACCTGCCAAGTGACACGTACCCTTTTTTTATCAATGAACGGAAGGTATCTACTCCTACGCTCCAACGCCCAAAGCTACCGTCAGTTCGAATTGGCCAAGCTACTTGTAGCCCATTAAGCGGGGAGAAATCTGGAGATTCCTCATAGGGAAGCGGACTACCCGCATCAACAACAATGCCCTTGTGAACATCAATGTATACTGGATAAAACATGTTTTTGCGATCTTCACGGCGAGCACTTGTCCCCGACCTTAAAAGAGATTTCCACCTTACTTTCTTTGAGGTTTCAATTTCACCAAGCATAGAATCATCACCAACAGGAACAAATGCACTTGGCGCAAAACAGTAAACTGCATATTCTTCAACTCTGGAAAAACGCCCTTGTGTTGCACCAGTAGGATTGCTAACGTATGTAACCATCTGTATATAAAATCCTGGGAAGATTTCTTCCAATAATGTTCTCAGATGATGAACTTCGTGCTCATCAATTGTGACAATAAGTACACCTGTTTCAGGATTAAGTATCCTATGAGCAAGTTTTAGTCGTTTCTTCATCATAGAAAGCCACTTACTGTGTCTATAAGCATCATTTGAATCTACATAATCATTATTATATTTCCAATCTCTTGCCCCTGTGTTATAGGGCGGGTCTATATATATGCAATCCACTTTTCCTTCATAAAGATATTCCAAAAGTTGAAGGGCGTGATAGTTGTCAGCTTCAATAATTGTATGCCAAAGGCTGTCATCTGCCGCATTAAGTACTTTGTCGATGGGTTCAAGGGAGGGGAAAATTGGTTCTCCAAATTGTGCTACAGATACAATTTCGCCAAGGGGGATTGCTTCAGTTTCGAAGGTAATCTTGTCCATGCAGATAGCTGTTTCGTCATCTATTTCTTTTACTATGTATATATTATTCATTTTGCCTGTTTTCCGAGCAACAAATGAACCTTGTTTAATTGGCACGCTGTAGAGCGGGGTACATTCAGGAACATGCTCCTCGAAAACCAAGCCAAATTTTTTATTTTTACTTAACCGATTTACTTCCTCCGTAAGTCGCTCACGGAGCACCGGATCGGTGATTTGCTGTAGTAAGTTTTTAATAACCGCCATGTAATTTCATCTCCTTAATTGCTGTCAGTTTACTATTCTGTTTCTTGCTCATCATTTGATCCAAAAGTGGATATAGGTTTATGTTTAGTTTCTGCAGTTTTGCGGCTCCAAGATTTGCCGAACAATTCATTTCCTACAGAAAGGCGGAGGACAGTTGCCTCATCAAGCATCCTGTAGGTATCATCTGTATATGTATCTGCCTTATCGAATGCAATAAATACCTGTTTGCCCATATCCCCGCATTCTTGATAAAGGCTTAGTATTTGTTCAAAGTCGGCATCTTCTATGCGCTTAACAATGCTTGAATCATGAATTAATGCAGGAAGGGGGGTCAAAGAAAGCATGCTTAAATCATAGACAACAAGCCCTTTATATGCCGTTCCTTCGCTCTTGTCGTTAGGAGTTTCAAACTCAAAGGATTTATCTGGTTTTAATGTCAATACAGGAGTAGCCCTATCACCGCCGGTAATGATATCATTAATTCTTTTCATTTCAGCGTTTACCTCAGATTCTGCACTTTCAAGCGCTTCCTCCTGTTTTCTACGTAGGTTGGCAAGTATATCCTCAATTTCCTTGCGTTTCTTCGATTGTTCCATTTCATTTTGCATAGCTTCATTTTCATCTTCGAGCCTCTCAATCTCACGGGATACACGTGCATATTGTGTGAGAATAGACTGGGAAAGTGTTTTTGCTACTCCAGTGTCCTCAATCTGTTTTTCATAAGAGGTGATGTCGGCATCTATGTATTCAATTTGCGGTACCAGCTGCGATACCTCTTCCTCAATATCTGCACGGAGAAAGCTATTAATTTTAGCGTGGAAGGTTTCCACATCGTTAAAGGCATCAATATTGGCTTCCGGGAAAAAGCGCAAAAGGGCCGAAAAGTCTTTCCTCAGAACACCATCATTTTCAGGCATATTATTTTGTACAGCGTTAAGCTGCGATGTAAGGAGACTTTTTCTTCTGATAAGCCTGC
>JBMNOA010000074.1:0-5944 GCA_050942825.1 Bacillota bacterium
AGGGTTGTATGATATTTACAAAGGGGCCAAAAGCGCCGATGCAAAAGAAGCAAAAGATAGGTATTGGAGCGGCGGCAGCAAGATAGGGATGGTAGCCACAGGCGCTGGAATAGGGGCCGCTGTTGGCTCTGTGGTTCCAATCATAGGCACTGGAATAGGCGCAGCCGTAGGGGCCGGCATTGGCGGCGTGGGCGCACTCTTTGGCGGCAGCAAGGTGGGCAAGGCCATGTCCGATGCTACTGACGAGGGCGGCGGCCTGACTAAATTCTGGGAAAACACCAAGCAGTGGTCAAAGGATACCTGGGATACCACCAAGGCTGGAGCAGCGGATGCCGGGGTTTGGGTTTCTGACAAATGGAACGAAGCAGGAGATTGGATCGGCAATAAATGGGGCGGCTTTAGCAATTGGCTTGATACCACGGTATGGACCCCATCAAAGGATGTTGGCATTTCGGCGGCCAACGTTGCTGCCGGAGCATGGAGCGAGGGCAAAGACTGGGTGTCCGGAAAGTGGGGAAACTTCTCAGATTGGTTTGACGAGACGGTGTGGACCCCTGCTGGCCATGCGGCACAAATCGCCAGCGATTGGACAGAAGAAAAATGGGGCCAGGCCAGGGATTGGGTTGGAGACAGGTGGTCTGATTTTGCTTCATGGCTTGATGAAACAGCCTGGACGCCAGTAAAAGGCGCGGCACAAACCGCGAGCCAGTGGGTAGGTGACAGGTGGGCAGACGCAAGGGCATGGACCAGCGGACACTGGGCGAGCCTATCGGGGTGGTTTGACGAAAGCATATGGATGCCAATAAAAAGCGGGGCTCAGGCTGCAGGAACATGGACATCGGAACAATGGAACGAAGCTGGGGCCTGGATAAAAGAAACATGGGGACCCGCTTCTGAATGGTTTGCAGAGAATGTGTGGGAACCGATAAAAGGCGCGGCATTAACAGCCGGAGCATGGATAGGCGACCAGTTCATGGCCGCCAAGAACGCCATAAGTGATGCTTGGAGCGGGGTATCTGGATGGTTTGAGGATAATGTCTGGGGACCGGTTAAATCAGGGGCAAGCGCTGCTATGAAATGGATTGAAGACAAGTGGGTGGCAGCGAAAGGCTGGTTCAGCGAGCTAAGTCAAAAGGGCTCCAAAGAAACCGGACTAACAACCAGCAAAGGGAAAAGTAGTGTTTTTGAACATGCCGAAGGCGGCATTCTCACCAGGCCACATATGGGCATCGTAGCCGAAGATGGACCAGAAGCTATCATCCCGTTAACGAAGCCATCACGTGCACAAGCGCTGTGGCAGCAAGTTGGCCGCCGCTTGGGATTTATCACAGAAACGCGGAATGAAGCCATAACCAACAACTTAAGGCGGACATCAGATGCATCAGAGAACACCGCGAGAATTACCAACGCGAAGGATATATCCGAAACCACAAAAAGAATTGCTGATGTGGTGGACATTACGCGATACCAAGGCGTAGGGCGGTTACCGACGGTTAAAGCCTATGCCGAAGGCGGCATTCTCACCAGGCCACATATGGGCATCGTAGCCGAAGATGGACCAGAAGCTATCATCCCGTTAGGTTCAGGCAAAAGTAAGGAAGCGTTAAGTTTATGGCAACAAGCAGGCCAGATGCTTGGAGTTACCCCTCACGCAGACGGCGGCATATTTGGGAAACTAAAAAGCGCCGGGAACGTGGTAAAGGAGTTTGCCGGAGACAAGATCTCGGCCATAGGTACCACCGCAAAAAAGGCGTGGGGCTCGATTAAGACTGTTTTTTCCACAGACAAGGCATCTGCTGCTGGCAATACCTCTGAAAGCATTGCTATTGGTCTTGAATCTACAAGAAGAGGCCAGGAAAATGCAGTTAAGTCAATTTACAAACCTTATCAGAAAAAGATTGCCTCGATTGCATCACCCGACATTGGCGAATATGAAAAGACGCGAGAAATAGCTCATATGGCCAAGAATTTAAATAGGAGATTTGGCAAAGCAACAAAAATTGCTTCCAGGGTGGCGATACCATTATCACTGATTGCATCTGTTACCGAAATCATAGGGTTGGAGGACAAAAAGCGAGCCATTGTAAAAGAACTCGGCTCCGTTTTAGGCGCAGTAGGAGTCAGCGCTCTGGTTGGGGCAGGAACCGGCGCACTTGTTGGAGCGGGCGTTCTTTCCCCGGTGACAGCACTGCTGGGATCCATAATTGGAGCAGGAGCTGGAGCATTTGGCGGCCAGGCTGTGGCGAATAAACTCTATGACCGTTTTGCTTTCCATGCCGACGGCGGCATAATGACCAAGCCGCACATGGGCATCGTGGCCGAGGCTGGTGCCGAAGGAATTATCCCATTGAGTCCGAGCAAGAGAAGCAGAGGGATAGACCTATGGCAAAGGACCGGAGAAATTCTCGGCGTGAGGCCATATGAAGACGGCGGCATAGTAGGAGATGAGCAAGAGCAACGACCAAAGGGAGTGCCCACAGGTAGAGGCGGCCAGAACATAACAATCAAGGTGGAGGTAAAAGCGGAGCCCAGATTTACAATTGAGGGCAGCGGAGATACCACCGACGAGAACAAAGTGCTGGCTGTTTTAAAGGCTTACATCCGAGAAATGACCGACGACATCGGAGACGAACTCGCGGAGAGACTGGCCCGAATTTTCGCGAATATGCCCGCTAAGGGAGGAGCTGAAGCGTAATGAATATATACTTCACGGAAATAGAAACTGGCGCAAGGCTTACGCTTTCAATGCTCCCGGAGAAGGCAAAGCGTAAAGGAGACGCACAGTTTCAAACCTATGACATTATAAACGTCGGGGAGGTTAAGATCCCGAAGGGCACAAATCTGCTGACATTTTCATGGAACGGGACCCTCCCTGGCAAAAACCGTAGGAATGCCAGCTACGTAAAAAGGCAATACTGGCACAGCCCGGAAGAGATCCAGAATATATGGGAGAAATGGAGAACGAACGGAACCAAGATACGGCTCATGGTGACGGAAACGCCAATTAACCACGATGTATATCTGGACAGTTACACGGCAGAGGCAACCGGTGGAAATGGCGACTACGAGTACAGCATTAGCTTTGTAGAAGCTAAGCCTATAGAGGTTTACACTGTAAACGAGCTGAGCATAAAGCCAAGCACAAAAACCAACAGTACAACTGCCAGGCCGCCGGCCGCCAAGGCTGCAGCCAAAACTTACACCGTAAAAAGCGGAGACAGCCTGTGGAAGATAGCACAGCAGACCCTCGGAAAAGGCGGGCGATATATGGAAATTTATAATCTTAACACAGATAAAATAAAGAACCCCAACCTTATATACCCAGGGCAAGTACTAACGCTGCCCAGTTAGGAGGTGGCCGCCACGATAGATATTAGAAAACTCAAATACAAGTTAATTCTCGTAACGGCCACTGGCAAGCAACTAGACATAACACAGGCAGCCGAAAGCCTCGGCTGGGAGGAAGGCGACGCAGAACTTGCAATGCGTATAGGGTTTACATTGCACAATATCAAATACGGAGGCAGCCAGCTTTCAAGCCTTGCACAACCGGGGTGCATAGTGGCCATAATAGCCGACTGGGGAACCAGCAGCGAAGAAGTGGCCAGAGGAAGTATCCAGGAATGGGAACCAGGGCATTTAGGAAGCGCTTCTACGACATTTGACGTGATCGCATACGATGAACTATTCAATCTCCAGCAAAGCCAGGACAACAGATACTACTCAGCCGGTACAGGAACAAAGGCAGCCATAACCGGGATATTCAACGACTGGGGAGTGCCGATAGAAAAGTACGACGGTCCGGATGTAGCTCATGCCAAAACGCCTTTTAAAAACGAATACCTGAGCAATATCCTCCTGAAGCTGTTGGACGACGCAAGCAAAAAAGGCGCTGCCAAATGCATAATAAGAGCCAGCAAAGGGAAGGTCAGCGTGCTACCGAAGGGGAGCAACGAGACAATATATCACTTTGACGAGGACACCAACGCTACGCTCACCAGGGATAAAATAAGCACCGTAGACCTGGTAACGAGGGTAAAAGTGGTCGGTAAGGAAGATAACGAAGGGAGGCAACCGGTAGAAGCGGTAGTTGATGGGTTAACCCAACACGGAATCAGGCAAAGGATACAAAACCGGGCTGAAGACGACTCGCTGGACACAGCCAAATCAACTGCCCAACAATTATTGAATGAGTACGGAAAGCCAGTCAGGATAATCGTACTCGAAGGCCCGGATGTTCCGGTTATCCGTAAAGGAGACAAGATTCACGTTAAGGCAGGCACGCTCAACGGGTACTACGTCACCAAATCAGTACGACACGACGCAGCCACCCGTAGTATGTCGATGGAGCTAGAACCTGAAGAAGCGAAAGCATAAGGGGGCGAGAGCATGAACCCATCATCAGGAAATCCAGGGATAAATAAACTCGGCAAGGTGCTACAACAGCGCATGAGGGAAACAAATGCATCGCCCCTCGTGCTTGATTTTGGAGCAATCCAGGGGGACTATAGTTTATTAACCAACACCTACCCGATACCGATACCAAAGACAGATTATTTAGTATGCCGACAGCTGACCCTTGGAGAAACAGGCAGTAAACTAACAACAAGCGCAACAGATGGAAGCCACGACGTTTATAGTGACCCTTATCCAGAGCCAGTATATACGCACGTAGGAATAGGGATAAACCACAAGCACGACGTACTTATACCGGGAAAAATGCGGTGGTTAAAACCAGGAGATCGGGTTCTGGTGGCATGGGTTCAGAATGACGCCGTGGTAATTGATGTCGTATTACCAGCGACAAAGATAGGAGGATGAGCATGGCGAATAAAAACCTGTACCCTGTCTTTGACGTTCCAGAAATCATAACGCCAGCTCCAGCAGAGGAGCAGAAATTCAAACCAAGCGTATACTTTGACTACGATATGGGCGACTTCAGAAGAGACGGAGCCAACAAACTGGTTGTAGCTGACGGAAGGGAGGCATACCAGCAATGGTGCATTAAGACCGCACAAACAGAACGGCTCGAACGGATGGCGTACGGCAGCGATATAGGAACCGAGCTCGACGATGCACTCAAGCAGGCAGACCACGAAGCCGTGGAATCTGCACTGGAAAGGACAATCACAGAGGCCCTCATGGTTAACCCGAAGACGGAATACGTCCGAGGTTTTGAGTTTACATGGGACAGTGACGGCCTGCACTGTGATTTTACAATCAAAGGTAAAGAGTGGGAAGAACAGCGTGTAGGCGTAATTTTACAGACGTAAGGAGGTGGAATAAATGGAAATACCAGATTTTGAAGCGCCGAGTTTTCTACGCGACCAAGACGCAGAAACAATCCACAAAAGGATGATGAGTGAGCTGCCAGCCGACATCGACGATACAGAAGGAGGCTTTCCCTGGGACTTTACAAAACCAACGGCGCTAGAAAAAGCTGAGATGCTGGAGTTTCACCTTGTCGAAACGTTGAAAATTATGTTCCCGATGTGGGCAAAGGGAGAGTGGCTCGACTACCATGCAAGAGGAAGGGGCATGGAAAGGAAGCCTGCCAACCAGGCGTCGGGGAGCCTTATGATTACGGGGGTACCGGGGACCACAATCCCGGCGGGCTTCAGGTTCTCCACACCGTCTATTGATGATAAGCCGTCAATTGAATATGAAACAAAAGACAAATATACAATCAGAGAGGACGGGACTGCCGAAATCCAGGTGGTAGCTTCAGCAGCCGGGACAACCGGCAATGTGCCAGCAGGAACCATAACTCTCATGATGACGCCAATGAAGGGCATAACATCAATAACAAACCCGGAACCAATCACAGGAGGTGCGGAAGAGGAAAGCGATGATGCACTGCGAGGCCGCGTTGATGAGGCAGACGCAACAAGCGAGGCCAGCTTTGTCGGCAGCGATGGCGATTATAAACGATGGGCGGAAGAGG
>JBMNOA010000075.1:0-5818 GCA_050942825.1 Bacillota bacterium
GCCTGATACAAAAATTCATGGTCATCAAACAGACGTAAAACAAGCGGATTTAACGTAAATAGAGGGTAAGTTTAACTTCTATTTATAATCGTGCTGCAATGTGGGTTAAGTAAAAAAAATAAAATAGTAAGTGTCCATTCCAGACGAGCTGAAAAAGTCTTGTTCGAAATGCTGATTACCTATGGCATTAAGAATGTAATATTCCATTGGTATTCAGGTCCTCTCTCTCTAATTCCTAAGATAGTAGAACATGGATATTATTTTTCTGTCAACGAAAAAATGACAAAAACTAATAGTGGAATAGAAATAATTAAGCGCATACCACGTAATCTTATTCTAACAGAAACAGATGCCCCTTTTAATAAAGTTTGCTCAATCAGTAATACTCTAACAAATATAGGTTTGGGAGAAAGTGTCATTTATGATAATTTTAGCCGCCTTATATCTACTATTAAAAGATAGTTAGGCACTAAAAATATATTGTGTAAATGGAAATACAGGATTCAATTTAGAGTCTCGTATTTCCAAGTACATAAAATTTTAGGTGGGGTGTGTACAGCGTTAATTATTTTTACATTCCGTGTCTTATCTTCCTAAAATCCTCTTCATCTTTCTCCATGTCAAGCAACTTCTTTTCGTTATTAATACATTTTTGTGCCCATTCCCGTACCTCTTGTTTTTGATGATCCAACAACTGTTCAAAACATTTGATATTCCTCTCGTAATATGGGGATATATCACCACTCCATGAGAAAGAGCCTAAATTAGATGAAATATTATCCCTTACATCTTTTCGTTCCCCGAAATTATCCAGAAGCCAGATAATCCATTTATTGAAATACTCTTTTTCATTTCCATCGTCTTCTTTTTCAAAGCAAGGTACCATTAAGGCAATCCTTGCAGGTGCAGACTCTGGATTCTCTATGCAAAGCTGTTTGATTAACTCTTCGTTGATATCAAATAGCGGACCTTTGTCAAAGCTAAACCCAGACCCCAGCTCATCCTTCACTTGGAAATAGAACAAGAAAGTATCTGTTCCCAAAAAAGCATTAACAAATTCCGGCCATACATCATCGAAATAATCCTTTAACAATTCTGTGAACACTCCTTCAGTATTTAAATGCACCATCTGAGTGTTGTACAAGTCGATAAACTTCCTGTTTACTTGCTTTGCAAATTCAGCATCATGCCATAATTGTAAGGTCTCTACAAGAAGACGGCTATAGTCATATAGTAAATGTCCCATATTGCTATTTATTTGAAACTTTAACATCGCTTCTTTTACAATGTTAACAGTTTCGTCTAGGTCGTCTTTTCGCATCATGAATCGTTCTGATATTACGTATGCAATCAAATCATTTGGACGATCAGGAAAACAATCTCTCAGAGCCTTTAGTATTAACAAGTAATGTTCGGAACTATTCGACCTGAAATACTGGAGATAAGTAGCTAGATAGTCTATCGTCAGAACTCCGCTCTCTTGTTCTGAAAAAAGCTGATAAAAATGACTTATCTTATCGTCTTCGGTGCTGGCCATTAATGATACATATAGGTATTCATGTCCGTCATCTCTTAATCTCTTCAGAAACGACAACAGTGGTTTCTTTTCCTTGGCGCATGAAGATAGGTTACCCAAAAACGGGCTATAGAAGTCTTGGGGCATTGTTGTTAATACATTAAAGATGGTATCAAAAAGTATTCCTAATTGTTCGTCTGTGGCTGTTGTTACTAATCGTTTTACAAACTCGATAGGAATATACTTGTTATCCTCAAGTAACGCTTTCACTTCTTCAGTATTAGCATATATCTCCTTGTCTATGAACTCAGCCGCCAGCGGAGCATACAGTTTCTCGGATAACTCGATTTGTTCTTTGTCCTTCAGTCGGTATTGTCCATGCTGTATATACCTGGCTTCGTTCAGTTGCATTTTAAAAGATTGGTTCCTCATTTTCTCCATCAGTCCCGCAATTCCTAAGGATTTCGCGTCGATGCCAAAGGTATGTACCATCTGGAATAAGGCCTCATAACCAGTGTCCCAGGCATAGTTTTTTAGTTCTGCTATTTTCTCCAAGAGCGGAACAAAGACTTCCTTTCGTACTGTACGTGCCCAATTGTAGACTTTTCTTTCTGCCATTTCGGCCAAGAGATTGACAATCTCAGGATTCTTGTTTATCCATTCCAACAACAAGTCCCGGCATCCGTACCAGTATTCGAAGATTTCATCCCAAGTATTCGGTGTATAGTCCTTCCTGTTCTCAAATCCGAACTTCTCGGCTCCACCTATCCGGACAAATCCTCCGTTTTGTAATGCAGCTTCAAAGCAACGTATGGTTAACGGTATATAAGTCTCTCTCTCATCGATGAGTCCTTTCAGGGTCGCCAAGCGATCCTTCAGATTTACTTCTGTTCCTGCTAAATAAATATGGAACAGTTGAACTAATTGTGCCGTAGCATTATTACCAATCTCTTCATTCTCGGCCACGGCCAATCGTGCCATCATGAACACGCCATCATGATAACTCTCGCGGGCAAAGCAAAGACGTTCTAGAGCCCAGATTATATTCCGCCTTACATCACCATAAACCTGTTCTCTCAGCCAATCGATATCCTTGTATCCAAGCACCCTCCGTAAATGTGTAGCTATAGCGGCAGGGTTCACGGTACTCATGGCGAGGAAAAGTTCAGAACCCAAACCAGAACATAAGTTCTCCTCGTCGAAAAAAGGGTGGTCGATGTTTGCATTGACCAGTTGCCCTACCATTTTAAATGCTTCCTTGTTACCGGACATCTGCTGTATGTGCTTACAGAAGCCTTCGCTAATGGCTGTTTGTATGCTTGGTGGCTGTTTTTTGATGTCCTCAATAAGTTCGTTGAAATGTATCCGTGAATTACACACATATTTAAACCACTCGGCAGTCAGCCAGACAGCTAGTGGAAATGGCCTTACATAAAGCCATTTGCCTTGTATATCAATCAGTGTTGGATGGTATTTCGTCACGATTCTTACCGCGATACTCCTCCGCTCTTCATATTCCATTCCGTTAAGTGGCGTTACGTGATTGTTACCTAACAGGTATGCAAAACCCTCATGTGTAGCATCTTCATAAGGGAGGGGTAAGCAAAGTGATAATGTTTGCCAAATCTTTTTTTCCTCTTCTTCTTTATTGGGGGTAAGGTTTAGTAACTTCGGCATTAGATGCGTTACATCCTCGGGACCAGCAATTTTGTTATTCTTGTATGCCTTAACAAGTTCTATCGCCATTTGAGGGTATCCACCTGCTAACTGTTTGATAACCAAAATGTCATTCTTGTTCTGTTCATCTTCGTGCAGTGCCTCACTAATATAGTGTCCTATGCTCTCCTCCATGTCTTGAGGTCTTAACTTAATAACGGGGAAAGTGATACGTTCAAGCTCTTCATTAAAATAGTCATGATGAGCAAAAATCAATCGAAATAAGTTGTTGTATTTATCTCTGATACTGATAATTTCCGTAACAAGTTCCATTGGGCAGTCATCCACGATGATAATTCCATCACTTTCGGGATTATCTTTCAGTATTTGCTTCAACTCGCCCATCAGTTTATCTCGATTACCATTAAATTTCGTATAATATCGGTTTGGTTCGCGTTCTGTCTCCTTGAAAGCCTCATAAATCAGTTTTGACTTACCCATTCCCGATAATGCTGTCAGCAGCAGCGTTGAAGTATCATCGTCCCTCAGTTGGTCGATAATCTCTTTCGTCTTATCGTTTTCTATAAAGTAACCAGTCTGATTCAGATTATAATCGGATTTGTCTAATAGATTTAACAGTTGACGGCTATCAACCTCTCGAGCCACACCGGTGTCGGCAATAAACGTATATTCACGACTGTCGACAATGGAGTCCAACAATCCGCTTGGAATATAATTGGATGAAGGCATACAAATAAACTCGTTGTTGTTCCCATCAAATCTACCTACTTCCGACATATAGGCAACCATATACAGTACGTCGTCCGTACCTTGATAGAAGATACCTCCTCCAGATGTTCCTTCAAAGTTTATTTTAGGACTTAAATTTTGAAACTGAAGTTGAATATCTGTACTTGCCCAACTTTTTTCCCCTCGTTTTACAACATTGTAGATTTTCAGAGAAGTGTCGTCTTTATGAAAACCACAGAGGATTGCTTGGCCAGATATATCCGTTGTCAATAGTCGCACTTGGTCAAGTCCCGATGTGGGCATACCGTTGGGTTTTATCACACGCAACACAGTAGCATCATCCTCTTCTGGCTTGTTGTAGTAAACCACTTCTTCCACAGTTAAGTGGAATGTCCGGCTGTTCCTCTTGAGCAAAATACCTATCTGCTCTTTGTCTAGAGGGCCATCCTTGGTATCTTTTTGTATTATATGTGCAGCAGTAAGGACATAGAGGTTCTCTCCGACAGAAACGATGATGCCCGATCCTTTATTGTTGTTGGAACACTCAATCTTAACTGTTACCTTTCTTAGGGCTTTTATGTTTGCTTTTGTCAGATTCATAGTTCTTTGATATTATCATGTACTTCAAAATTCCATTTTTCACATTCGCCTTCATTTAAAAAAGGAATACCATTTGTTTCAATCAGTTCTAATTTATAATTAAAATACAAATGTACTTTTGTGTCCATGTTCCTTTTCGTGTGACATAAAATATGAGCGATTGTAGTTCTATCGGGGTGATTGGAACTTCCGTTGCCTCCGTTGGTCGATATAATAAACTTATCACATTGGATAATGTCCAATAAGCTATTGCTCGTATTGTTTCTACTTCCATGATGCGATACCTTTACGAAATCAACGACTAATGGGTTTTCTTCAGAGTAGCCTTTTTCCTCTCTCAGGTATCTCTCCACATTCTGGGGATAGCTGTCGCCCAACATCAATATGCTCAGATTATCACACCTTAGGATAAAGGCTATACTCGCTGCATTTGCCAATTCATTATCCTTCTTCAGATTAGGCTCTGGGGGTATTTCTTTTGCTAATTTATCGAGAGGTTTCTCTAGGTCTATCGTATCCTTCTGAGTCGCATTCAATAGCTGCCTCGCTTCATCTTTCTGTTTCTCTATGACCATCTTCGTGACATCCTCTGTAGGTGATACCACCTCTATGCTGGCAAAAGGCCTATCAAATTCCATCCCCTCATGCAAATCATTACGCCAGACCATTCCATGTTGCTTTGCCAATTCATTCAACCTTACGGATAGCAGCATACCGTGTGCGGCAGTTGTATACTTACTCGCTGCCACCTCTACGTAACCTGCGCAGTTTGCCCATACCTCTTTAGCTGGTATCATGTTATCGTCCAAGCATGTGTCTACCAACTGCAGAATTCCACCAATATGATCTTCATCATAATGGGTCAGTACCATAAGGTCAGGAGTGCCCAACTCATTCAACTTGCGCTTAAGCTCAAACCCACAACTCCTTGGCCCACCATCAACAACGACTAACCCCTGAGTATCTCCACGAACGCATTCTATAATGAACGCATCGCCATGTTTTACAGGAAGGAAATAAATCTTACTCATTTATGTGTCTATATTTTTTGTATCTACAATACTTCACTTATTATATATTGATATGCCCTCCAATCAGTTTTGGCTCTTTAAGCCAATCAAAATCAACAAATACATAGAGTCTTTTCTTATTCCTTTTTGGATGCTCTTTCTCGTTTCTTAACCCACATTGCAGCTAACCGGAGCTAATTCCCTGTATCCCTGCGTATATATTTTTTTCAAGGTTCAATTGGGGGACTACAGATTTTTTCCTGATAAATTGTTTTTCATCGTATCC
>JBMNOA010000076.1:0-5805 GCA_050942825.1 Bacillota bacterium
GTAACCGTGAGAAAAACCTAATGTCTGGAAACCCTTTATTTATCAGTATTTTGAACACTCTTATTTCTCAACCCTTGACATCAATACTACGCACTCAACGTGGCTCGATTGCTCCAGATTGATGTCAAAAGTCCGCCTAATTGAGCCGTTCGTTCGCGGGAATATATCAATGGCTTTTTCGACCTCAAAATAGCCATTTTTTCGACCGCGCTCGTATGCGGAAACAGGTCGACGTGGTTGTCCCTACTTATAATATGGAACCGGGCATACTTGCCGACTGTCTCAAGTCTACGCTCTGAGGGAACAAGTCCAAAATCCCATCGCCTCGACCTTTATAATGGGATAGTTCCCAGCAATGCTAATATTCCAGATCCTATAAGAGAACCGCCAGCGCCTATCGCCAGATCCTTTAACACCTTTAACGATTTTTTTATTAGACCTTCATCTTCTTTTTTATCCAAAGCATCGATTGTGTTCTGAATAATATTTTTTACATTTTCTGTATTATCTCCAAATGTCTGTTGAAACTGCGGGAATTCAAAGTATGTACTTATTTCCTTTAACACCTCTGACGCTTTTTCATAATTAAAGGTCTGTTCGTTGTCCATTTTTTGCTGGGCTCCAGCTGAATTCTGCTGAATCTGAATTCCATTTGCATTATCCCCAATAACAATCGTAGCACCCTTTTCCCCAGCTTCTTTTAAGGCAGCAACAAGTTCATTGTGCCGCCTAAGTTCTTCTGCTTCCTTTTCCTCTCTGGCTTTCTGAACAGCTCTTAATGATTCCTCTTGACTTCTTTGAATACTACTAATCATATTGTTTGTGTAATCAAAATTTGGCTGAGGCAACTTTATCTTGCTAAAATCTATATCTGACATGTTATCATCTCCCAAACTCAAAGTTTATTCATCAGCCTGTTTGCTGTATGACTGCTCGATCAATTCCATGACGTCGTCAATCTCAGACGTATGTTCAAAGAATACCTCAACATCGCCATTACCCCATCTGCCAAGACCGGTGATGTCCTTGCACAGCCCCTTTGGATCGTGAATCTCCGAAAACTTCATATTCAAAGATATACGAAGGCGCTGTTTCTGAACCACTATATCAACGAAATTGGTATCCAACTTGTAGGCAATATACAGCTTCTTAAATTCACGCTTCACATCCGGTGACAGATTACAAATTCGTCTGTCGAGCATATCAAAAAGCGTCCGTGTAAATGCATTGATATCATAAGAGTCAATCGTGTATTTCTGGGCAGGCTTTTCCTCTACCTGATATGGCGCAAGTTCAGCCGCAGTAATCTCAGGATAAGTCCAAATCTGTTCTGCCTTTTCGGCCAGCAACTTTGCACGTTCTTTTATGTGCTGTTCATTCCACTCTGTCAGCTTTACCAGATAGGCATTAAGACGCAGAGCGCTTTCTTTGAATCCACCCTCCATATCCATTTTTACCATAAATGGATTATCGCTCATTTCCGAGTTATAAGCTGTTAGCGTCAGGTTTCCTATTGTATGCAAGTAGGTCTTCTGAACCTCTTTCCAATTTTCGCCAAGCATAGTCTTCCACTCGTCACGTGGATTGCTGTTCTGTGGCATAATGTGTTCAATCGTATAATTCTCGATAATGATTGGAGCTTTGTTCCCGAAGTTTTCAAGGTGGCTGAGAATGAAGTTTCTGGAACGCATATTGTAAATGTCACGGGACACAAATGCCTTCTCAAATTTCTCATCATCCGGGAACTCTTTATAGTCATCGCGCAGCACGAAGAAGGCCTTAATAGAATTCATATAATCATCAGCCTTGATTTCATTACGCAACGTCGCAAAAGTCTTATTAAGCGAATTCGTCGGAATGTCGCAGATGCTTCTACGAAATACATAGCTGATGCACATTTTGATAATCTCAATAAGATCATCTTCATTGATAACACCCTCTGTGCAATCGTTATGCACTTTGAGCAAGAACGGGAATGCTACTTCCATGCGAAGATCGCCAATATCTGAGTACAAAGATTTTAAGACAGCCTTATCACTCCTGCGGAATACCATGTTTGTATAGTAGGTAGCATAAGTCAACAGATCGGCACAAAGTTCCCGAATCGTGCTGAATTCGCAATTCAAATGATACGCTTTGAATCCCTCGTAAACCCGGTCGATCTTCGGAATGCGCGTAGTCTTCATCGTCAGATAATCACGGAAAAATCTATCCATGACAGAGTCCTGCTTCTCATAATCAAAGAGCAGCTCCATCGGTCTCCACATGTGCTCATAGACATACCGCTGTTCTGACGGTTCAAGCCCCATCAGCACATAGTTTCGGATTAAGTCAGATTCAGACAACTCTTTACCTGTAGAGTTCAAGCTCTCGAAAATTGCCTGCGCATCATCCACATTTCGATCAAGTGTAATATTGACAATCTGTAGTTTACCTATAGCCTCGTAAACATCTTTCGGCTGCAATTCCATATCGGCTATTTTACCGGCAAAAAAGTTATAGTTCGACAGGATGCGAGACAGACCGGGATCACTGATTGGCTTCTTCTCAACAAGACTAATCAGCAGGTCGCGGTCAGTTTCTGTAAGAAGCAATTTGTACCTCTCGTCACCATCCTCATATTCGTTCTTCAGAAGCATATTATCGATGCGACGAGCATTGATGGTGCCATCTTCCGGATGTTCTTCCGCATAGTCGCGGAGGGCAATCAGCAGCAAGCTCAGCGTGGTTAAACGCTGCTGCCCATCAATTATCATATATTTCTGAACACCAGTCGGCATTGCCTGCTCCGCAATATTTACGATAGAGCCAACAAAGTGACCGACCTTATCCTTTTTCTGCATGTCAACGATATCATTCCAAAGGCGACTGCATTGTTCCGTCTCCCAACTGTAGTATCTCTGATATACAGGAATGAGAAACTGCTTATTTCCATTTAAGATGGCGTAGATATTACCTTTTGTCGCGTCCATTAGGTTAGTCCTCCTTCTTTGTTCCGTATGGCGCAGGTTCTTCCGCTACCATCTGTAAATCCTGTGCTTTTTTACTGAAAGCCTCAGCATAGTTAACTACCCTATGCTCCATATCGTTATTGTCCGTCCATAGCTCACACTGAAGCATTACTGTGGCAACCGCATCATCCATGCCCTCCGGCGGGTATTTATGTTTCTTCAGAAGTCTCTTAATCATCATACGCATCTTGGCACGCGCTGAATCACGCTTTTGCCAATCAATGGATCGATTTTTTCGGAGCGCCTCCGTGAGCTCTTTTGTTATAGCAATCAGCTCATCATTTTCATAGAAGTCCTTAATCGCCTGCGGCTTGGTAAGAGCATCATAGAACGCCAGCTCATCTTCAGAGAGACCAAGCTCATCTCCTGCATCGTGAGCCTCTCGGATTTGCTGTGCCATTTTCAGGAGTTCTTCGATGACTTCCTCATTGGTAAGCATTCCGTTCAGATACCGGTTCATAACGCCCTGTATTATTTCACTGAACTTTTCGGATTTGACCACATTTGTTCGTCTGTAGATCTGTATCTGCTCAGCGATCAGCTTTTTCAAAAGTTCAACAGCAAGGTTTTTCTCCTTCATCTTTGAGATTTCCTCAAGGAATTTAGGATCAAACAGGGAGAATTCTTCTTTAACATCAGAGAACAAATTGATAACACCATCACTCTTGATGCTTGATTTCAGAAGCTCATTGATACGGGCGTTCATTTCCGGCAAAGATATCTTCTTACCCTCGCCCTGATTCATTAAGCGCATAACAAGCACGCGGACAGATTCAAAGAATGCCGCCTCGACACGTAGGTCGCGCTCTACCAGCGATGAGCATAGAGACAAAGCCTGACGCAACAACAGTGCCTCTTTGATGAAGCCTTCGCGTTCTCTTTCCTTGTCAGCGCCTACAATGAAGTTAACCGCACCGGTGATAGCCTTCGAGCGTTCAAGATCGGTGCCGTTCGTAAACTTGGAATAGTCATATCCGTGGAATAGATCACGGCAAATGGAAAGCTTCTCAAGAAACTTCGGATACGCAACTTTGGCGATATCGGTATCACCATAGTTCTTTTTATCGCGTGCTGTGTAGTCATTCATTGCCTGCTTCAATGCTGACGCAATGCCAACATAGTCAACGATCAAGCCGCCTTCTTTATCCTGAAAGACACGATTGACACGGGCAATGGCCTGCATCAGGTTATAGCCCTGCATCGGCTTATAGACATACATCGTTGCAAGAGAAGGAACGTCAAATCCGGTCAGCCACATATCAACAACTATGGCGATCTTCATTTCGCTATTATTGTCTTTGAATTCCTTGGCGAGCTCATCCCTGCGGCGCTTATTTCCAATAACAGCACGCCACTCTTCTGGATCTTTATTGCTCTCGGTCATTACAACCTTAACCTTTTCTTTCCAGCTTGGGCGCAGTTCAAGAATACGGTTATAAATCTTCATAGCGATTGCACGGGAATACGCGACAATCATAGCTTTTCCTGTCAGGAGATCGGCTCGGTAATTTTCATAGTGATCAAGAATATCATTAACCAGTGAATCTATGGTAGCGTCATTTCCGAGAACAGCCTCCATCTGACCAAGCTCTTTCTTACTCTTTTCAACCACTTCAGGATCAGCATTATTTGCCATAATGTCATATTCCTGATCAATCAGATGAAGCGTAGCCTCATCGAATTTCAGCTTAATAACACGGCTTTCGTAATAGACCGGTCTTGTAGCGCCGTCCTCTACGGCCTGTGTCATGTCATAAATATCGATATAGTCCCCGAAAACTTCACGGGTATTTCTATCTTTTGCAGCTATAGGTGTTCCGGTAAATCCAATATATGTAGCGTTTGGAAGGCTGTCACGTATGATACGTGCCGTTCCGACCTTTATCTCGCCGGTTTTGGCATCAACTTTTTCCTTCAATCCATACTGGCTACGATGCGCCTCATCAGCCATAACGATGATATTACGACGCTCTGAAAGTGGCTCTGATGATTCTTCAAACTTCTGCATCGTCGTAAAAATGATGCCGTTTGCCTGCCTACCGTCCAGCCAATCCTTCAATCCTATATCATTCTTACCGGAAGTCTCTGTCAATTTCCTGCAGGTAGCATGCACCGGTTCCTGACGCAGAAAATCTTTGCACTTAGCAAACTGTCCGTAAAGCTGATCATCAAGATCGTTACGGTCGGTAATTACTACGATAGTTGGGCTATCCAGCGCTTCCTGCAGAAGGTGTGCATAAAAGACCATAGACAGAGATTTTCCGCTGCCCTGTGTATGCCAGAATACGCCACCTTTACCATCAGTTACTGTCGCGTTCTTTGTAGATTCGATAGCCTTTCGAACTGCAAAATACTGGTGATAGCCAGCCAGAATCTTAAACTTCTTCAATCCCTCATTGGAGAAGCAGATGAAGTTTTTGATGATGTCCAGCAGGCGCTCTTTTTCAAACATTCCCTCAAAGAACGTATCAAACTGAGCGTATTGCGTATTTTCATAGCTGCCGTCTTTTGTTTTCCATTCCATGAAGCGATCCTCGCCGGAAGTGATGGTTCCGGCCTTGCTGGTCAGATGATCGCTGATGACGCAGATGCAGTTATAAATAAACATTGACGGGATTTCCTGCATATAGTTTCTGATCTGCAGATAGCCCTCGGAAGCATCTGTTTCCTCACGAGATGGCGACTTCAGCTCAATAAGCACGACCGGCAGACCATTCAGGAACAGAAGTACATCTGGACGCTTGTTGCTATTTTCAATGAAAGTCCACTGGTTTGCTACGACAAAGGAGTTATT
>JBMNOA010000077.1:0-5687 GCA_050942825.1 Bacillota bacterium
TCCATTGTGCCGTATAAGTTACCGTACCGGTTACTTTTGCACTTACTTCTGGTGACCAACCTGTGAAGGTATAGCCGGGGTTACCTGTTATGGTCGGGGCGGCCGGAGTATCAGCGCCATAGACTAAGTCTTCTGTTACCTTTGGTGTGAAAGTTCCTTGCGTGCCCGGTGCATAAGTCACTGTATATTTATCTTGGCTCCAATGGGCGTAAACAGTCATATCATTATTAACTTGTGTTCCAGCAACGAACTGACTACCGCCGGTAGGTGCCGTATACCAGCCTTCAAAAGTCCAACCATTTCTTTGTGGATCGGCTGGAAACTGTTCCGCTTCTATAGCACTGCCTTTAGCTACAATTGTGCTGTATAAAGGCATTGGCTGTCCCAAATATTTGGCATCAAAAGTAACGGTCGCTTCAACTATTTCTTTATAAGCAAACCAAATAGTCTGAGTCGGTGCAGAAGCAGTCAAATAAACTGGTACCGTCTGAGATGAACCGCTGGCCTCATTCCATTTATAGGCTACATATTGATAACCCTCATGCCCCGGCTGAGTAACATTATAGGTCTGGTTATAGCTCAAGGGGTCATTGGAATAAGTAGAGTCAAACAGCCGATAGGCTAGATCAGGTCTTTCTACAACTACACCATATTCATTAATGGGATCACCATTTTCATTGACCAGATATCCTTTCATAAGGATGCTGCCGCCACCTATTGAGACCTGAGGAATCTCAAAGTTTTTTGAGGCAGCATTACCATTCACATCAATGTACGCAAATGAGGTTGTATCATTTGTAGGATACAGAGTATCGGCATTGGCTCCGCTTTTAATGCGAATGATATAAGTCATGGTTGCCGGGCTGCCTTCTTCAATATTTCCCGTATCCCATTCAATTGTCCTGCCATCCGGGAGTATAGTTACACTTCCCTGAGAAACTGATATTTCCCCCACATTGCTGACTAGATCGAACATTGCGCCCATCGGGTCTGTGACCATACCATCACTGGCCGCATAAACAATCGATCCTCGAATCCTTTGAAAAGCTGAATTCAATCCACTGAGGTTAGAATCGTTCAGCTCATAATATCCCTCATTTTGGCATTGTTCCAACACATATTCACCAGTATCGCCTGCATTCAAGGCAATACTGTAAATATCAGTACCTGCATCTTTAGCCAATTCTGCCTCATAAATAGTTGGTATACCATTATTGGCAGGGAATGAGGTTGATACAGTCTTTCCGGTAGGATTATAAGGGTTTCCGTTACGATCGGTAGTAGGTCCTGGTACATACATCTGGTATCTATACTGTGAACTAAGGGTATAACTGCTACCATCTCCTACTATATTACTATAATTGACGGCTTCGATCTCAGCGTTTGAGACATTAAATATCGGCTCCCAATACCAGCTGCCTCCATAACCTCCTTGCCGTCTCCATTCATAACTCACCTCAATACCGCTGGCATCGGTGACACGATAGCTATGGGTCGGCTGTCCATCTCCCAACAATACTATTACTTGATTATCGGCAGTGGAATTATTCAAAAGAAGCTGCGCCTGATGAATACCGGCCTGAATATTTGTTCCGCCACTGGTACTTATACCATCTATGGCATTTTTTAAATTTATTCTGTCTTCATAACCTGAAAAATTTATCACTACATTGGAATTGTTATTAAAGGAAACTACGGCAATACGTGTTCCTCCCTCTTCCGTTAATAGCTCATCCACAAATTTTTTGGCAGCCAGTTTTGTATTTTTTATTTTATTGCCATCCATACTGCCAGATTTGTCGATTACCAATACCACATCACTGGTAGAATCTATGTTTTTGCCTTCAATAGTAAGCGTAATCTGCCATTCGTTTTCTGAGCCTGCCACTTGCTTAGCCTGTTTGGTCAAGTTGATTGCTCCGGGATTGGGCCATACCAAACCACCGCTACCACCGGTTAACCCAGATAAAAAACCACTGGCAAAAAAACTTTTACTTGTACGCGGATAATAAAAATCTTCCGCCTCTACCGGACCTATTTCTGATTCGGACAAATTATCCGGATTATCTCCTGGCTCATCCTCTTCATAAAGAAATTCATCTGGTAAGATCCCTCTAATGAGAGAATCTTCCTCTTTTTGAGTATCCTCATCCTTTTGAGGATCTCCATCCTTTTGAGGATCTCCATCCTTTTGAGGATCTTCATCCCTTTGAGGATCTTCGTCCTTTTGAGGATCTTCGTCCTTAGTTGGCTCATTTGCAGTATAGATGAAGACAATTAGATTTTCTCCATCTATTAAAGTAATACTTTTTTCTGGCTCATCTACTGTATAGCCCTCAATTTCTGGAGCTGTTTCAGTGATGACAGTTCCTATGGACTGACCCTCCACAATCTTGTCTGGCAGTAGTTCACTTTTATCCGCCAGCTCATAGGCAACTGTATATGCCACCTGGACCGGTTCATCATTAATATATTCTTGCGCACCGGCCGATATTGGCAAACCATAAGTTACCAATAAGGTGAAAATCAACATGCAAGCTATAAAAGTCCTCCATTTACTCTTTGAATTAAACCCCATCATTTTTCATTTCTCCTTTTATAATTTCCTAAAAAGTCGGAATGAAATTGTGGCGACCGGACTGCCATTGCTAACCCCTTCATGGTTGCTTTAGGCTCCTTAGCTTTGCGTCCCTGCCTTTCGACAAGTTTGCCATTTCAATATTTTCATCTCCTTTTATGTTTACTACATTATTTTTTAATTACAGCCATTATTACATTCAGCAGTCACAAAATAGTCACAAATAGGTATTTTTTTGCTCGTTGCTCAGACAAGATTGAACTAATATATCATCTAAGTAAAGAAGTATTAATATTCATATACTTTATTAAAATCTGCACTGTTCTTTTGCATCGAAACTCCGGGGTTTCTGGTGATGACCTGCAAGTCATAGGTAGAATCTACCACAATCCATTGCCCCCGATTAACATCATAGACTTCATTCCAGGCATGATATCCAACTACATTTTTTGGTGCATAACCCTTGACTAGTTTAGCCGGAGTCCCTTGACTCCTTAGCATAGCCGCATAAAGAGAGGCAAAATCATAGCAAATACCTCGTCTTTCGATAAAAGTATTATCCGGCACGGGAATATAGCCAGGTGGGAGTTTTGATAGTTTTCCATAATCATATGTATTGTTCTTAATCACATAATCCCATAAGATTTTAGCCTTTTGCCCCAAGTCCGATGTATCTTTTGTCAGCTCAACAGCCTTGGCTACAGCCTTGGAATCTACATTCCATCTTATGATCTGGATAGAAGACAAATACACAGCATGAGGATCTTTGATATTTACTTCCAAATTTTTAGACGCTATAAGCTTATAAGAGTTACCGGAAGTGTTTTTCAGCAGGCTGATCTTATAGGCACCATTACCTAACTGCAAGGGAAAAGTCTCCCTCAGGCCGGCACTATTTACATCATATGTATATTTTTTATCACCTTTTTGTACCATTAATTTGACTTTTCCACCATCGCTGCAAGTTACATGAATCAAGCCTTCAGTAATGTTATCCGTATTAAAATATCCAACCGCCAATGCTGGAGCGGATGTTGCTATGATTATGCTTACAGCTATTATCAGGATCAGCCATAATCTTTCTTTCATTTGTATTACTCCTTTACGTTTACCAAGAAATTAGCTCTTGCTGCGCCTTATTATTGGTTTCAGTAGTAAGTGCTTCTATCATCAGCTTGATCATTTCCAATTCGCTTCTAAATTTTTGATTCTTTTTGCCTTCAACCCAAACAATGGTTCCTTGCCAGGTACAATGCTTTTGAAATTCAATTTTTATAATAAATGTGGCTTTTTCATTGTTTGGTATACTCCCATCCATTTATCATTCTCCTCCCCCACCAGAAATTAATATCTTGATAGCATTAAAGTATTTTTCTTACATTATGAGCCCTGATAGTCACAAATCAGTCATAAAATAAGATTTATTCTAATGATTGGGCGAGGAGCTTGATCAGTTCGAGTTCACTTCGGAATCGTGTTGTGTTACTTTTCTCTAGCCATTGCAGTATACCCTGCCAGGTAGAATACTGCCGTAATAGTACATGTAAAATTAAATTTGCTTGTTGTAAAGGCATGTCCTCTACAGCCATATCTCTTAGGCCCGGGGGAGGTTGCCTTGATATTTTTTCCTGATTTTCATCAAAACTTCTTTTTTTGTGAGTCGCTTGGTGAAAGTTAATATAATCAAAAAATTGGTCTAAAATCTCCAACAATTGCCGGATTCCCTTAAAATCTATAGCGAATTCATAGAATTCATTATAGAGAGTTCCTTCGACATCATAATTATCTGTTTTTTTTATGAGGACCTGAAACCTAGAGATATTGCTAGATATGATTTTATTTTTAAACGTTTGCATTTAACACCCCCCATTCTAAATGGTCTAGGGGCTGTATTTGTCCATATATCTCTAATTCACTACCGATATCGCTGGCATTAATATTCCTAACCAAACGATCAAGCACCATATTACCGTCTTCATAAGTAAGATTGGAAAGCACTAAAAGAAACTGTGTTCTGCCATATCTTGTTACTATATCATCCTTACGTAGAGAAAAAATAATGGCATCCTTCAATGTATCAAATACTTTATCAAGCTTATGTACAGGAAATTCTCGGCCGTTTTTTTCCGTAATTGTAAGTAAAGCAATTAAAACGGATTTCCCGGAACGTAGAGCCGATCTGGCTTCTAATCGATAGACCATTTTAAATATCTCATAATTACAGTAAAGCGCGCCGGAAATGTCGGTTACCTCTTTTAAATTCTCTCTGACAGAAGAAAGGTCTCTGGACAAGCCCGCCTTTTCTTTGACGATATTTTGGTAAAGACCGGTAATGATATCGGAAGGCTTTACACCCAGCTCATCATAAAATAGCTTGCATACATAATTATAATGCTCGGTAGCTTTGAGATAATTATTAGAACTAATCAGGCATTTGATTAGGATAGCATGATTATTCTCAACAAAGGAATCCACGGCAATGGCTCGGCGGCATACTTCCTCTACTGTCCGGAAATCCTTTTGGGCCAGGAGAATATCACAGTATCTTTCCACTGACTCCATATAAATACGCTGGAAATAGACTGTGAGAGGAATAACCCATTCCTTATAGGATGACTGCGGCAAAAAGCTACCTCGATAAGTATCAATAACCTTTGCATAGGCCGCTTGTACTTCATCTAAGCTAAGGTTTTTTTGTTGTGCCTTCTCATAGGCAGACTCTAGTTCATCGACATCGATCTTGCAAGCAAGGTTGGGGTTCCATACATAGGCACCATGCTTATAAACGATAAAATCGTTCTCCTCTATAGCTAGGGATTTCTTCAAAAGATTTCGCAATCGGTAGACTAAATTTTTCAAGGCATTGGCGGGATTTTTTATATCATCTTCCTTCCAAAGCACCTGAATAAGTCTATCCATAGATACTTCCTTGTAACGGTTGACTAAAAGGTACTCCAAAAGACTCCAAACCTGTCTGCCCCGATCTTTATTGCCAGAAAGAATATAATCTTTATGGCGTAAAGAAAAGCCACCTAGCATTTGAATCTCTAGCATATTATTATTTATATTATTATACTCTTGTTTCTTATTAACCTTCATTATATCCTCT
>JBMNOA010000078.1:0-5686 GCA_050942825.1 Bacillota bacterium
AGATCTGCCTGAACATCACCCGGTGGTCGCACACGAATGTTTTCGCTTCGGCAACGGCGCGACCGTTCGAACTGGCGGCGTATGGTGCGTGTATTGTCTCACAGCCGTATAACGGGATTGAAGAGTGGTTTGAGGTTGGGAAGGAGTTAGTAGTCGTACAGAGCGAAAAGGAAGCACTTGAAGCATACTCGTGGCTCCTTGAATCTGATTATGAGCGTCAGGTGATTGGTGAGCGTGCTAGGGAACGTATTTTCAAGGTGCATACGTACCATAACCGAGCATCCCAGATAATTGACGTCTTGAGATCTAAATTAAATGACAGAGTAAATTCTGCATGCTTGTTATCTAGTCATGAAAAGGCAATAGTAAAAGATGGGGCCACGGATCGTCTCGTTAACTACTAGTGGACAATTATCTTGATCAATATTATTCAGAAGGGGATACACTGTGGATCTAAGAAAGAATTACAAGGCTTACGTTGCTCCATTCGGCAATTTAAGAGAAGATATTACTCGGTGCTTGGAATTTATTGGATGGGAAAATACGATAAAGAGAGGCTCAACTGTCTTCATTAAGCCAAACTTTACTTACCCATATTATAAACCAGGCGTCACAACAAATCCTAAATTTTTAGAACAATTATTAGTCCTCTTAAAGGAAAGAACTAGTAACATAATAATCGGGGAATCTGACGGGGCTAACCGAGCGTTTACTGCCGATGCCGCCTTTAAAGGCCATGGGTTGGATGAAATTTGCTCTGATTTGGATATCACTCTGGTAAACCTCTCAAGCGAACCAGCAAGGAGAGTTGAAGATCTAATTCAAGGTAAAAAGGTAGCGGTATATTTACCAGAGTTACTTTTAGATGATATTGATTGCTTTATTTCAGTCCCTGTACTGAAAGTTCACGCAATGACATATGCTACATTGAGTATGAAAAACTTATGGGGTTGCTATCCAGATCCAATGAGGTGTCTGCACCATAAGAACCTTGGCGAAAAGTTAACTCTAATTACAAAGCACTTGAATCCAAAATTAGTGCTAATAGACGGTACATTTTCACTTAATTCCCACGGACCAATGTATGGTGAACCCATAAGAACTAATCTAATCCTTGGAGCAAACAACCCGGTTGTAGCTGACACCCTAGGAACAAAAGTGTTGGGAGTACCATTAAGCAAAGTTGAGCATATCCTTACTGCCGAGAGAGAGGGTTTGGGCACTTGCAATTTGGATAAAGTGCTACTCAATCAAGACTGGTCAAAGTTTTGCCTAAACTTTAAAGTCCAACGGACACTCGTTGATCGATGTTCCCTGCTCCTGTTTCATAGCGAATTGCTATCTAAATTAGTCATGGATTCACCATTAAGGCCAATCATATATCGGGCAGTAAGCTTAGTGAGGAACTCGGAGGAGCGAAGTGTGGTCACCGATTTGAAGGAAAGTGCTAGTTCTGGGAAAAGACTCTAATTGAGTCCCTGATTCATGCAAGTAGCACTGATGTTTAAACGAACAGAATAACCGAAGGGGAAATACTGATGCATATATGCATGGTTGTTGGGGAATTCCCCCCAATCTGTGGAGGCATTGGATACTACGTGTATAATTTATCCAAAGCTCTCTTAAAGAAAGGATTTGATGTCACTGTCTTAACTCGAGGAAGTTATCGTGAAGATGTTATTTATACCGACTTTGAAGGCATCGATCTCTGGAAGGTGCGGTTTTCCCCCTTGTACCCGTATCACGTCAGGTTCCATGGATATTTCTTAAATAAAGTTCTATCACAATATGAAAATAAATTTGATATCGTACACTTGCACAATCCATTAGTACCGGTCCCAGCAACAACACTCCCAGTGATCGTTACTGAACATGGTACTGTACAAGGAGATATTTCTAATTCTTCAGTAAACGATATGTCAGCGTTAGCACTTAAACTGTTTGCAAAACGGTTCATAAAACAGGATTATGATGTTTTGGCAAACGCTGACATAATCACAGCAGTCTCAAATTCCTGCATGCAAGAGATAAAAAACTTTATTGGCGAAAAAAAGCAGATGTATGTACTAGGGAATGGAGTTGATACAGGCTATTTTAAACCTGATGAGATGGTTGACCGGGCACAGAATATAGTATTGTACACTGGCAGACTGGATAGTCGAAAAGGCGTAGTAGACTTAATCAGTAGTGCGAAATCTGTGTGTGAAAACTATCCGGAAGTGAAATTTATTCTAACGGGCAAGGGACCAAATCGAGAATACATTCAAAAACGTATTTCGAGTTTAAATTTGGAGGGGAATGTTAATCTTGTTGGATATGTGAGTCGTGAGGAACTATTGAGATTATATCAATCGTCTACCATGTACGTTTTGCCTTCTTACTATGAGGGGTTGCCGACCACCTTGTTAGAAGCAATGGCCTGCGGGTTACCTTCAATCGCTACTGATGTTGACGGCAGTTCAGAGGTTATTAGTCATGGTAAAAATGGGTTACTTGTACCTCCGAAGTGTCCGAAGGCATTAAGCGAAGGAATTCAGGAACTTCTTGAAAATAAACCGAAACGGGAGGATATTGGGTCTTGTGGAAGAGAACACGTAAGAAATAATTATGATTGGTCAAAAATTGCTGATAACGCTGCAACAATATATAACTCCATAATTTCATAAGAATGAGGGGCTGCCCTTTGTTAAGCATATCGAGAAACCACACCTCTAACTGAGCCAAGTGTTATAATCATGGGTAAACAGAAAATAGGTATAGTTACTTTTCCACTGGAAAAGGCAAGTGTCTCTCCACTATATAACATATCGCATATAATCAGCTGCCTTACAGATGACGTCTACGTTATTACGGGTAATGCGGGGATTGATGCGGCTCAGAAGCTAGAAAGCATGAGCTTCAAGATTATAAACCATAATACGGGGTCAAGTACAATTACTAGGATTTTTAACTATGCCAAAACCCAATTGACTTTAACATCCTCTATGCTGAAGTTATCTAAGAACGTTGACACTTGGGTTTTCCCAATCTGTGGTGAGTCTCTGCTGCCGTGCATGATCCTTGCAAAATTACAACAGAAGCCAGTTATTATGTTATTACCTTCATCAACAAAATCTATTATGACATGTCAATCGGATCCTCTCAATCTCATTATCCTGCTTTTTACAAAGATCAATTATCTTTTATCTACCAAAATCATCCTCTATTCGCCCGAACTTATAACGGAATGGAACCTTGATAAATATCGTCAAAAGATTCTCATCGCATACCATCATTTCCTTGATCTCAATACCTTCAGCGCAACAATACCATTGACCGATCGACCAGCTCTCATCGGCTATATCGGTAGATTGAGCGCTGAGAAAGGTATCGAAAATTTTGCCAAAGCCCTCCCTGCCATCCTCCATGACCATCAGAACTTCCACGCCAATATAGGCGGTGATGGTCCTTTGAAAGAGGAAATCAAGGTTATCCTAGAAGAGGATAATCTTACCACCCGTGTTAGCCTTCTGGGTTGGATCTCCCATGATGACCTCCCTAAATATCTAAACCAATTCAGGCTACTTGTACTTCCATCCTATACTGAGGGGCTCCCGAATATCATGCTCGAGGCTATGGCCTGCGGGACCCCGGTGCTCGCGACGCCGGTCGGGGCGATACCGGATGTTATAATAGACGGGAAGACCGGATTTATTATGGAGAATAACTCCCCGGAGTGCATCGCGGAGAATGTGATCCGGGCATTGAACTCCCCAGACCTGGAGCGGATCGCGGAAGCCGGGAGGTGGTTTGTGGAGGGGGAGTTTACGTTTGAGCGCGTGGTTGAACGGTGGAAGAAAGTGCTGGAAGAGATAGGATGATATGGCAAAAAATCTTATCGCTAAAAGACATAGATAAATTGTTTGCAATAATAGGTTTAACCATTGCTGTTTCACTACTTGCGATAAATTTTATTCAATTAAAATCATTATTAGTGACCATTGTTTTTGTAATGGTATCTACATCGTGTTTAATATACCTTAAAATAGGCGATAAATTCGGTGCTGAATTAAAAAATCCAAAGTTCTGTTTTAACGTAAAGATATTCAGTGCGCTTTTTTTTCTTTTATACACTCTGAGCGTTCTCATCCTTTACTTTAGACCAAATTTTTATGAGCGCCCTCTCGCTTACTTCGTTGTAATTATATTGATGTCTGGAGTTCTTGCAGGTGGCTGCATTAGTGCAGACCAACGACACAGTGGATTTATTCTCATCCAAATTTTTTTATTAGCGATGAATCTCGGATGGTCGCATTTGATGATCGTCCCGAGTCTGATAGGGGTTGATCCATGGTATCATTGCGGTCTAACTAGCAGGATTATAGATGGATTTTATATTCCAGAGGGGTATGGCTACGCAGACCTACCTGTTTTTCATCTTATGATAGCGATAACTTCGATAATTTTAGATTATTCCTACAAGTTTGCAGCGATGCTATCCGTAAGTTTTGGACAAATTATCTGTAATTCTATATTTACTTTTTTATTTGCTAATTATCTCTTTAAAAATCACAGAGTTGGATTGCTGGCAGCTCTCCTCACAATGATAGGGGATATCCATATTTGTTGGACATACTGGTCCATTCCAAATGCTTTTGGGGGGATTTTTATATTAATTGTAATGTATCTGTTATTTACGAAATATAACCATAACTCATTCTCATCGTCAGTGACGGCCATGTTAATAATGTCTACTATCATCTTAACACACGTACTTGTTGCCGCTGTAACTGCCATTTTGTTATTTGTTGCTTATGCTTCTTTCAGTTATAGGAAATTGATTTTAGAAAATTTGGAGGCCATTAAAACTTTGCTGATCCCATGCTTTTTCTCTTTAGCAATGTTCGGGTGGTGGATGTATGGATCAAGCGTAATAAACAATTTCGCATACTTTGCGAAGGAATTTAGTCTAGAATTTATGACAATTACAAGGGACTTAAGTAGCACTATTCTCATCCCACAATTTGAACTTATATTTCCACATCTTGGAAGATATTTATTTTTCTCTCTTGCTATAATCGGTATCCTCTATATGGTCTCATTAAAAGGTAATAACGCATCGTTTACATTCGCTATTTTATCACTTACTCTTCTCGTATTTCCATTTGTTTTCTATGTATCTGGACGAACAGTTTTCGAAGAGCGTTTTGCATATTTCTCTTTAATCTTCCTAAGTATTCCGCTGGCATTGACGCTCTATCTTTTGGGGACGTATAAAACAAAAGAGATGATTATTCCCTATTGTTTTATTATAGGGGTCGTAATTTTGCTTAGTTTTTTATCAATAATGAGCATAACTGCGTGTGTTGATAATCATGCTTTTGCCCCCGTCATTGGAAAAACCTACTATTACACTCAATCAGAAATGTCAGGTAGCAATTTTTTTGGTGAAAACGCTGTAGGATTGATCTCATCTGACTTTCGTTATAGCTATAACCCGAGCAGTAGTATTTTTGAGCACGTTTATGATTTTGATCGAGGACGGTTCCATGATTTAGAGCTATCGATCAACTCTGGAGAATTTTACCATGATGGATCGATAAAAATTATTCGAAATAGCAATATTCAAGAACTTGAAAGACAGGGGTTCATATCTCAAAATATTCTACCCAATGTTAATATTTATCTCTCAAATTCTGGTTTTAAT
>JBMNOA010000022.1:0-27838 GCA_050942825.1 Bacillota bacterium
GCCGTTACGGCAGGACGGCATTTCGACGAGCTGAACCCGCAGGACGCAGAAACCGTGCGCTATGCCTGCGCCGACAGCGATTATACACTGCGGCTGTATCACAGGTTCAACGACTGGTTTGATAAAAACCTGCCCGGTCACCGAACCATTGCGGAGCGGGTCGAGGCGCCCACGGCGGTTTACTGCGGCATGATGAGATACAACGGCGTGCCGGTGGATGTGGCGGCGATGAAAGAAAAACAGAACGAAGCCCTAAGGAAGCTGACTGCCCTTCGCGCGGAGCTTGACGAGATGACCGGCGGCGTGGATATCGGGGCGAACGCCTCGACGTCGGCGTTCAAGCAGTACCTTTTTAGTGACCTTGGCCTTCCGGTGCTTAAAACAACAGAGAAGCATCAGGAGGCGGCGGACGATGCCGCCATGCAGATGCTGAAAGAATGGTGCGCCGAGAACAATCCCGGCCTTGTTCGCCTGTTTGAACTGGTGCAGGAATACCGCAAGTGGGGCAAGCTGAAAAGCACATACATCGACGGATACCTGACGCATATCAACAGCGCCACGGGGCGCATCCATCCCGACCTCATGCCGCTGGGCACGGAGACTGGCCGCTTCGCCTCAAGGAACCCGAATATGCAAAACTGCCCGCTCAAGGATAACGACCCGATTGGCGTCCGCAAATTTATCGCCGCGCCAAAAGGCGGTCTGCTCATATCGCTGGACTTTTCGCAAATCGAGCTGCGAGTCGGCGCGTTTTACTGCAGGGACAAACGTATGCTGGAAACCTATCGAACAGGCGGCGACATCCATGCTCAGACCACGTCCGTCATTTACCGCATTCCTTTTGAAGAGGCGGCAGACAAAAACGCCCCGCATTATAAAGAGCGCAGAACCATCGCAAAGAACTGCAATTTCGGCGTGTTCTACGGCCTGTTCCCTACCGGCTTGCAGAGGACACTGAAATTCAAGGCTGGCCTGAATCCAACTTTGTCTGACTGTGAGGCCATCATTCAAAACTTGAAAGCGGGATACCCCGGCCTGACGCGCTGGCAGGAAGAAACGAAAAAGCGGGCTGCTGTAAGCTGCTATACGGAAACATGGCTGGGCAGAAGAAGATACCTGCCGGGAATTCGGTCATACGATTGGGGCCGACGCGCCTTTGCCGAGCGCTGCGCATTGAACACGCCTGTTCAGGGCACCGCGGCGGATATATTGAAGCTCGCGCTCGGGCGTATCGTCTCCGGCCTATCCGAAAGGCCGTGGCTGAAACCGCTGTTGCAGATACACGACGAACTGGTCTTTGAACTGCCGGAAGATAAGGCGGACGAAGCAGTTGCCTATATAAAACAGTGTATGGAAACACAGCCCTTCCCTGAATTTGACGTACCCATCGTGGCTGAAGCCTCGATCGGGAGAAATTTCGGCGAAATGAAAGAAATGGAGGATTGAACGTATGAATATTCCGCAGGTTTTTAGGAATACGGAATTTGGCGAACTTAATGTTCTCGTTATTGATGGGAAGGAATACTTCCCCGCAACGGATTGCGCAAGGATGCTGGGATACAGCAACCCGCACAAGGCGTTGACGGATCATTGCAGGTACCTAACGAAACGTGAGGTACCGCATGTAATCGAACGTCAACAGAAAAGCGCATAGACAGGAGGTAACACCATGAGCGTCAGCAAGTTTAACGCGGAAGGATATTATGACCCCACAGCGTATGAAGCGCTGCTCCGGATCGAGCGGGAATCAAAAACACCTTGCCGGCCGAAGGTGTTCATCTGCAGTCCATATACCGGGGATACAGAGCGGAATGTTGAAAACGCCCGCCGCTATTGCGCATTTGCCGTGCGGTCAGGGTATACCCCCTTCGCGCCGCATTTGTTCTACCCGCAGTTTCTGTCGGACGACGACGCGGAAGAACGCGAGCTTGGAATATCCATGGGGCTGGCGTTTCTGGACGTCTGTAAGGAATGCTGGGTGTTCGGCAGCGTGATATCGAGCGGCATGGCCGCCGAGATTGAGCGGGCAAAGAAGCGAGGCATCCCGATCCGGTATTTCAACGGCCGGTGCGAGGAGGTGTCCGGATGAGCTTTCCGCAGGAATTAATGAGCAGAAAGCAATGGGTGTGCTGGCGGCTTGTGCCCGATAAGGACGGCAAGGACAAAAAGGTGCCGTTCAACCCTAAAACGGGCAGGCCTGCGGCGTCCAACAACCCGGCTACATGGGCGGATTACGCCACCGCCGCCGGCGCGATGGAGCGATACGGATTTACGGGGCTTGGCTTCATGTTCTCAAAGGACGACGGCCTCGTGGGCGTGGACGTCGACCACTGCTATGACCCCGCGACACAGACGTTCAACGATACCGCCAAGGCCATCATCGCGAGGCAGCCGACATACACCGAGTTTTCGCCCTCCGGCACCGGCGTCCATCTTTTCTACAAAGGCAGGATGCCGGGTTACGGCAATAAAAACACGAAAACCGGCGTGGAGATGTACGAGCATACACGGTATTTCGCCATGACCGGTAAAAAGGCGGACGGCGCGACGGACGCCATCGCCCAGGACAACGGAACGCTGAAATGGATTCACGAGACGTATATCCGCTCCCCCAAGCGGCAAAAGAAAAAATCAAAAAAGAACGCGGCTGTGCCGCTTTCCGACGACGCCCTTCTGGAAATTGCCCAGAATGCGGAAAACGGCGAAGCATTCTCGAAGCTTTGGGCCGGAAGCTGGCAGGGCGATTACGCCAGCCAATCGGAGGCGGATATGGCGCTCTGCTGCAAGCTCGCGTTCTGGTCGGGCAAGGACAAAGATCAGATGGACAGGCTGTTCAGGCAAAGCGGTCTGTTCCGCGAGAAATGGGACGCGCGGCACCATTCGAACGGCGCGACCTACGGCGAGGAAACGCTGGACAAGGCCTGCGAGCTCACCGAAGACGTCTACGCGCCTGGCGGCAATGCGCCAATATATGAGTACAAAGGCCAGTACTTCCGCACCAAAGGCGAGAACACCTATCCCATCACGAACTTCGTGTTCGTGCCGGTGGAGATGATCGTCGCCGAGGACGAAACACAGCTTACCGCTGACCTTATAACCACACGCGGCGAAACCTACCGGCTGACCTTTATGACCGCCGATTTTGCCAACCAGCAAAAGTTCAAGAACGCGCTCAACCGGCGCACCATCGCTCTTAGCTATACCGGCTCGGACGGCGATCTGGAGCTGCTCAAGGCGTATGTTTCCGAGCTTGATTGGCCGACGAAAACCGGCGTCAAAGCGATGGGCATTTATGAGCGCGGCGGCGGCGCGGTTTTCGTGACGACAAACGGCGCTGTGAACGCGTCCGGCGATGCCGTTTTTGACATCATACAGCTCGAAAAGTACCGCGGCATTGAAAGCGGGATATTGAAAGCAAAGCCGTTGACGAAAGACCAGCTGCGGCAGCTCGGCGGGCGGCTCATGACCTACAACGAACCGGCGAAAACCGTTTCTATCCTCGCGTGGATGGCGGGATGTTTCGTCAAAGCGCGTTTGCGAGAAAAGGGCGTCAAGTTTCCGCATCTCATGCTCATCGGCGAGGCGGGCAGCGGCAAAAGCAACACGCTGGAGCGTGTCATCATGCCTGTGTTCTCACGCTCGAAAATCGTTGCCGCCGGGCAGACGACGGCATTCACGCTAATGAAGGACGCGGCGTCCTCCAATACCGTTCCTATGGCACTGGATGAGTTCAAGCCTTCGAAGATCGACAGGTTTCGCCTTGACGCCCTGCTCAACCATTTCCGCAACAGCTATGACGGGCAGGAAGGCATCCGCGGCCGCGCCGATCAGAGCGTCGCGAGCTATGAGCTTCTCGCCCCGCTTGTCGTGGCCGGTGAGGAAGCGGCGGACGAAGCGGCCGTCAGGGAGCGCAGCATTGAACTGCTGTTTTCAAAAAAAGACCTGAAAACGGCGGAATGCCGCGTGGCGTTTCATTGGCTATGCGCTCATACCGGGCTGCTTTGCGGCTTCGGGCGCAGCTTGCTGGACACAGCCCTTATGACCGAATACGCCGATGCATACGGCTGGTATGAGGACGGCCTTGGCGCGTTTACGAAGGAGTTCCCGTCGAGAGTCGTCAACAACCTTGCCTGCCTCACGGCGGGCCTGAGGCTAATAGAAAAGCTGTGCCGGGACTTTGGCCTTAGCTGGCACGAGGTGTTTCCGTTCGGCATGGAAGACTGCGGCAGGTATATCGAATACGCGGCAAAGGAGTATCTGCTGGACGGTGGAACAAGCAACAAAAGCGTCGTGGAGCAGACTCTGGAGATCATGTCGCGCATGGGGCTGGACCCCAGAAACGAATACGCCATTCTTGAGAACGGCAAGGTGCTGGCGCTCTGGCTCAATCACATCTACGACCGGTATACAAAATACCGTAAGGATTACGCCATAGCCGGTGAAACGCTGACCTACGCACAGTTCAAAAAACAGCTTCAGCACTCGGATTATTATCTGGAGAGCAATATATCAAAACGGCTTGGGTCGGATGTAAGAAAGGTCTGGACGCTGAATTTCGAGCTGCTGTCGGCGCGCTGTGACGTCTCGGGATTTGAGATTACGGAGGTGGAACCCCTGTGAAACCCGGTATTTGTAACCTTTTCGGGCAAAATGTAACCTCTCCGGCGGTAAAGGTTACACAAAAGGTTACGCCCAAAACTGCTATATATGGGCACAATTTGGGGTTTCCTTATGAAATGTAACCTTGTAACCTCAAAAATTAAGGCTATACACGCGAGAGCATACACACGCGTGCGTGCGCGTGCGCGTGCGCGCGTATATACGTGAACCTCTATATTTTGAGGTTATATGGTTACAAAGGCCAAAAAGGTTACAAAGGAGGAGACTGTGTCCGAAAAAGAACTGGCTGCAAAAATACTGCGTTATCTCAAGACCGTACCCGGATGCTTTGCGTGGAAGACGCACGGCGGTATGTACGGTACGGCGGGTTTGCCCGACATCGTCGCCTGCATTGCCGGCAGGTTCTATGCCTTTGAAGTCAAAACACCCGTGGGCAAAACAACGAAACTGCAAGAGGCAACGATACGTAAAATCCTCGCCTGCGGCGGCACCGCTGTGGTCGTTCGCTCGATTGACGAGGTGCGGGCTGTAATACGCGGCTCCCTGCAATGATTTTGAAAACAACGCTCTCTGCAAAAAGTACAACATGACGTGGATACAATGCTTCTCCGCTTCATCGATGCGCCATATGGCCAATTTTGATGAAGGAGCGAAATGTATGGATACACCTTATGAAAATCTGGCGAACGCCATTATCCTGCAGGCGGTGAAAGACTACCGGAAGGCGCTGCGTATCTTGTCCCGTTACCCCTACAACCGGCCGGCGCAATACGAGCTCGGGAGTATCGAGCGGTTCTTCCGCTCCCGCTGGTTCGGCGTCCTCACCCATCTCGACCCGGAGCTGCTAATCCATAGGCTGCGTGAGGAGGCGGCGTGACATGAACGCGAAAGAATATCTCTCCCAGGCATACAGGCTCGATCTTCGCATCCAAAGCAAGAAGAATCAGATCGCATCGCTGGAAAGCATGGCTATGAACTGCACGCCTGTCCTCACGGGAATGCCCCATAACCCCAGCCCTTGCGTATCTCCGATGGCAGACACCGTCTGCAGGATCGTTGACATCAAAAACGATTTAAAAAAAGATCTGACCCAACTTCTGAATTACAAGATAAGCATCCTTGAGATAATCCGCGGCGTCAGAAATCCCGAATACCAGCTGATTCTTGAGAAGCGCTATCTCTGTTATCAGCAGTGGGAGGAGATTGCCGGCGACCTAAATTACTCCGTAAGCTGGGTGCTGAAGCTTCACCGTAAAGCCCTCAGGGCGGTGGATGTGGTCATGGCCGGAAAGGAAAAGATAAATGAGCTGGCGTGAAGCAATGGAAGACGGCATTCCTGTCGGCAGAGACAGCAGGAAATACAGCTGTTATTATCCGCCCTGCCACATCTGCGGCGCACCGGTTTATAGCTGGTCGTATATTCGCGGCGCTCAATACACCTGCAAGGACTGCAGGACTGAACTGGTGCGGCAGGCGCGCGAAGAAGGCAACGCGATCAGCGCGGATAAGAAGCAGAAGAAGCTGGAGGATGCCGTCAAGCGCATCTGCAAGGTTACCGACATCGCACCGTATAAGGATGCCATCCGTTTGGTAACGCAGAACCTAAACAGGCGCGGATGGTATCAGAGCACGGAAGAAATAATGGTGGCGCTTGAGATTATCCGTCGCGGCATCAAAGCATACCATCAGGTTCGAATCTTTGAGTACGCCGTAGACTTCATCCTGCCTGACATGAAGGTGGCCCTGGAGATTGACGGTAAGATTTATCATGGCAAAGACAAGCTGGAATACCAGAGCGTCCGGGACGATGTCATCATGTACAAGCTGGGCGAAGGTTGGGAGATGATTCGAATCTCTACCGACAACATCAATCAGAACGTCACCAGACTGATTCCCGGCATCAACGCTGTTCTTGTCAGACGCAGCACTACGAGGAAGATAGTAAAATCCACATAAGTCCACTTGAGCGCAATTGGATTTTTGAATAGGATATGATTGAGAAACAGTATTATCTAAGCCTTGCGGGAGACCTCCGCGGGGCTTTTTCTTTACCCGGAGGATGGCAATGCCATGTAAACCCAAACGCCCCTGCTCCTCCCCCGGCTGCCCGAGGCTGACGGACGGGCGGTTCTGCGAGGAGCACGCCAAACTGGAAGCCCAGCGGTACGAACGCTACTGCCGCGACCCTGCAACAAAAAAACGCTACGGCAGGACGTGGGAACGTATCCGTGACCGGTACATCAAGGCGCACCCCTTGTGCGAGCGGTGCGCAAAGAACGGAAAGATATCCCCCGCGGAGGAGGTGCACCACATCAAGCCGCTGTCTAACGGCGGAACAAACGACGAGGACAACCTCATGAGCCTGTGCAAGAGCTGCCATTCCGAGATTACCGCACGCGAAGGCGGGCGCTGGCGGAGACGGTAGGGGCGGTCAAATCTCCACAGATTTCCATTTATGGAACGGTGCGCGGGTCACGCGCGAAAAAATTTGAAATTAAACAGGGTATTGAACAGCCGCGAACAAGGAGGTGATTGCCGTGGCCAAAGACGGCACAAGCCGAGGCAACAAGCCCGGCAATTACACCAGAGCAGGGCGCAAACCCAAGCCGCTGGCAGAGCAGATTGTGGAAGGCAGAAAAGGCATCACGGTCATTGCCCTGCCCGAGCCCGAAAAGCTCACCGGCTTTGAGATGCCGCCGCCCAAGGAATACATGAAGGCGAAACAGAAAGGCGGAAAAGACCTGTGCGCCGAGGAGGTGTGCCGGGAAACCTGGAACTGGCTCAAGGAACGCGGCTGCGAGCGGCTGGTCAGCCCGCAGCTTGTCGAACAATACGCCATGAGCGTCTCCAGATGGATACAGTGCGAGGAGGCCATATCCGAATACGGGTTCCTCTCCAAACACCCGACCACGGGCAGCCCGATTGCCAGCCCTTTCGTGGCGATGAGCCAGCAGTACATGAAACAGACGAACCAGCTGTGGTTCGCAATTTTCGCGGTGGTCAAGGAGAACTGCTCTACGGCGTTCACCGGCGCAAGTCCGCAGGACGACGTCATGGAGCGGCTGCTCGCGGCAAGGAGAGGCGGCAAATAGCCTGCAGGAGGACGATATGGAAATACAAAAAGTCAGTATCGGGCATCTGAACCCCGCGGCATACAACCCGCGCAAGGATTTAAAGCCCGGCGACGTGGAATACGAGAAGCTCAAGCGCTCCATTTGCGAGTTCGGCTACGTGGAACCGGTGGTTTGGAACAGGCAAACAGGCAACGTGGTCGGCGGCCACCAGCGGCTGAAGGTGCTGCGCGATTTGGGGCAGACGGAAATCGACTGCGTGGTCGTAGAACTGGACGAACGGCGCGAAAAGGCGCTCAATCTCGCGCTCAACAGGATACAGGGCGAATGGGACGAGGACAAGCTGGCGGCGCTCATGGCTGAGCTTGACGCGGGCGCGTTTGATGTGTCCCTCACCGGTTTTGATGCATCCGAAATTGACGAGCTGCTTGACCGCTGGTATTCCAGAGAAGCGGTTCAGGACGATTTTGATGTGGATAAAGAAAAGGAAGCCATCGAGGAATCCGGCAAGACACTTACCCGGCGCGGCGACGTCTGGCTGCTGGGCAGTCACCGCCTTATGTGCGGCGACTCCACGTCGGAAGCGGATTTCGCCAGGCTCATGGACGGCGATCATGCGCAGTTGGCGGTTACCTCTCCGCCCTACGGCGTGGGCAAGGAGTACGAGAAGGCGGGCATCGGGCCGTGGTTTGAAACCATGCGGCCGGCTATCCAAAACATCTGCCGCCACGCAGATATCGTGTGCTGGAACATCGGCGACCTCTACGCCACCGGTTCGCAGTTCATTGAGCCGACGCAGATGTACTCGGTGCAGATGTTCGCGGACAACGGCTTTCGCCCCATCTGGATCCGCATATGGAAAAAACAAGGCATGAACTTCGGCGTCGGGCCTTATCACCTCGTCACCAACAAGCCGGTGCAGCAGTACGAGTACGTTACGGCGCTGGCGGCAAAGGAAACCGAGGAATACAACGACCAGGAATATCAGTGGGTGTCCGCATTCGCCGGGCACAGCTACAGGTTCGTGAAAAGGCTGACAAAAGACGAACGCAGGAAATGGGGCTACGCGGGCATCTGGGAGATCCCCACCGTGCGCGCCAACAAGGAGCATCCGGCGATGTTTCCTGTGGAGCTGCCTTGGCGATGCGTCAAGATGCACTCCGACCGTGGCGGCGTGGTCTTGGAACCTTTCGCCGGGTGCGGCACGACGCTCATCGCCTGCGAGCAGACCGAGCGCCGGTGCTACGCGATGGAGCTGTCGCCGGTCTACTGCGACCTCATCGTCAAGCGCTGTTATCAATACAACCCGGATATTGAGATCAGGCTGAACGGCAGCCCGGTGGACGCCGAACTGCTGTTTAATTATGCCTGAGTGCGGGATAAGAGGAGCGAACATGGAAGTACAAAAGGTCAGTCTCGGGCAGCTAAACCCTGCGGCATACAACCCGCGAAAAGACTTAAAGCCCGGCGACGCGGAATACGAAAAGCTCAAGCGTTCCATAGAGGAATTCGGGTATGTGGAGCCCATCGTCTGGAACAGGCGCACGGGAAACATCGTCGGCGGCCACCAGCGGTTTAAAGTGCTTGTGGCGCTCGGCTATGATGAAGTGGACTGCGTTGTGCTCGACATAGACGAAAGCAAGGAAAAAGCCCTGAACGTGGCGCTCAACAAGATAACCGGCGAGTTCGACATTCCGCTTTTGACCGATCTTTTGAAGGACATCGGCGCGGGCGGTTTCGACGTGTCGCTCACCGGCTTCGACGCCGCCGAATTGGACGCGCTGTTCAGGGACGGCGTGGCCGCCGGTATCAAGGAGGACGATTTCGACGAGCCGCTGCCGGAAACGCCCGTCTCAAAGCAGGGCGACGTCTGGATGCTTGGGCGGCATCGCCTCATATGCGGCGACGCGACAAAGCCCGAAACCTACGCGCGGCTGATGGACGGCAAGCGTGCGAATCTCATCGTTACCGACCCACCGTACAACGTGGATTACAAGGGCAAGGCGGGCAAGCTGAAAAACGACGACATGGAGAGCGCCAGGTTCCACGATTTCCTGCTTGCCGCGTACCGCTGCATGTACGACACGCTGGCGGACGGCGGCAGCATTTATGTTTTCCACGCCGACCGCGAAACGGTCAATTTCAGGACGGCGTTCGCCGAGGCGGGGTTCTTCTGCCATCAAACCTGTATCTGGGTCAAGAACACGCCGGTCTTGGGCCGGTGCGATTACCAGTACAGTCACGAGCCCGTGCTCGTGGGCTGGAAGCCGACCGCAGGGCACAACTGGTATGCCGACCGCAAACAGCGCACAACGTGGAGCTTTGATAGGCCGACCAAAAGCAAGCATCACCCGACGATGAAACCGGTGGCGCTCTGCGCGTACCCGGTTATGAACAGCTCGCTCGCAAACGACATCGTGCTCGACCCATTCGGCGGCAGCGGCAGCACGCTTATCGCCTGCGAGCAGACGGGGCGCGTTTGTTACACCATTGAGCTGGACGAACGCTATGCGGATACGATCGTGAAACGGTATATCGGGCAAAAGGGCTCAGGCGGGGATGTTTACCTGCTGCGAGGCGCACAGAAAACGGCTTTTGGAGATATCGAAAAAACTGTAAGATAACGCTTGCTATCCCACAGCTTCTATGGCTCTATATGTCCTGCCAAACGGCAGAAAGGCGGTAAACGAAATGGATAAAAGCGTATTTGAGCTAAAGTACAACGTAACCGGCAGCGAGCGAAAGCGGCTGGCCGCAGCGATGGGCGGCATTTTAGGGGGCGAACCGAAATACCTCGGCGCTCCAAGCTTTGCCTACGAAGTGGGTTGCTTCACCGTTGACAAAAACGGCGCTGTCACCTTCGATGAGCAGGCGGACAGCGAGAAGGTTCAAAACCTCATCGAGCGGCTGAAAGAACAGGGCTTTGCGGCGACTGAGACGGAAACAGGCAACGAGGATATCGGACTGACCATCGAGATGCCGCTTGAAGGCTTCACCGATGAGAGTATCGCCAATCTTGAGAAACTCATTTCTGGCAAAGCGAACCTTATCAAGAAAGCTATCGGCGTGAACGCGCTCCCGGTCGAGCGGACGGAAACGACGCTGCGGTTTCCATGGTTTTCGGACTGCGCAGACCCTGAGGTGGTGGAAGCTTACACCCGTTTTGTTGCGGCGCTTTGCGATATGGCGCAAAACCAAAAGCGCGTGACCGCGAAGGAAAAAGAAACCTCCAACGACAAATACGCGTTCCGCTGCTTCCTTCTCCGGCTCGGCTTCGTGGGCGATGAGTACAAGAGCGCAAGGAGGATACTGCTGAGGAATCTTTCGGGCAACAGCGCGTTCAGGGCACCGAAAGGCGGTGATGAGCATGAATAGATTCCCGTCAAAAGAAACCGTAGAACGCCTGCGCAAACAGTACCCGCATGGGTGCCGCGTGGAACTGGTCAGGATGAACGACCCGTATTCCAAACTGAAGCCGGGAGACCGCGGGACAGTCGATTTTGTGGACGATGCCGGAACCTTATTCTGCAACTGGGACCGCGGCTCTACCTTGGGCGTAGTGTACGGCGAGGATGCCGTCAGAATCCTGGAATCCGAGGAAACGCCGCGGATATAAAGCAACTGGTCAACGCAAGTAAAGGGCTTTCAGCTGAGAGCTCTTTTCTTTTATCCGTTCATAGAGAGGAGGCGGATCATATACGAAAACTGAAAAAATACAAACCTACCGCCTTTATGGCGGATGGATCATATTACGACAGGAACGCCGCCGATTACGCCGTATCCTTCATCGAGGCGCTTCGCCACACCAAAGGCACATGGGCGGGAAAACCGTTTTACCTGCTTGACTGGCAGGAACAGATCATCCGGGATATCTTCGGTATCCTCAAGCCCAACGGGTATCGGCAGTTCAATACCGCGTTTATCGAGTTGCCAAAAAAGAGCGGAAAGTCTGAGCTTGCCGCCGCCGTCGCGCTCTACATGCTTTGCGCCGACGGTGAGCAGAGCGCCGAGATATACGGCTGCGCCACCGACAGGCAGCAGGCCGGGATTGTGTTTTCCGTCGCCCTTGACATGATACTCCAGTGCCCGGCGCTCAAAAAACGCGTAAAAATCGCCGAATCCCAGAAAAGGATCATCTACGAGCCGACGCGGAGCGTCTATCAGGTGCTCTCGTCGGAGGTGGCTTCGAAATACGGGTACAACGTGCACGCCTGCATCTTCGACGAGCTTTTGGGGCAGCCGAACCGAAAGCTGTACGACGTCATGACCAAGGGCTCCGGAGCAGCGAGGAAGCAGCCGCTCAATTTTGTCATCACCACGGCGGGATCGGACAAGAACAGCATTTGCTATGAGGTGCACAGCAAGGCGCTGGATATACTTGAGGGCAGAAAATATGACCCGACATTTTACCCCGTGGTATACGGCGCGCCAGAGGACGCGGACTGGACGGACCCTAAGGTGTGGAGGGCGGCAAACCCGTCTTTGGGCGTGACGGTGGACGAGGAATACCTGTGCCTTGCCTGCGAAAGCGCAAAGCAGAACCCGGCCGAAGAAATGCTGTTCAGGCAGTTTTTCCTATGCCAGTGGACATCCACAGCGGTGCGCTGGATGCCGATGGACAAATGGGACGCCTGTTCGTTCCCCGTGGACGCGGAAAGCTTGCGCGGCAGAACCTGCTACGGCGGGCTGGACTTGTCCAGCACCACGGACATCACGGCGTTTGTGCTGGTGTTCCCGCCGGAGGACGAAACGGACAAATACGGCGTCCTGCCCTTCTTCTGGATGCCGGAAGAGAACATCGATCTTCGCGTTCGGCGCGACCATGTGCAGTACGATCTCTGGATAAAGCAGGGATATCTGCTGACCACCGAGGGCAATGTGGTGCATTACGGCTTCATAGAAAAGTTCATTGAGCGGCTGGGCGAAAAGTACAACATCCGCGAGATCGCCTTTGACCGATGGGGCGCGGTGCAAATGGTGCAGAACCTTGAAGGCATGGGCTTTACGGTTGTTCCTTTCGGCCAGGGTTTCAAGGACATGTCGCCTCCGACAAAGGAACTGATGAAGCTGACGTTGGAGGAGCGCATCGCCCATGGAGGTCATCCGGTGCTCAGATGGATGATGGACAACATCTTCATTCGCACCGACCCGGCGGGTAACGTTAAGCCGGACAAGGAGAAGTCCACCGAGAGGATAGACGGCGCGGTGGCGACGATCATGGCGCTGGACAGGGCGCTGCGGCATAACGGTGACAGCGGCAGCAGTATATATGATGAAAGAGGACTTTTGATTATATAATTCAAATCGCGGAATGCGGATTGAAAAACGGGGCATAATTGTGGTATAATAATCCCACGAAAGGAGCTGGATGATATGCCTCAAATCATACCGATACGCGATTTGAAGAAAACAAGCGAAGTCTCACAAATGTGCCATTCCTCCAACGAGCCGATTTTCATCACAAAAAACGGATACGGCGATATGGTCATCATGAGCATGAAAGCATACGAAGAAAAAATGTTTATGAATGACGTCTACAGCAAGCTCGCCGCAGCCGAGGGGCAAGTTAAGGAAGGAAAAACGTTTGACGCGGATGCTTCATTAAAAAGCATAAGAGAGAAATACAATGTATAAGCTGGTCGTCTCAGAACTCGCCCATCAGGACTTGGACAGCATTGTTTCGTACATTGCCTGTGAACTGGCCAATCCTGACGCGGCCGGCGATTTCCTCGACGAGGTAAGCGCGTGTTACCGGAACCTTAAGAACAACCCGATGATGTACGAAAAGTGCCGGGATAACCGGCTGGAAGCGGAAGGCTACCGGAAGGCGCTGATTAAAAACTATATAGCGGTGTATAAAATCAACGAGGAAACAAAGGCCGTCTGTATACTGCGCTTTTTCTACGGCGCGCGGGACTATATAAAGCTGATATAGCAAAAAGTATTTTGAATAATCGAAGCATCTCGGCGAAGAGGTGCTTTTTTCATGCCCTTTATTAGGAGAGCGATGCCTATGAGCATATTTTCAAACCTGTTCGGGTCGCGGAGCAAACCAAGAAACCGCTTGCCGGGCAGCGACTACAGCTTCTTCTTCGGCGGTACCGCCAGCGGTAAAGCGGTCAACGAGCGCACAGCCATGCAGACGACGGCGGTGTACGCCTGCGTAAGAATCTTGGCCGAGGCCATCGCCGGCCTGCCGCTGCACGTTTACCGGTACAAGGACGACGGCGGCAAGGAAAAGGCGCTCAGCCACCCGCTGTATTACCTGCTGCATGCGGAGCCGAACCCCGAAATGACTTCGTTCGTGTTCCGGGAGACGCTGATGAGCCATCTTCTTTTGTGGGGCAACGCCTACGCGCAGGTCATCCGTGACGGCGCGGGGCGCGTTTTGGCGCTCTATCCCCTTTTGCCAAGCAAGATGACCGTGGACAGGACATCAAGCGGCCAACTTTTTTACGAGTACCGCACGGATACCGGTTCTGTAATACTGCGCCCAGAAGACGTACTCCATATCCCCGGCCTCGGCTTTGACGGGCTCATCGGCTATTCGCCCATCGCCATGGCCAAGAACGCCATCGGCATGGCGATCGCCTGCGAGGAGTACGGCGCGTCGTTTTTTGCCAAAGGCGCGAACCCCGGCGGCGTGCTGGAGCACCCGGGCGTCGTGAAAGACCCGAAGCGCGTACGGGAAAGCTGGAACGCGGTGTACCAGGGCAGCGCCAACGCGCACCGCATTGCCGTGCTGGAAGAAGGCATGAAGTTTCAAGCTATCGGCATCCCGCCCGAGCAGGCGCAGTTTCTGGAGACGCGCAAGTTCCAGATCAACGAAATAGCGCGCATATTCCGCGTGCCTCCCCATATGGTCGGCGACCTTGAGAAGTCGAGCTTTTCAAACATCGAGCAGCAGAGCCTTGAGTTTGTCAAATACACGCTCGACCCGTGGGTGGCGCGCTGGGAGCAGGCCATACAAAAGGCGCTGTTCCTGCCGTCCGAGAGACGGATATATTTCGCGAAATTCAACGTGGACGGGCTGCTGCGCGGCGACTACCAGAGCCGCATGAACGGGTACGCCACAGCGCGGCAGAACGGCTGGCTGTCGGCCAACGACATACGCGAGCTGGAGGACATGAACCGGATACCCGCAGAGGACGGCGGCGATCTGTACCTCGTCAACGGGAACATGACAAAGCTTGCTGAATCAGGCGCGTTCGCCAAAAAGAATATTCAACAGACGGAGGGAAAGAAACATGCACAGAAAGTTCTGGAACTGGGTGCGCAATGAAGACGGAGCACGGACGCTGTATTTCGACGGACCCATAGCCGAGGAAAGCTGGCTCGGAGACGAAATCACGCCCAAGCAGTTTAAGTCCGAGCTTTTTTCCGGCGAGGGCGACGTCACGGTCTGGATCAACAGCCCGGGCGGCGACGTGTTCGCGGCAAGCCAGATATACAATATGCTCATGGACTACAAGGGCAGCGTGACCGTGAAGATCGACGGCATCGCGGCGTCGGCAGCCAGCGTTATCGCGATGGCAGGCGGTGAAGTCCTCATGTCGCCGGTCAGTATGCTGATGATCCATAACCCGACCACAATCGCAATCGGCGACACGGAGGAAATGGAGAAAGCCATCGCCATGCTGGAGGAGGTCAAAGAGAGCATCATCAACGCGTATGAGCTGAAGTCGGGGCTCTCGCGGACGCGCATCGCCCACCTGATGGACGCCGAGACGTGGATGAACGCCAACAAAGCCGTCGAGCTGGGATTTGCCGACGGCATACTGTTCATGGAAAACGAGTCTCCTCACACGGATTTCGCGACGGCGGACGGGATGATATTCAGCAGGCAGGCTGTGGCGAACTCCATACTGCAAAAGCTGCCCCATAAAGAAAAGAACAAAGGCACCCCGGTCGAGTCGCTTCAAAAGCGGCTCGATTTGCTTAAACCCTGAATATTGTAAGGAGGAAAATTCGATGAACGAGATACTGGAACTGCGCGAGAAGCGCGCCAAAGCCTGGGAAGCCGCCAAGGCTTTTTTAGATTCCAAACGCGGGAACGACGGCTTGCTGTCGGCCGAGGATACGGCGGCATATGAAAAAATGGAGGCGGACGTGGTGGCGCTGGGAAAGGAAATAGGGCGTCTGGAGCGGCAGGCCGCCATAGACCTCGAGCTTTCCAAACCGCTGAACACGCCGCTGACCCATAAGCCCGCGCAAACAGGCGAGGAAAAGGCCGGACGCGCGTCTTCCGAGTACAGGCAGGCGTTCTGGAACGCCATGCGCAACAAAATGAATTTCGACGTCCAAAACGCGCTGCAGATCGGAACCGACAGCGAGGGCGGCTACCTCGTGCCGGACGAGTTCGAGCGTACGCTTGTCGAGGCGCTGGAGGAAGAAAACATCTTCAGGCAGATAGCCAAGGTCGTCACTACGTCCAGCGGCGACAAGAAAATCCCGGTCGTGGCGTCCAAGGGCACGGCTTCGTGGGTGGACGAGGAAGGCGCGATTCCCGAAAGCGACGACGCGTTCGGGCAGGTGTCCATCGGCGCGTACAAGCTCGCGACGATGATCAAGGTCTCCGAAGAGCTTTTGAACGATTCGGTGTTCAACCTCGAAAGCTACATCGCGAAGGAATTCGCGCGGCGCATCGGGGCAAAGGAAGAGGAAGCGTTCTTCATCGGCGACGGCGCAGGCAAGCCGACCGGTATCCTTAACGCAACCAACGGCGCGGAGATCGGCGTCACCACAGCCGGCGCGTCTATCACGATGGACGATGTCATGGATCTGTTCTATTCCCTGAAATCCCCGTACCGCAGGAACGCCGTGTTCGTGATGAACGACGCGACGGTCAAGGCGATACGCAAGCTCAAGGACAACAACGGGCAGTACCTGTGGCAGCCTTCGGTTACGGCAAACACACCGGACACCATACTGAACCGTCCGGTCAGAACTTCCGCGTATGTGCCGGTCATTGCGCCGGCCGCAAAAGCGATCGCGTTCGGCGATTTCGGCTACTACTGGGTGGCGGACAGGCAGGGACGCGCGTTCAAGCGGCTGAACGAGCTGTACGCCGCAACCGGGCAGGTCGGTTCCATGGCGACGCAGCGCGTGGACGGCAAGCTCATACTGGCCGAAGGTGTTAAAGTTTTACAAATGAAGTCGTAGGAGATGGGCGCGCTTGATCGTAACGCTTGAAAAAACGAAGGAGTGGTTAAGAGTCGAGTCCGGCGACGAGGACGCGCTGATTGAAAGCTTTATTACGGCGGCGGAGGATATCGTGGGCGGTATCCTCCGTTTCCCGCTAAGCGAGTTTGAGCAAGTACCTGAAACGGTGAAGCAGGCCATATATTACGCGGTCACCGTCATGTACGAGCAGCGCGAAAGCCTCGATATCGTGGCGCTCATGAATACGCTGCGCGGCATGCTGTTCGCGTATAGAAAGGAGTCTTGGTGACATGAAGATCGGAGACTTACGGCACCGGGTGACGCTACAGCAAAAAACCGTTATAGAGGACGACTTGAAGCAGCATACAGAAAACTGGACGGACATCGCCACTGTATGGGCGCGTATCGAGCCGCTTTCGGGCAGGGAGTATTTCGCGGCCAGGCAGGAAAACACAGAGGTCACCACAAGGATCACCATTCGCTATCTGCCGGGTATCACAACAGATTCACGCGTGGTGTTCGGCGGCAGGGTTTTTGAGGTGCTGTCGGCCATCGATCCCGAGGAGCGATGCGAGTCTCTTATCCTAATGTGCAATGAGGTGCCGGTATGACGGATATCAACGGTCTGGCGGACGCCGTTATGGACGCCATGCTCGAGTATACCGGGGAGGTTGAGGAAGCGATCCCTCAAATCGTGGACAGCACGGCGGACGCCATGGTCAGGGAAATCCGGGCGGCCGCACCTAAACGTACAGGCAAATATGCCAAGGGCTGGACCGTCCGTCAGCTCGGCGAACGCACACGGTCGAGGGAAGGGTACGCCAAGCTCGTCTGCAACCCCAAGCGGTATTCCATCGCGCACCTTGTCGAGTATGGCCACGCGAAACGAAACGGCGGCAGGGTCTCCGGAAAACCGCACATCCGCCCCGCCTGCGACAAGCTGCTGCCGGAGTTTGAGAGGAAAATCGAGGAGGCGGTGAAGCGATGAGCGCTTTCCTTGCGCAGATGCTATCTGAAGCCGGTGTTCCGGTAGCACGGAACGCGTTTTTAAAACCGCAGGCCCCGCCCTACATCGTCTATGTGTTCTCGCACTCGGACAATTTTGCGGCGGATTCGAAGGTGTACCTGAAGCGGAACAACTACCAGGTGGAACTGTACACGGAGAAAAAGGACATCGCCCTTGAGGAGAAACTCGAGGGCATTTTTGATTCCCACGGCCTCGTGTACGAAAAGGCCGAAACGTATCTCGAGAGCGAAAAGCTCGTCGAGGTCATATATGAAATACAACTGATCGGAGGGCAAAACAATGCCGGATAACAAAGTCAAATTCGGGCTTCGAAACGCCCATTACGCCAAAGTCACCGAATCCGGGTACGCCGTACCCACGCCGTTTCCGGGCCAGGTGTCGCTGACGCTCAAACCCAAAGGCGAACGCGCGGAGTTCTACGCCGACGACGTCGCCTACTTTACCAAAGACGCCAACCAGGGCTACGAGGGCGAGATGACCATCGCGGACATCCCCGCGTCTTTCCTGAAAGACTGCCTTGGTTTCACCGAGGACGACAACGGCGCTCTGTTCGAGCACATGGACGCGGTGCAGACGCCGTTCGCGCTTTTGTTCGAGGTGCAGGGCGACCTGCAGCCGAGGCGGTTCGTGTTCTACGAGTGCCTTGCTTCCCGCCCTAACGTGGACGCGAACACCGTCAAAGGGACGATCGAGCCGACGACGGACACGCTTTCCTTTGTGGCCGTACCCCGAAAGCTCGACGGAATGGTCAAGGCGGTACTGGTAAAGAGCGCTTTGAACGAATCGGCGTATTCGGGCTTCTACACGTCGGTGTATGAGTTCGCCGCGCCCGCGGGATGAAGGTGATTAAACATGCTGAAAACGATTAAAATCAACGGACAGGCTCTGCCGCTGAAACCGTCCGCCAATTTTCTGTTCTATTACCGCCGCGCCCGGCTTTCCGGCGAAGATGCGCCGGACTTCCAGGCCGACCTCAAGAGGCTGGCGGACATGGAGAAGCTGCGGGGCGAATTTTCGAGGATCGACGACGGCAACGCGCTGGACGTGCTGCAAAAAACAAACATCTTCGAGTTTACCGCCATCATCCGCAGGATGCTCTGGACGTTCGCGTACGCGGCAGACAAAAGCATACCGCCTTTTGAGGAATGGTGCGACGCGCTGGAGGAATACGATGCGGCCGAGGCTTCCAACACCGTGATGGAACTGGTGAACGACAATTTTTTTCTTATGCTGGGCGTACCGAAGCCGGCGGCGGTTCAAAACGCGTAGACTGGCGCGACGCGCTGTACCTTGGCAAGTCGGCGGGGCTCTCGTTCCACGAGCTGGACGAGCTGGCCTTCTCCGACTTGCTTTCGTATGCGGAGTTTTTGACGGAAGCCAAAAGCAGCGTCAAAGACGCCACGCAGGCGGATATCGATTTATTGGCGATATAAGCGTTGCATTTTCACGGATATCTGGGTATACTATTAGTAAGAAAGTATGATATTCTTACTAAGTTCACGGGAGGTGAATGCAATGCTGGCGGAGCTTCGCGCAAAGTCGCAGGTGACGATACCGAAAGAACTGGTGACGAAACTGGGCATCAAGGAAGGCGATAAGCTCGAAATAACTGAAAAGGACGGCGTGATCCAGCTCATACCCGTCGTCGTATACCCTAAAAAACTCGTTGAAGAGCTGCGGGAAGAGATCAGGGACGCAAAAACAAAGATCGCGAGCGGGACTCAGCCTGTGTTTGACAGTATCGACAGCCTGATGGATGAGCTGGAGTCCTGACGATGCCGTACCGTTTTACGTTTACAGAGAGGTTCAAAAAGCGCTACAACAAGCTGAGCGCCGATGAAAAGTCTCAGCTGAAGAACAAGCTGAAGCTTTTGAGCGAAAACCCCGCGCACCCGTCGCTGAGAACCAAGCGCATCCAGGGCACGGCAGACTTATTCGAGTGCAGCGTAAACATGGATATACGCATGATATGGTTCTATGATGGCCATGACATAATCGTTTTGGCGGATGTCGGCCATCACGATATATTGAATCAGTTCTGATTGTTCCGATGACAAAAAGGGTCTTCAATCGAAGGCCTTTTTATGTTGCAAAAAAACGGAAGGGAGGGAATCGCGTGGCGGCGACCATCAAGGGCATAACGGTAGAAATCGGCGCGAACACGACCGGGCTCGGCAAGGCGCTCGAGGACGTCAACAAGAAAGCGCGCAGCCTGCAAAGCGAGCTCAAACAGGTGGATTCCCTCCTGAAACTCAATCCGGGCAACGCGGAACTCGTCGCGCAGAAGCAGGAACTGCTCGCCAGGGCGGTGGCCAACGCGAAGGAAAAGCTGGAAACGCTCCGGGCCGCGCAGGCGCAGGTGGAGCGGCAGTTCGCAAGCGGCCAGATATCGGACGAGCAGTACCGGGCGTTCACCCGAGAGGTCGCCAAAGCCGAAGGAGAAGTCAACAGGTTTGAAAATGAGCTGTCTCAGCTTTGTTCTACAGCCGATCGGACGGACGATAAGGTCGCCGACGTCGGGGACAAGGCGCAGGCCGCCGGGCGGGATATGGAGAACGCGGGCGAAAAAGCGCATAAGTTCTCCGGCGTTCTGTCAGGCATAGCGGGCGGCATCGGAAAAGCGGCTGCCGCGGGGATCGCCGCGGTGGGAGCCGCGGCTGCTGCTGCCGGAACCGCCGTGGTCAAGATGACACTTAAAGCCGGCGAAGCGGCAGACGAACTCAGCACGCTGTCGAATAAGACGGGGATCAGCACGAAGACCCTGCAGGAGATGGAATACGCGGCGCGGTTTGTGGACGTGCCTCTGGAAACCATGACGGATTCCATGTTCAAGCTCACCCGCAGCATGGACGCCGCCCGAGACGGCACGGGCGCGCAGGCCGAGGCGTTCAAGGCGCTCGGCGTTTCCATCAGGAATTCGGACGGGAGCCTCAAGAACAGCAAGCAAATCTGGCTCGATACCATCGACGCTTTGGGCAAGGTGACGAACGAAACCGAGCGCGACGCGCTGGCCATGCAGCTGTTCGGCAAGAACGCCAAGGAATTAAATCCGTTGATCGCGGCTGGGTCGGACGAGCTTTCCAGGCTGGCGGATGAAGCAAATGAGCTCGGCGTGGTGCTGAGCGACGAAAGCGTTACGGCGCTCGGCGATTTCGACGATAAGATGCAGCGGCTCAAAGCCACCGGCACGGCGCTGACACAGACGCTGGGCGCGGCGGTCGCTCCGGCGCTTGGCGCGCTCGCGGACAATCTCCGCGTCGTGGCGGCGTCGGTCACGCAGGCGATACAGACCGGCGACTGGAGCAAGGTTGGAGACGGAGTCTCAGCGATGCTGACGGATATCGGGAGCAGGATTGCAAACGCTCTGCCGCAGCTTGCCGCACAGGCAGCGAAGATCATCGGGACTTTGGCTAATGCCGTCGTAGAGAGCCTGCCGCAGGTATTGCCGACGCTACTCAACGCAGCGATTGGTTTGTTTGAGAGTATCATCGACGCCATATCAAGCAACGCTCCGGCGCTCGCGAAGATGGCTGCGGACATGCTGTCGCAGCTTGCCGCGACGATCCTCAAAAGCCTTCCGGTCATCATATCGGCGGGAATACAGATTCTGATTGCACTGATACAAGGCATCACGCAGAGCATCCCGCAGCTCATACCGGCGATTGTGGCGGCAATCACGCAGATAGCGCAAACGGTCATCCAAAACCTTCCGCTCATCATTCAGGCGGGATTGCGGCTCATAATGGCGCTGGTTCAGGGCATCATGGACAACCTGCCGGTTCTGATTACGGCTATCATCAACATGATCCCCATGCTGGTGCAGGCGGTCATAGACAGTCTGCCGCTCATCATCGAGGCGGGCGTGCAGATACTGCTGGCGGTGGTCAACGGTATCGTGGCTTCCCTGCCGGTGCTGATACAGGCCGTTATCGACATGATCCCGATGGTGGTCACGGCGATTGTCGAGAACCTGCCGAAGATCATCGAGGCGGGCATACAGATACTGCTGTCGCTGATACTGGGCATCATCGAAGCGCTGCCGCAGCTCATCGCCTGCATTATTGAGATGATTCCGAAGATTGTGAAGGCCATCGTGGACAACCTGCCCAAGATCATTGAAGCGGGCATTAAGATCACGCTCGCGGTGATCAGGGGCATCATCGAAGCTCTCCCCCGGCTCATACAGGGCGTCATCGACATGATCCCGCAGATCGTCCAGGCCATCATCGACAATCTGCCGCTCATCGTTCAGGCGGGCATCGAGATCGTCTGGGCGCTCATCAAGGGGCTGGGCGAGGCGGCATGGAACCTCATCAAAGCGGCCGGGAATCTTGCCTGGGATTTCATAAAGGGAATCTGGGAAGGCATCAAGTCGGCTGCCGACTGGCTGTGGCAGAAGATTTCCGGGTTCTTCAACGGCATCGTGAACGGCGTCAAGAACCTTCTTGGTATTCATTCGCCTTCGGTTGTGTTCGCGGGCATCGGAAAGAACATGGGACTTGGGCTCGCGGAGGGCATAACGGGCAGCGTGTCGCTGGTTGACCGCGCGATGGACAGGCTCAACGCCGCTGTGGAGGGGGCAAAGGCGGATTTATCCGTAAATGCGCAGTATGCCGGTAAACCGTTGACCTCAGGAAATTCGGTAACGCTGAACATCCATACCAGCACGCTCGACGAAGGGCAGATCAACATGCTGGTAAACGTGGTCAACCGCAGGCTCGGCTTGGCGTACTAAGGGGGGCAATATGCATCGCAGATTCTATTTGGAAAACGAGCAGAAGCAGCGGTTCAACCTGCAGGATTTGAAAAGCGGCGCCCTCCTCTGCTCGCCAGCGGGGCTGGGGCTCACCATGTCGCGCGGGTATGAACTGACCGGCGACGCGGCGCGTGTGGTCAGTGAGGTGTTTCCCCTGCGCTCCTTCATCGGCGTAATCGTATTTGACGCAGCGCGGGCATACGACGGGTATCGCGCGCTGGTCAACTTCATCGCCGCGTCAGACGTTATGCGGCTCGTATACGCGCCGAGGTATGAAACGGCAAGCAGCGAGTTCCTGGCTGACGCCGAGGTGGAAAGCGTATCAAAGAGTGAAATCAAAGGCGGGCGGATGGAATGCGACGTCGCGATCACCCTGAAGAGCGCGTGGTACAAGCGCGAAAACCTGCGCGTTGTGGCCGAGAAAACCGGCATGGAGCTCCGGTACGACCGAATATATGAATACGCCTACAGCGATTTTTCGACCGACGCAATCGAGGTGTTCAACGACGGGCATTTCGAAGCGCCGGTGATGCTCGAAGCCGAAGGCGAACTGGTCAACCCACGTCTGTCGCTATACGTAAACGGCGCGCTGCGCTCGCAGCTTGCGGTAACGGCGGTGATCGAGACCGGCGAAACGCTGGTGTTCTGCACGAAGGACGACAGCCTGAAGCTTGCCAGGCGGCATCCGGACGGCAGCGAGGAAAGCCTGATCGGGTGCATATCGGTGGAGAACGATAACTTCTTCAAGCTGCCGAAAGGGCTGTCGACGCTGAGTTTGAGCGCCGATAACGAAATCAGCTCTAAATCGGTCATAACGGTGTTTACTTCATATAAGGCGGTGTAAACAGTTGATAGTTGACAGTGGACAGTTGATAGTTTTAAAGGGGTGGAGAATCTGACGGCATACATATTATCCAAAACAGACTTGAAGGTTAAAGACGCGGCTGTGCTCGTAAGCTATGAAATTAACGAGGACGCTACCGCGGCGGCGCAGAGCGAGTTTCGCTTCGCTTCTGCCCCGAACGCAGCCGCTGGCGATTATATAGCGCTCCGGGGGCTGTACGTCGGCGTCGTATCCGGCGTGGAGGCGGATAAAAAGACGAGCGTGGCCGCGCTGCGGTCTCTGCCGGTGAGCAGCGTCTTCTCAAGAAACATCCTGCTGGGCGATGCGCAGGCCGTGACGGAGAATTACATCCTGTCCGCCGTGAACGGCAACTTCGCCGCTTCGGGCGACGCTATGACGGATATCCCATATATCGCGGCAACGGCAAAAACCCAGACGCCGCTTGGCATTACCCCGCATAACGAAAACGGGATATATAACCTGGACACGTTTTTGCGGTATGTCGCCCTGCGGCATCACATATTCACGGATTTCGAGCTCACGGCGAACGCGTTGAATGTGAGCATTGAGAACAGAACCCCTCCCCTGCATATTATCGACGCGACGGCGGCGGATGTCTTAAGCCTGAACGAAACGGTGGTTTCCGAATGCGTATCCAAAGTCACGGTAAAAACACCCGCCGGTGTGGTTACATTCTACCTGTTTGACGACGGGACTTTTGGTACAAACCCCGGAGCGGGAACCCGCATTTCTGGCAGGGCCGATACGGTTTACTGCGAGAACGCGGCGGACGCGGAGAAGACGGCCGGGGACGTGTTCGCCAAAAACAAGTTCAGCCACCTGATCGAGGCGGAGATGCTCACGGATTCAAAGCTGTACGGTACCGCAAACATGCGGCTGTACGACCGGGCAATTGTAAAAACAAAAACCGGCGTCCACGACACATATATCAGCTATATCAGCAGGAAGAGCGCCAGCAAAACGGCGCTTTTTAAGTTCGGAGACGCAAGGCTGACACTCACCGATAAACTCAAAGGAGGGGTTTGATTGGCTATTCGAGGCGTTACATTTGATAAGCAGAAAGTCAAATCGCAGGACGACGGGCTGTGCCATACGCTGGCGATGGTGAACAAGTCCTGCGTCATATCCGGCTGCGCGGTGGCGCAGGACGGCGCGTCCGCTGTGAACATAGGTGTTGGCGTATTCTTTGTCTGCGGCAGGCTGGTCTATGTCACCTCGCCGGAGAGCATCGGCATCCCGTCCGTACCCGCGGGCCAGACGCAGTACATGCGCGTGGTGTTCGAGGTCAACCTCAACCAGACCAACACCGAGACCGAGTTCATGCAGGGCAGCTTCAAGGTGCTGTCGGACACCTCCGCCTACCCTGCCCTGACGCAGGACGATATCAACGCGGGCGGGACGCTGCACCAGATGCCGTTTATCAGGCTGCGGGCGGATTCCACGGGCATCATATCGGGGAGCTTCACGGACGAGCGCACGCTTATGTATTCCGTCGCGAGTTTAAAGCAGGACATCGACGGCAAGGCGGCGGGAAATCATACGCATACGACGCTGGCGGCGCTGGAGATCACGGGCAACGTGGGCACGGACGACCTGCAGGTGGTCAACGTGTATATCTATTCGGGAAGCACGCCTTCCACGGCGGGCAAGCCCAACGGTACGCTGTTCGTCAAATACATGCCGTAGAGGGGGCTGAAGTATGGCGACGTGTAATAAAACTGGCTTAAACATTTGCGAAATCGACAGCCAGTACAAGGATCAGTCCAATACGGGGTCGTGCGATGTTGGCCGGTATTCCAGTTCGAAGGTCAACAACTGCTTTTTCAACTTCGACAGCATCAACGACGAGATTCCCGCAGGCTCGGTGATCAACAGCGCGACGCTACGGCTGGCGCAGGTATCGGGCGGATACTCGCTGGAAGAAAACATATTGATAACGCTGCGTTCAGGAAACTGGGGCGCGTTTACGTGGAACTCGCAGCCCGGACTGGCCGCGACGGGTCTGACAGTACAGCTTTCGGGCACGTCCGCCGGGGACAGGAGCTTCAACGTGACTTCGCTTATCCAGTGGATCGTGGATAACAACAGCCCGGCGCACATATTCAAGCTGGAGCGCGTACCCAACACGACAAGCGGTTCCAGCGACGCGAAGCGTTTTTCCACGACGGCTTCAAACCATGACCTGCTGATTACCTACACGCCGCCCACAGCGCCATCCGCGCCCACAAACCTGTCTCAAACCCCGAACGCGTTTGAATCCGCGCTGAGTTTGTCATGGACCAAAGGCGGCGACGGTACCAACAACCCCATTACCGGACACGACGTGCGCTACCAGTCCTCGGACGACGGCTCAAGCTGGTCATCCGAAACGGCAGTCACTGTAGGCGCGTCGTCAACCTACTATGACATTCCGTCGGCTACGATATCCAGCTGGAGCCGCGGGAAATATGTAAGGTTTCGGGTCGGCTCCATATCGGCTTACGCCTCAACGGTTTATTCGGGCTATTCGTCCGCCGTCAGGAAAAACAGAGCGCCGAACACACCGACAGGCACGCCTGCCACTAACAAGAGCGTGTACGCGCCCGGGGAGACGATCGCCGTATCCTTTACGCCGCCCAGCCCGAGGGACCCGGACAGTGGTTTGTCGGGCGACATCGCCGGGTACGAAGTAAAAATGCAGCACCCTGACGGAACGGACTACAACGGCGACCAGATCGTGGGTACGAACGCATCGGGTTCGGCAACGTCGGTGTCCGTATCAACAACGGGCTGGACGCCGGGCCTGCAATGGAAGTTCCTCGTGAGGGGATACGATTCGTACGGCGTACGTGGCGCGTGGTCGGCGGCGACCGCGCTCATCATGATAGGCACGCCTTTAAAGGTGCTGGTTTCGGGCTCCCTCAAAAGCGTTGCGGAGCAGTACGTACTGGTAAACGGTGTACTGAAACAGGTCAGCGAGATCAAGGTGCTGGTGGACGGCGTACTGAAAAACTTAACGGTTTAGGAGGATTATACTTTGCTTGAATTAATCACTCGATACTGGCTGGAAGCCCTGTTCGGACTTATTCTGACGGGGCTTTCGTTTTTGGTGCGTCGGCTGTTTCAGGACGCGAAAACCGCCCGCCGTACCGCGGACGCGGTGCAGGCAGGCATCCGGTGCATGCTGCGCGACCGGATCATCCACGGCTGCGAGAAGTACGTCGCCCTTGGCTGCTGCCCGCTGCCCGTCCGAGAAAGTTTGGAGGAGATGCACGCGGCGTACAGGGCGCTGGGCGGCAACGGCGCAATCGACCATATCGTCGCGGAGATGAACGAACTGCCGACGGTAAAAAAGGAGGATAACATCGGATGACAAACAAGGAACTGGTTTTGGAAGTCCTGAAAATGGCGGGGTATGACAGCCCGGTCGAAAAAGAAAACGGCGGTATCACTTATCACAAAGACCGCTGGGGATACGTATTGGGCGGCCAGGGCGAGCTGTATACCGAGGAGCTCGCAAAGAAGTGGACAAACGCCCGGCGTTCCGGGAAAACGGCGGCGTATTTCTTAAAAAGCGCGAAGCAGTGGTACTCCCCGCCCCGGCGCATCGTGGACTGCTCCGGCCTTATCGTACAGGCGATTCGGACGGTTATTCCCGGCTACGCCGACCGGAGCGCGAACACCTTTAAGGCGCAGTTCACAAAGTCAGGAGGCATCCGGGATATCCCCGAAACGGCGGGGCTTGCGGTCTGGAAGGACGGGCATATCGGCGTATATCTGGGCTACGGGAAGGTGTGTGAGAGCCGCGGCGTCGCTTACGGCGTGGTTATCTCCGATCTTAAAACGCAGAAATGGACGCACTACGGCAAGCTCAAGGACGTGGAATACGACGATACGTATGTCGTGTTTAGCAAGAAAAGCGCACACGTGACATATCAGGTCTACACGGTGAAAAAGGGCGACACGCTATGGGGTATCGCTAAACGGTACAAGACGACCGTGGATGCGCTGGCCAAGCTGAACGATCTGAAAAACCCGTCGCTCATATTCGCGGGACAAAGGATAAGGATAAGGGAGGAAAAGTAAATGGAGCAATCCAGATGGAAAAGCCCGGTGGCATGGAGCGCGCTTGCGGCGCTTCTTTTTTTCGTGGTTAAAACGTGGTTCGGGTTTGAGATACCCGGCTGGGATCAGTTCATATCGCTGGTCATAGCCGCAGGCGTGGCGTTCGGGATTTTCAATAACCCGGAGAAAAAGGACAGTTTCTAAACCGATCGCAGACAGAAAAAAGACTCGCGATTGTGATTCTACACTTTCGCGGGTCTTTTTTTCATGGAACCCCCATCAAAACGCACGGA
>JBMNOA010000079.1:0-5501 GCA_050942825.1 Bacillota bacterium
ATCAATATCTAAGCCCCAAATGTTATGCTCCACAATGCTGGCAGCCGCCTCACGCGCAGTATAACCGTAAGATTCATAAATCTGCACCAAAACATCAAACATATAGGCCAAAATATGACCGCTTCCCTGACAAGGATCGATAGCGAGAATATCTTCCGGCTTCAGGGCAGCATATTCCTTCTGAATCGAGGAAAGCTGCACCTGCACTTCCGGTTCTTGCTCCGCTTCATCCAGATAGTACTTCCAAGAGGCTTTCAATTCATCGTTAGGATGCCCCTCCAGCCACAAACGGCCAAGAGAGTTCTCCACCATGTACCGAACAATCCAGTCAGGCGTGAACAGTTGCGTAGCCGCAGGAATATTTTCTTTGCTTATTTTGATGTTTTTCTTAAGGCCGGCAAACACTTTATCCTTGGGTTCAGTGTTGTAGTACTGATATAACCAGCCAATAATCTGTACCTGATCTGTCCAGTCTTCTTCCGGTATCATGGTCACCATCTGTTCGATGACGCTACCTTCTCGCAAAAGATTGTCCGGAAACAGCAGCTCCGTGAAGTCTGAAATTCGCTGGAACATGCCGGGAAGAATGCTGGAGAGTGCATTGCACTGAACAATAATCATATACTTAAAGAGCGCATCATCGTCGTTGGCATTCTTAAGAGCATAGACTTTCTCCATATCCAGCCCGTCAAGCTCCATGTTGATTGCTTCGGCCAAAATCTGAGGCTTGAAGTTGTTCTCATCATCCGTGAAGACACGAACACGGGAAGGAAGATAGCCATTTACCTCCATGAACCGGAGGGCAATGAACCGGTTGAACCAAGTGTAGGCGATCTCCTCCATGACCTGCTCATAACCTTTTTCGCGGATCTGAGCAATCAGAGCCTGACGCTGACGTTTCTCTTCAGCAGACATGACGCGGCCAAGAACGCTATCCGCAGAAGCGTCCCCATAGCCTTTATCGGTTATCTCATACAAGGCAGCTCTCTGGCTTACGCGGGAAATCAGTTCCCGTCTTGCCCATACTGCATATTTCTTGATAGCATTCTTGTCCATTTAGCACCTCATGATTATCTGAATAAATCTGCAAACGCACCGAAGAATGTTTCCCAAAAAGTAAACGGCTCCACGGCCCTCTTGCGAAGTTTCTTCAGAAGATTGTCAATATCTTTGAGCAACTGCTTCTTTGTCGCTTCTGTGTCACGGTATCCCTTGACCTTCTCACCAAAGTCTTTTACAAGCGCTTGAATGAAATCATTGACCGATACATTCAAACTATCCGGGTAAAGGCAGAAAGAATAATCTGGTGGATTCCCCTTTGAGCTGAACTTCAGTGCGTAATCTTTCTTGGAATCCCACTCATCCAACAATTTCTTGAGTTTATCAGTGCTAAAGAAATCTTTGTATGAGCAAGTACGGTACGCATTACATCCAGTTGGATTAGCCGTTTTCAAAGCATTCCTTTTGCCCTTGTTGTGAGAGTATTCTTCAAAAGCATACCCTTCCTTTAAGAGTGAAAGATTGTCGAGAAGCACAACATGTATGTCTTTCGCCAAATAATCCTTATCCGAGCCGAAGCTGAGTACCTTAACCTCAAGAGCAGTTGCTTTTTCAGCTATCCTCTTCTTCAAGAATATTAGGTCTCCGGACATTTCAAGCTTTCGCACAGGCGGGGTGTATATGATCCGATTACCTTTTTCTATGTGATCATAGCTCTCCCATGTTCTGCATCTATCTTCCTCGATAGACTTTTTGAGTTCTGAGAAATGGCTATAGAGCTTTTTGTAAAGCTCCTGCATTTTTTGCCTGTCCGCTTGGTTCTTGCCGGATCTCAAGCCAAGGATAAAGGTAATAAGGCTGACGATAAGGCTTGTTCCAAGGCTTATCAGCACTGTCCTTAAAGCATCACTCACAACTGTTCCTCACTACTTTCTTTATTTCAGCTGGATACCATCACAGTTCTTGAGGAGCTGCTTCAGCTGACTGCGAAGCTTCTCAACATAATCGTCTACTTCTTCCGGGGTCTCCATTGTCTTCGCAGGGAAGATGACTGACCGGTTATACGACCGGATCACCTTCTTCGGTGCGGGTTTAGGAGGATTGACCGGATTTACAGGCGGTTTGGGCGGGTCAACCGGCTTCGGAGGCGCAACCGCCACTTCAATCCTTGCTACCGCAGTGTCCTTGTATTGAAGCATCGGCGGGATGAGGCCGTCCAGAAGTGCAAGACTCTGGAAGTCCTTGACTTTCTGACGCTGCTGAGAGTAGTATTCATCAGCCTTAGAAACAAGATCCTTGGCTTTGAAGTCTCCATTTGCCGCCTGATGCACTGCGCCCATGCACTGCGTAATGATGTCGCTGACTTCTTCACGCTTGGAAGCAAGCAGACGGTCATGGCCTTCTCGGACAGTAGCCATAAGGCCGTTCAGTTCAGGAATCTTCTTGTAGCTAAAGCCTCCCTGCACCACAACGATAAGACGAATCTTGTTAAGTGCATCATTGGCTTCTGGCTCGTGAGACAGGTAATCCAGCTCATTCCGGAGGTCTTCTTCCATCTGAGCTGCTGCATCGAAGACCTGCACTTGCGTCTTGAAGAAGCTTTCAACTTCCTGAAGATCTTCCTTGCTGTCGAAGAGCTTGTCTTCCAGCTTCAGAACGCGGTCAATCAGGGCAATGTTGTCTTTCTTCTGAGAGAGAACTTCCGTTGCCAGCTGAATTGCCGCCTGTACTTTGCCCTTGTCCGGATATCTCCGGTTAGGTACATAGCGCTGCTCCAAAGCCTCATAATGAGCCTTCTGCGCCTCAAACTTCATGACGATGAAAGCAACAAGGCCGTCTTCATCATCCGGTACATCCATTACATCAAAGTACTCACGGAGGAGATCCTTGACCGCCTTCATCTTGACCGCAGTCACGACCTGACGCTTGGAAATGCTGGTTTTGCCGATCTCACTCTTCTTGCGGAGCATATCTGGAAGCTTCGGATCGTTGGGCTGGATTGTTGCGCCACCGTACTTGATGGTGACTTTCTGCTGGTTAATAAGCAGAGCTACAACCGCAGCAATGTCGATCTCACGCCAGCCATACGGGATGCCCTGATAGCGGCTCTGTACATCAAACATGGAGGTAGGCAGCTTTGTCCTATCCTGAACGATCAGATATTCCTCGACCTTTGCAGCTGCATCACGGTTGGGTTCTGCTCCGGCAATGAAGTTTCCAGTCAGGATCTCGATAATGTCAGCGTCCGTCTCGGCGTTTTTCTCAATCAGGCCAAGCTCACTGTAAACGTGCGCCACCAGATACTCCAGCGCCTGATCAATGCGGGACTTTGCGTCACCGCTCTTTATCTCAACATGCTCACCGTCCACATAGAAGGCTGCATTCACAATGGCTTTCTTCAGATCCTCCATAGCGGACAGCTCATACCTGCCAGCTTCATCCTGCTGGTCACGGATGATGTCCTGCATGGACTTCGGAAGCTGGGAGACGTTTCGCTGCTTCACGAACTTGCGGATCTTCATGGCACTTTCCAACGCCTCATAGTAGGAAGTACCGGAAAGAACGACAATAGCCTGCCCCTTAGATTCCGTCATAAGGCGCAGCTCAGATTTCTCCACGGCATCGGTTGCGACCGTCAGGAAGCGCAGCTTCATACCACCGGTCACTGCACCCGTGGTCACGCCGTCAACCATCTTATCGAAGTCGAAGTCATACTTGCCGTAGCGATATTTCTTTGTCTGGTAGATATCAGCGTAGATCATTTGAGCAATGCGCTCAACGATAGATGCTGTATCCACGTTGGTATTCTTGATATCCTTCTGGATGTCCTGCTCCTCATCGGTCAGGAAGTTATAAGTGTCTCCGGTTCTGCCGATGTAGTTCTGGCTCATGAGCCGGTTCAGGGACTCTCTGACCTTCTCGCGGAGAACGATCTTATCTGTGCGGATATCATCGGCCATCAGGATAACAATGTTGTCCACGTTGGCAGGGATGTCATCCACATAGCGGATCAGGTACAAGAGCTTCAGAACATCAACGTCCATAGCCTCGATTCCCGCGCCAATATCCGCTGCGTTCTGGCAGCGCTCGATCACACGGCGAATGGAACTGTCAAGGAAGGTATGTACGGTATCGTAGAAGCGGAAGAACGGAACCAGCGCGTATTCGTCCTGATCCTGAATCTTTTGCGCGGCTTCTTGGAACCCGGACAGCATGGATCGCTCACCACCGGAGAGATGCTTGCCTGAATTGCCGTGCTTACGGATCTCAGCGAAGACCTTCTGCATGATGATGAACTGATACGGCACAAACGGGAAGTTCACTGCGAACTCGTTTGCTCCGGTAAAGCCCTTGATATCCAGAATGGAATCCGTAAAGCTGAAGAGGTTGCGAAGGACAGAATCATTTTCATGATAAAGGCCTTCCAGCTGCTTCTCGACATCGGGCTTTTTCTTCAGGATACGCTTCTGGATAACTTCATCCACTGAGGAGGAAGACAGGGAGAGCCGGGTTTTGAAACGAGCCTGAATTCTGGAGAATTCATCAGCGCGAACCTTGATGATCTCATCAATGGCTTCCTGACCGGTGCACATGACCCAAACCTTACCACCGCATTCGCTGCCAATCTTCTCAGTCAGAGACTGGAGGTTCAGGAGCATGTCGGTATCCGTTCCGACGTACTGACCAACTTCGTCAATCAGGAAGATAAGCCTGAAGTCCTTTGGCTGCTTTTTCACGTAAGCTTTGATATCTTCGACCAGCTGGGCAATGGAAAACTCGACCGCAGTCTTGTCGTTGAACCAGCGCTTTGCATCCTCCTCGCTCATGTCCAGAACTTCCATCAGCGTAGGAATGATAAACTTGCCATTGAACGCAAAGGCTTTTCTCTGGTCAACCCAAGACTTGCCCTTCTTGGCCTCAAAGACGCGACGGAATTCTTCGGTCTTACCAAGCTGATCAATGTACTGCTCCAGCATGGCAACCTTCAGGTTCTCGCCAAAGAAGCCAAGGTGGTTATAGAACATCTTTGCGAAGACGCGGAGCACCGCAGTCTTGTCCTTGTTGATAGAGCCTTCAATGTCGATATTGAAAAGAATGGTCTCGGTTTTGCCACGGGTAGCTTTGTCGATCAGCATAAACGTGGCAGGATCATCCGCAAACTTTTTGCGGAACATTTCGACCGTAGGAACACCACCAACAGACTTGTTCTCAAGGATGTAGGAAAGCATCTTCAGGAAATGAGATTTACCACTTCCAAAGAAACCGGAGATCCACACGCCGATATCGTCCGTAGGTTTATCAAAGGAGTCGCTATAGTAGTCAAAGAAGCTGATGAAGTGCTTCTTCAATTCTTTTGTGATGACGTACTCTCGAACTTCCTGCTCGATAACGTCCGTTGTATCCTGATCGACTTTGATGACACCATTGATTTGTCTGTTGATGTCCTCAGCGAACATGTTGCGAATCATCATGTCTGCATCCTCCTCAGAAAATATTGAAAG